>NZ_JADBQB010000004.1:0-542318 GCF_014895705.1 Enterobacter cloacae complex sp. P27C
TGCCGAACTCAGAAGTGAAACGCCGTAGCGCCGATGGTAGTGTGGGGTCTCCCCATGTGAGAGTAGGGAACTGCCAGGCATCAATTAAGAAGAACCCCGTACCGTAAGGTGCGGGGTTTTTTGCTTTGTGCGCCGGAAAATACCGGATGACGGCTTCGCCTTATCCGGCCTACAGGTTTTGCAGGCCCGGTAAGCGCAGTGCCACCGGGAAATGCTAACCGCACGATCTTACCGGGAAGAGATACAGGAGTAAAAATAAGGTAAGGTTTTGATAAACGCAGAAAAGCAAAAACCCAGCCATAGGCTGGGTTCTTTAAATAGTGGTGCCCGGACTCGGAATCGAACCAAGGACACGGGGATTTTCAATCCCCTGCTCTACCGACTGAGCTATCCGGGCAACGGAGCGCATTAAACCGCAATCGCGCCTTATCGTCAACATTATTTCAGGAAAAGCTGTTCAACTGCTTAAGTTTGCGGCAATCTGTACGTTTTCACCGTGAAAATGCACAAATCTTCCAGACAATACCGGGCCGTGCGGCAATGCTGATGACAACAGGAGGGCAGTATGGCAAACGACTGGCTTGAGCTCCGTCAGCATGCGGATACCGGCATTGAAACGATTAAAGCGCACTTCGAAGGCCATGCCTTCGATCCCCACTGGCACGATAGTTATCTGGTCGGGATTACCCTTTCAGGCACCCAGCAGTTCCACTGTCGTCGCGAACGCCACCGCAGCCATCCTGGTGATGCGTTCTTACTGGAGCCGGGTGAAATTCACGACGGCGACGCGCCTGTGGAAGGAGGCTTTACCTATCTCACCTTCTATCTTGACGAGCAGTGGCTGACGCGTACCCTCCGTGGATTATATGAGGCCACGCCGGATCCCTACTCGCTTCACTTTGCTCAAACGCTAACGCGAGAACCTCAGCTGGTCCGTTCTATCGGCGAGACGTTTAACGCGTTGCATAGCGATGAGATGAAAATTGTTCAGCAGAGCACAATGGATAAGCTGCTCTCTCAGATCACCTCCCATTGCCACTGGCGTAAGAAACTCCCGTCGCAGCTACAGAGCGCTGCCGTGGCGCATCGCGCACGCGACTATCTTTATGCGCATATCGGCGAGAACGTGGGGTTGTCAGACCTTGCGCGCGAGACGGGCACGGATCGCTTTACGCTGACGCGCTGTTTTAAGCGCGAGTTCAACCTGGCACCGCACGCCTGGCTTATTCAGCTGCGTCTGGCAAAGGCGCGACAGCTGCTGGCGCACGGCGAACAGCCTGTTAATGTGGCTACAGCGCTCGGTTTTGCCGACCAAAGCCATCTGGGACGCTGGTTCCAGCGTGCATACCGCATTTCCCCTGCCCACTACCGCCGGTTGTGCACAAACCTTCCAGACGTTTCCAGAAAATAGCAGCACAGTAATGGCTCTAACAAAAAAGGAGCCATCTGTGAGTCTGATGCCTTATCTGCTGTTTGCCTTTGTCGCGTCGATAACGCCCGGCCCGACGAATATCCTCGTTCTCACTAACAGCCAGCACTTTGGCGTGAAAAACACCATTCCCGCCATTATGGGGGGATGTATTACGGCGAGTCTGATTGTGCTGATATCGGGTGCCGGCGCCGGGGAGGTGCTGCGTCAGTTTCCTCTGATACGCCAGGCAATGAGTTGGGCGGGCGTGCTGTGGCTAACCTGGATGAGCTGGCAACTGTATCGGGCGCCTGCGGCGAATCTTTCTGAGAAGACGCCTCATCGCTTCACCGCGCAAGCCGCAGCGCTGCTGCAGATGGTGAATCCGAAAACGTGGATGATGGCGCTGGCGGTAGTGAGTCTTTTTGCTCCCGCGAGCATTCATCCGTTAAGAGGTATTGCGCTGATGGCGCTATGGTTTTTACTGATTTCTGTGATGTGCCTGATGTGCTGGGCGTGGCTGGGGAAGGCGGTAAACCGGGTGTTTCGCACCACCGTGGCGATGGTGCGGTTTCAGCGCCTGATGGCGCTATGTCTGCTCGTCTCCGCCTGGGCGGGCATGCTGGTCTAGGTTAACGCCCCGCCCATACGACACTGGGCAAAGCGCAGAATGTCTTCCGCCAGGCGGTGCGCCGTATCCACATCGGCCTGGCTACGGTTCACCAGCATGCGGCTCAGGCAACCCTCCAGTACGAGCTCCATCTGCTTAGCGACCATTGCCGGGTCATCCACTTCAAGCGTTGTCAGCAGTTCGTGGGTGAAGTCATGCGCCGCACGTTTTTGCTGATCCGCCAGCTGGTGTATTGGATGGCCAGGATCGGGATAAAACGTACAGGCAGCAATAAACAGGCAGCCTGGATAACGATTGTTGCTGACGCACTCTGTCAGGGCGGTGTAGCGCGCTAACAGTTTTTGCTCAGCGGTCAGCTCTTCATTCAACATTAGCTGCCTGCGCCAGATATCCACCTGCTGGCTAAGATAGCGTAGGGCATCATAAAGCAGCGCCTCTTTATCCGGCCAGAAGCGCTTAAGCTCATCCAGAGGGTAATCGATACGGTCGGCTACCATCTCAAGCGTGGTGCTGGCGATCCCTTGAATCTCAAGTAGTTGCAGGGCTTGTCCCAGTACGTCTTCGCGTTGCACGGTTATCTCCTCCGCTATTCCCAACGGTATGTCCCGTCTAAAGTGTTGTTTACGGTTGGCGATTGCGCAAATGCGCGCTGAATGCCGGTGCGTCCATAAACCCGGTTACACGCTGTTCTGGCAGCTCTTCCCCCTGCTCATTGAAGAACAGAATGGTTGGCAGCCCGAGTACGGTAAGGTGTTTAAGCAGGGCCTTATCCTGCGCATTGTTGGCTGTGACGTTTGCCTGAAGGAGTACCGTCTCTTTCAGGGCATTTTGCACCTGAGGATCGCTAAAGGTGTATTTTTCAAACTCTTTGCAGGCAACACACCAGTCGGCATAGAGGTCGAGCATCACCGGTTTGCCTTTTGCCTGCGCCAACGCGCTGTTGAGCTCATCGACGTTCTTAACGTGTATAAAGTTTAAATGTGCCTGCGTCTGGCCCACAGGCGAGCCGAACGCCCAATCCTGAAGCGGGCGCACGCTCACCAACGCGGCGGCGAGCAGGAGAATTTGCACCAGACGCATCCACGCTTTTTTTGCCCCCAGGCTGACGATAAACGCCCAGGAGAAGAACGCCACGCCGAGCATGGCCCACAGGCGCAAACCCCACGCGTCACCCATGATGCGCTCCAGCAGGAACACCGGGAGCGCCAGGATGACAAAGCCGAACGCGGTTTTCACCGTCTCCATCCACGGGCCGCTCTTCGGCAGCAGGCGGTTGCCAAACACCGTCACCAGAATCAGCGGCAGGCCCATCCCCAGCGCGTAAAGATACAGCGTACCCCCGCCGAGCCACATATTACCGCTCTGGGCGATGTACAGCAGGATAGCGCTCAGCGGTGCTGTAGTGCAGGGGGAACAAATCAACCCGGCGATGGCGCCCATTGCGAACACGCCGCCCGCAGACCCACCCTGCTGGCGATTGCTCATCAGCGTTAAGCGGGTTTGCAGCGAAGAGGGCAGCTGAAGCGTGAACAGGCCAAACATCGACAGCGCCAGCAGAATAAATACGGCTGACAGGCCGATTAGCACGTAAGGGTGCTGAAGCGCTGCCTGGAACTGCAGTCCGGCCGCGGCGACCACGAGGCCGAGGGCGGTATAGGTGAGCGCCATGCCCTGCACATAAATAAAGGCCAGGAGCAGCGCCCGGGCGGTAGAAAGGCGCTGTTTGCCGCCCAGTACAATCCCGGAGATAAGCGGGTACATCGGCAGGACACAAGGGGTAAAGGCAATGCCGATACCAATCAGTAAGGCCCAAAGTGCTGAGAACGGCAGATCGGAAGCAGCTTTGGCTTCGCCTTCATCCCTCACCCTGTCCCTCTCGCCTGAGGGGAGAGGGGAGGCAGCCGCTTTAACTTCAGTAAGCGGAACGACCTTCGTTTCAGGGGGGTAGCAGAAGCCCGCGTCGGCACAGCCCTGATACGTAACCGTCAGCGTGGCATCTTTATCCGCCTGATTCACCGTAACGGGCACGCTTAAGCGCTGGCGATAAATTTCACTTTTACCGTAGAACTCGTCCTCATGCCATTCGCCAGCGGGCATCTGCAATGCGCCAACGTTAGCCTTTGCCGGCGTGATGCTGACCTGCTTGCGGTAGAGGTAGTAACCCTCTTTCACCTGCCAGGTCAGATTGAGATCGTGCTGGTTTTGCTGAAAGTCGAAAATGAACGCCTGGTCGGCGGGAATAAAGTTCGAACGGCCGGGCGCGTCAAACAACCCGGCAAATACTGACGTGCTGCACAGCAGCAGGATCAGCGTAAAGAAGCGTTGAGCCATGAGAGATAGTCGTTATCGCCGTGGACCACTGGCAGCACCAGCAGCTCCGGGGTTTGATAAGGATGATGAGACTTGAGGCAGTCAAGGAGCGCCTGCTGATTCGCCAGATTGGTTTTGAGCAACATCTGGACTTCATACTCCTGCTCCAGCTTGCCTTCCCAGTAATAAAGGGAGGTCGCGCCGGGGAGCAGCGTGACGCAGGCTGCCAGTTTTTCGGCCAGCGCTTTGGCGGCGAGATCCTGGGCAGAGGCTTCATCAGGGGCGGTACAAAGTACGACAACAGCATCAGGCGTGTTCACAAGTCGACCTCCTCATCACGAAAGTCTTCACTATATCACGCCATGCGATTGGTCATTAATGAAACGGGCCGCAGAGCGGCCCGATTTTAACTATTTTTACAACGGCTAACCGTTTACAGCACAATGCCACCGATGATAAAGCCGAGGACGACGCAAAGCGTAATCGCCACCACGCCCGGGATCAGGAACGCGTGGTTAAACACGTACTTACCGATGCGGGTTGAGCCGGTGTCATCCATCTCAACCGCGGCCAGCAGGGTTGGGTAGGTTGGTAGCACGAACAGGGCGGAAACGGCCGCAAAAGAGGCAATCGCCGTCAGCGGCGTCACGCCCAGCATCAGTGCCGCAGGCATCAGCGCTTTGGTGGTGGCAGCCTGAGAGTAAAGCAGCGTCGCGGCAAAGAACAGTACCACCGCCAGCAGCCACGGGTAGTTGTGCAGCAGGTCGCCGGCAACGGTCTGGATGTCGCTGATGTGCGCTTTCACAAAGGTGTCACCGAGCCACGCCACGCCCAGTACGCACACGCAGGCGCTCATACCGGATTTGAAGGTGCTGGCGTTCAGCACTTCGCTGGTGTCGATTTTACAGGTGATGCTAATCAGCGTGGCGATGGTCAGCATGAATACCACAATCGCTTCGTTACGCGGCAGCACCGGGTTCTGGATCAGCCCCACGGTGTCGCTGATGGCGGTCGCGTAGAACATCACGGCGACGATACCGATCAGGAACAGCAGCACGGAGCGTTTCGCGTGCGGCTTCAGCTCGAATACCTGGCTACCGCGCAGGCTCACTTCACCTTTTGCCAGACGCTCCTGGTAAACCGGATCGTCTTTCAGCTCGGCACCGAGGAAGTTACACAGCACGGCGGTAATCATCACCGCAATCAGCGTGACTGGAATACAGATCGCCAGCAGCGTCAGGTAGCTCACGCCCATCGGCTCAAGGATACCTGCGAAGAAGACTACGGCGGCTGAGATTGGCGACGCGGTGATCGCAATCTGCGACGCCACCACGGCAATAGAAAGCGGACGAGACGGGCGAATCCCCTGTTCTTTTGCCACCTCGGTGATCACCGGCAGCGTGGAGAACGCCGTGTGGCCGGTTCCCGCGAGAATGGTCATAAACCAGGTCACCAGCGGGGCAAGGAAGGTGATGTATTTCGGATGGCGGCGCAACATGCGCTCCGCCAGGCTCACCAGGTAGTCCATACCGCCCGCCACCTGCATGGCCGCAATAGCGGCAATAACCGCCATGATGATTTCGATAACGTCAAAAGGGATTGCGCCGGGTTTAATCTGAAAGATAAGGGTAAGTACGAGCACCCCGAGACCGCCGGCAAAACCAATGCCGATACCCCCGAGCCGCGCGCCCAAATAAATCGCCAACAGGACGATGACGAGTTCTGCTCCAAACATAAAGACCTGCCTTGCTTATTAACAAGTTGATATTGAATTGTTGTATTTAGGTAACGCCTAAAAAGAAAAAAGGCACGTCACAAGTGACGTGCCTTTCGGAAGCCTAGCCTGAACTGTTACTGTTCGCTTTCATCGGTATATCGTTTCGCTTTATATGCCGGATGCATCAGGTTCTGGGCCGAGAAGATATCGTCCAGCTCGGCTTCGGTCAACAGTCCACGCTCCAGCACGACTTCACGCACGCTCTTACCGGTTTCGGCGCAAATCTTACCAACGATGTCACCGTTGTGGTGGCCGATGAACGGGTTGAGGTAAGTAACGATCCCGATGGAGTTATAAACATAGCCTTCACAGACTTCTTTATTCGCGGTGATGCCGTTAATGCATTTTTCCAGCAGGTTGTAGCAGGCGTTAGTCAGGATGTGAATGGATTCAAACATAGCCTGGCCAATCACCGGCTCCATCACGTTCAGCTGCAGCTGACCGGCTTCTGAAGCCATGGTCACGGTGGTGTCGTTACCGATGACTTTAAAGCAAACCTGGTTCACCACTTCTGGCACTACCGGGTTAACTTTGGCTGGCATAATGGAAGAACCCGCCTGCAACTCTGGCAGGTTGATTTCGTTCAGGCCAGCGCGCGGGCCGGAGGAGAGCAGGCGCAGGTCATTACAGATTTTGGACAGTTTCACCGCCAGACGTTTCAGGGCGCTGTGTACCATTACGTACGCGCCGCAGTCGGATGTGGCTTCAATCAGGTCTTCCGCAGGCACCACAGGAAGGTTAGACACTTCCGCCAGCTTCTGAACCGCCAGTTGCTGATAGCCATCCGGGGTGTTCAGACGCGTACCGATGGCGGTGGCGCCCAGGTTCACTTCCAGCAGCAGCTCGGAGGTGCGCAGCAGGTTTTTGGTCTCTTCGTTAAGCAGCACGTTAAACGCGTGGAATTCCTGACCGAGGGTCATTGGCACCGCGTCCTGCAGCTGGGTACGGCCCATTTTCAGAATGTCCTGGAACTCAACGGCCTTACGCTGGAAGCCATCGCCCAGCTGGTTGATCGCGTCGACCAGTTTGACCACGGAGGCATACACCGCGATGCGGAAGCCGGTTGGGTAGGCGTCGTTGGTGGACTGGCATTTGTTAACGTGGTCGTTCGGGTTGAGGTACTGGTATTCACCTTTCTGGTGGCCCATCAGCTCAAGGCCGATGTTTGCCAGTACTTCGTTGGTATTCATGTTGACGGAGGTACCCGCGCCGCCCTGATAGACGTCAACCGGGAACTGGTCCATGCATTTGCCGTTGTTCAGCACTTCATCGCAGGCAGCGATAATCGCATTTGCCGCGCTTTTAGGAATGGTTTGCAGCTCTTTGTTCGCCAGCGCTGCGGCTTTCTTCACCATCACCATGCCACGGACAAACTCAGGGATATCGCTGATTTTGCTGTTGCTGATGTAGAAGTTTTCAATCGCTCTCAGAGTGTGAACACCATAGTAGGCATCCGCTGGAACTTCCCTGGTACCCAACAAGTCTTCTTCGATACGAATGTTGTTTAACATGTGAACCTTCTTTTCAAGCTGCCGATGGATTGTACTAAACACACAACATATATGTGGTTTTGAATATTTTCTGACCGACGATTATTCCCTCAATCGGCCAGATGTTCGAGATCATATGCTGATGATAGCGAATTGCCGTAAGCTGGATCACTTATTATCGACCCGATTCCATGATAATTATTAATCTGTGAAATGTGTCACCGCTTTAATATTTCCGAAAAAAATATCCGTGCAAACCGATTGAATTTTGGCTAACCGTCTCCATCTCTTACAAACGCGTGACGCGAACACATCAGACAGGTGCCAGATGGCACCTGCCACACAGGAGATGCCAGTGCGCTGGATACCGTTTATTGCTTTCTTTCTCTATGTTTACATTGAGATTTCTATTTTCATTCAGGTAGCTCACGTGCTGGGCGTCCTGCTGACGCTGATTCTGGTGATCTTCACCTCCGTCATCGGCATGTCGCTGGTGCGTAATCAGGGTTTCAAAAATTTCCTGATAATGCAGCAGAAGATGGCCGCAGGCGAAAGCCCGGCAGAAGAGATGATCAAAAGCGTGTCGCTGATTATTGCTGGCCTGCTGCTGATCCTGCCGGGGTTCTTCACCGACTTCCTCGGCCTGCTGTTGCTGTTGCCGCCGGTGCAGAAGCACCTGACCATGAAGCTGCTGCCGCACCTGCGCTTCAGCCGCATGCCGGGCGGCGGGTTCAGCACAGGGCCAGGCGATACCTTCGAAGGGGAGTATCAGCGCAAGGATGAACAGCGCGACCGTTTAGACCATAAAGACGATCGATAATTTTTTTGCCCGGTGGCTTCGCTTACCGGGCCTACGGATTTTTCCGCTTCGGTAAAAACGCCCACAGCCCCGCCAGCATGACGATGGCGTACGCACTCTTCCATCCCACCATCGCCAGCAACAGCAGGCACAGCATGCCCCCGACGACCGCCAGTGCTTTATAGCGACCTTTCAGCAGACGACAGCCCGCCAGCATGCACAGCAGGTAGATCATGATGAAAATACCGTTGGCGTAGATAATTAGAGCATCGAGGTTGATGTCGAGAAGATAAATACCCAGCGAGCTCAGGACGCAGCAGCCCAGCACGGCATTCAGCGCATTCATCGGGAGTTGACGTTTAGACAACCGCGCGAGGCGGCTCTCAGGTTTGTAGCGCGCCTGTGACCACACCAGACGGGCGAAGCTCTGGATATAAATGTTGAGGCTGGCAAAGCAGGCGAGATAGCCAATCACACAGGCCACCCATAGCGCCTTCACGCCGAAAAGTTTAACCACGATACCCGGTAGCGATGCGGCGGCGGCTTTATCTTCGCCGAACGCGTCGAAGTGCAGCACCAGCACGGTACAGGCCCAGTATACGGTGCCCGCCAGCAGTAAACCAATCATCAGAGCGCGGGGAAAATCACGCTCGGGCTGTTTAAACTCGGATGCCAGGTGAGCGAACGCTTCAAGTCCAACAAAACACCAGAACATGACGGATAACGCAGCGAAAAGCTGTGAATGGTCGATATCGTTTATCGCAGGGAAGGGGATATCCGCTACGGTAATGTTACCCGCAAACCAGATGGCGACGATCAGCACGACGATCAACGCTGCAACCAACGTTTGCAGATTCGCGCTTGAACTGGCTCCGCGCGAGCCCACCCACCAGACGATCGCCAGCGTACCCAGCTCAGCCAGCAGCAGTTGTTCGTCGTGCCAGCCAAACAGCGCCTGTCCAAAGCCGGTGGCGATATGCAGGGCTGCCGGAAGGCCAACGGGTATTACCGACAAAAACAGCCAGCCGGTTACGCGCTCCATGCGCGGACCAAACGCCATGCCGACAAAATGCGCTACGCCGCCCGCGCTGGGGAAGTGCCGCCCGAGTATGGCAAACACAATCGCCACCGGGAACACCAGCAGGATCAGCACCGGCCATGCCCAAAGACTGTTATTTCCGGCGACCAGCGCCGCCAGTGCCGGTACGGCAAACACGCCGGTACCTAACAAGGAGGTTGAAAGCAGGCCAACGCCCTGCGCCAGCCCCAGCTCCTGCCTGAGTCCACTCATTTACCTTGCCCTGCCACCATCAAAAGAGAGTGGATGGTAACACTTTCGCAAATTTTTTTTCGATTCCCCCTTGAAGGGGTAAAAAGCTATCCCCATCTCTCAGGGCACTAGTCGGAAAACCGCATGCGGGCCGGCGTCATCCATAACTGATAATGACTTTCTCAAAGGAGAGCTATCAATGAGTATTCGTCCGTTACATGATCGTGTGATCGTCAAACGTAAAGAAGTTGAAACCAAGTCTGCTGGCGGCATCGTTCTGACCGGTTCTGCAGCAGCCAAATCAACGCGTGGCGAAATCATCGCTGTCGGTAAGGGCCGCATCCTGGAAAACGGAACTGTGCAGCCGCTGGACGTTAAAGTTGGTGACATCGTAATTTTCAACGATGGCTACGGCGTGAAATCCGAGAAGATCGACAATGAAGAAGTGTTGATCATGTCCGAGAGCGACATTCTGGCAATTGTTGAAGCGTAATTTACGCACGAGAATTTGAGGAAATAAGAACATGGCAGCTAAAGACGTAAAATTCGGTAACGACGCTCGTGTAAAAATGCTCCGCGGCGTAAACGTACTGGCAGATGCAGTTAAAGTGACCCTGGGCCCGAAAGGCCGTAACGTAGTGCTGGATAAATCCTTCGGCGCGCCAACCATCACCAAAGATGGTGTTTCCGTTGCACGTGAAATCGAGCTGGAAGACAAGTTCGAAAACATGGGCGCGCAGATGGTGAAAGAAGTTGCCTCTAAAGCGAACGACGCTGCAGGCGACGGTACCACCACCGCGACCGTACTGGCGCAGGCTATCATCACTGAAGGCCTGAAAGCCGTTGCTGCGGGCATGAACCCAATGGATCTGAAACGTGGTATCGACAAAGCTGTCGCATCCGCTGTTGAAGAACTGAAAGCGCTGTCCGTACCGTGCTCTGACTCTAAAGCCATTGCTCAGGTTGGTACTATCTCCGCTAACTCTGACGAAACCGTAGGTAAACTGATCGCTGAAGCGATGGATAAAGTCGGTAAAGAAGGCGTGATCACCGTTGAAGACGGTACCGGTCTGGAAGACGAACTGGACGTGGTTGAAGGTATGCAGTTCGACCGCGGTTACCTGTCCCCATACTTCATCAACAAGCCAGAAACTGGCGCTGTTGAGCTGGAAAGCCCGTTCATCCTGCTGGCTGACAAGAAAATCTCCAACATCCGTGAAATGCTGCCAGTGCTGGAAGCCGTTGCGAAAGCAGGCAAGCCGCTGGTTATCATCGCTGAAGATGTTGAAGGCGAAGCGCTGGCGACCCTGGTGGTTAACACCATGCGTGGCATCGTGAAAGTGGCTGCGGTTAAAGCACCTGGCTTCGGCGATCGCCGTAAAGCAATGCTGCAGGATATCGCTACCCTGACCGGTGGTACCGTGATCTCCGAAGAGATCGGTATGGAGCTGGAAAAAGCGACCCTGGAAGACCTGGGCCAGGCGAAACGCGTTGTGATCAACAAAGACACCACCACCATCATCGACGGTGTGGGTGAAGAAGCCGCTATTCAGGGCCGTGTTGGTCAGATCCGTAAGCAGATCGAAGAAGCCACTTCCGATTACGACCGTGAAAAACTGCAGGAGCGCGTAGCTAAACTGGCTGGCGGCGTTGCGGTAATCAAAGTTGGTGCGGCGACCGAAGTTGAAATGAAAGAGAAGAAAGCACGCGTTGACGATGCCCTGCACGCCACCCGTGCTGCGGTAGAAGAAGGCGTAGTTGCTGGTGGTGGTGTCGCGCTGGTGCGTGTAGCCGCTAAGCTGGCTGGCCTGACCGCTCAGAACGAAGACCAGAACGTGGGTATCAAAGTTGCGCTGCGCGCAATGGAAGCTCCTCTGCGTCAGATCGTGTCCAACGCCGGTGAAGAGCCGTCTGTGGTTGCGAACAACGTGAAAGCGGGTGAAGGTAACTACGGTTACAACGCGGCAACTGAAGAATACGGCAACATGATCGACTTCGGTATCCTGGACCCAACTAAAGTGACCCGTTCTGCTCTGCAGTACGCGGCATCTGTAGCTGGCCTGATGATCACGACCGAGTGCATGGTAACCGACCTGCCAAAAGGCGACGCGCCTGACTTAGGTGCTGCTGGTATGGGCGGCATGGGTGGAATGGGCGGCATGATGTAATCATGTTGTTCTGAACCTCTCAGAACGAACCCCGGGCAGAAATGTCCGGGGTTTTTTATTGCCGCTACTCAAATGTTCCCTTCACGCATGCTACGCCTTCGCACACCATCTGACGGCCTTTCGCCCAGACCTCGCGGATCTTCATGTCATCCGTCAGCACCAGGAAATCGGCATCGCATCCGGGCGCGAGCCGCCCCTTATGCTCCAGCCCGAGAAACTCCGCTACGTTACGCGTAAACGGCAGAAGCGCCTCCTCCAGCGGCAGGTGATACCGGCTGACCAGTTGCTGCAGCGTCTGAGGCAGAGATTCGAACCCGGCTACGCCAATGCCCACCAGATTACCGTTCGCGTCAAAATTCGGTTGGCTGCCGTTACCGTCCGAGCTGAGCGTAAGCCGGTTAAACGGCACCTGTGCTTCACGGGCCGTCGCGATGGCGGTGGCGGCATCAATGGGCTCACTGATGCTGGTGGTGATGTCGATATAGCCCCCGTCGCGGGCATAATCCAGCGCGGCGAGGAACAGCGCCTGGTCGCGGTTAACGTGGGTTGGCAGCAGCTTCGTGCGTGGCACGTCGGCGTTTTTCAGGATGTTAAGCAGCGGCTCCAGCAGCTTCGGGCTGTTGCCGAGGTGAAACACGGATATGCCCGCTTTGGCGCCCAGCAGCCCGCCGACGCGCGACTGGGCGGCCATATTCGCGAGCTGGTCATCCGCTGGTGCGGAAGAGCGATGGTCGGAAATCGCGCATTTCACGCCGATGATTTTATCAATCAGCGCCACATCCTTTTCGATGCTGCCGGTAATCGTCGGAGAAGGCAGCCCGTATGCGCCTGTCAGCATCCACGCGCTGATCCCTTCATGCTCAAGCGCCCGCGTTTTTGCCAGCAGAGATTCGGGATGACGGGTCACGCCGTCGGTACCCAGCAGGCCAACAACGGAGGTGATGCCCGCCGCCACCAGCGCGGACAACCGTACCTCCGGCGTCCGGGTGTGCGGACCGGCTTCACCGCCGCCGCCGATCAGGTGTACGTGCTGATCGATAAAGCCTGGACAAACCACCGCCCCGGCGAGATCGGTTTCAGGACAGCTAAGCTGGATTGCTGCGCGATCCGTTTTTTCAATCGCGACGATTTTTCCCCCGGCGATCAGCAGATCGCAACGTCCCCGATCCTCCGGCGCGTAAAGGTGCACATTGCGGAAAAGATGGGGTTCCAGCACTGAAAAATCCATTTTTATCTCCTCAGAAGAGTAGCTGCATTACCCACATTGAGAGCAGGGCGTTAATGACGCAGACGGTAATGATGTGCGGATAATACTTCGGGTTAACGCCTGCGGTGCCCAGACAGCGGCCGGTGTTTTGCACCGGATTGCCCATCAGATAGATGGCGGGCAGCAGAACGGTGGCATCGTGGCCGTTGAGCGTGCCGGCAGCCACCAGGCTGGCGCAAACCCCCACGCCGCCGCCCATACTCATCACCGAGGCCAGCAGGACCGTTGCCGCCGCGCCCGGAAGCCCCCACAGGGCCATAATTGGCTCGCAAATATTGCCAACAATATCCAGCAGGCCGGTCACCTTGAGCGCCTGAATGATGACAAACGCCATAACCACGTTCGGCAGCAGGCTGGTGGTGGCGATGGTAAAGCCTCGGCGGGCGCCATCGATAAACATGTCCATGATATTTTTACGCGGCTGGGCGATCATTTTTTTCCTCCTGAATACGACGATCTTCCATGTGAGCGATCCACAGACGCAGGAGGTTCGCGCCAACAAATTTAAACATCAGTATGACGGCCAGCGGCGTGATTACCGGGACGGTAATAAACGTGAAGAGTGCGGCGCCGGAAGAAAAATAGTTGGTAATGATGGCGCTACCGCTGGTCTGGAAGGTGGCGAAAATGGCGCGCTCGCGATCGGTAATAGCCCCTTCGTCGGTCAACTCTTTGGTCATCCCTGCTGCGGCATCGGTATTTTGCAGGTTGGCGATGAGGGCCAGAGAGCAGACGCCCGGTACGCCAAGCAGCGGGCGCAAAATGGGCGTCATCAGCTGTTGCGCGGCACGCAGCCCGCCCAGCCCCTCGGTGACGGCAATGATCCCGAGCGATAAAATGACCGAAGGCGCCAGTTCAAGGGCAAATAAGAAACCGTCTTTCGCCCCCGTGCCGCCCTCACCGCGAAACGTGAGCGCGCCGTTCACCGGACCGAAGCTGCCGTTTAGGACGGTAAAATCCAGCACGCGCCACCATTCGGAACTTTTGGCGAAAAAGCCTGAGAAAAATACGATGGTGAGCACAAACGCCAGATAGCCCACCCATGTTACCTTTTCCTCTCCTGAGGATGATGCACTCATGAAACCCCCTGTTTTAATCGCGTACAAAAGTTGTACGTCGCAACACTAAAAACGATCGAGGGCTAAAACACGATATCCCAAAGGGCATTATCAGAATTCATTTAAGATGTCGGAGGAGTGATGTACGGAATCCGGCTCGCATAAATGCGCGGGGATTTTTCTTTTAGTCATCTTTTAGGTATAAGATTTACACACGGACAATTACTGTCCAGCTTATTGAAAACGAGGAATAACATGCGCGTAAAAGTCTGTGCAGGGATCGTAGGAGCAGCGTTGCTGCTGGCGGGTTGTAGCTCCAGCAATGAACTGTCGGCAGCGGGCCAGGGCGTTCGCTTTGTGGAAGATAAGCCAGGCAGCGAATGCCAGCTGTTAGGCACGGCCACCGGTGAACAAAGTAACTGGATGTCGGGTCAGCACGGTGAAGAAGGTGGCTCTATGCGCGGCGCGGCGAATGCCCTGCGTAACCAGGCTGCTGCAATGGGGGGGAACGTGATTTACGGCGTGAGCAGCCCGACGCAAGGAATGCTCTCCAGCTTCGTGCCAACGGCCAGCCAGATGAGCGGCCAGGTCTATAAGTGCCCGAACTGAGTTTACTTGCTGATGGCGCTGCGCCTCACCTCGTAGGGCAGGTAAGCGTAGCGCCACCTGCCTTTTAGCGCTGCCGCAGTTGCAAATCCAGCGGCGTCTTACTCGGCTCTCCGCCAATCTCGCGTGCCAGCTTCGGCACCATATAACCTGAAACCAGCGTTAACAGCTCGCGCATAATTTGTCGGGCTTCCTCATCCGTCACCATGAAATGCGCCGCGCCCTGCACGCGATCCAGCACATGCAGGTAATAGGGCATCACGCCTGCGTCAAACAAGGCATTGCTGAGATCGGCCAGCACCCGGGCACTGTCGTTCACGCCGCGCAACAATACGCTCTGGTTGAGCAGCGTCACGCCCGCCTTACGCAGACGCGCCATCGCCGCGCGAAATTCATCGTCGATCTCGTTCGCGTGGTTGATATGGTTTACCAGCAGCACCTGTAGACGTGACTGCTCCAGGCGCGTGACCAGGGCGTCGGTAATACGCGCCGGGATGACGATCGGTAAACGGCTGTGAATGCGCAGACGCTTAATGTGCGGGATGGCTTCAAGCTGCGTCAAAAGCCAGTCCAGTTCATGATCTTTTGCCATCAGCGGGTCACCGCCGGAAAAAATAATCTCATCCAGCTCTGGATGGGCGGCGATATAGTCCAGCGCAACCTGCCAGTTGCGCTTATTTCCCTGGTTTTCGGCATACGGGAAGTGCCGACGGAAGCAGTAACGACAATTTACCGCACAGCCGCCTTTTACCAGCAGCAGGGCGCGATTGAGATATTTGTGCAGTAAACCCGGCACCACGCTGTTTTGCTCTTCCAGCGGATCGGTGCTGTAGCCCGGCGCTGTAATAAACTCATCCTGCGACGTAAGGGTTTGTTTTAATAAAGGATCGTCAGGGTTGCCTTTTTCCATGCGCGCAACAAACGCGCGGGGAACGCGCAGGGCGAAAAGTCGCTTTGCCTCACGGCCAGCAAGCAACTCCGGATGCTGATCGAGGTCTAAAAGACGCAGCAATTCATCAGGACTGGTGATTACATCGGCAAGTTGCGATAACCAATCTTCTCTGGATGGGGTGTTTAGGGTTACAATATGCGCCATTTTGTGGCTTAGCTACCAGTTAACAAATTTAGAGGGCCTTATGGCAACGTACTATAGCAACGATTTTCGTGCTGGTCTTAAAATCATGATGGACGGCGAACCGTACGCGGTTGAAGCCAGCGAATTCGTTAAACCAGGTAAAGGCCAGGCATTCGCACGCGTTAAGCTGCGCCGCCTGCTGACCGGCACCCGTGTTGAGAAAACCTTCAAATCTACTGACTCCGCTGAAGGCGCTGATGTTGTCGATATGAACCTGACTTACCTTTACAACGACGGTGAGTTCTGGCACTTCATGAACAACGAAACTTTCGAGCAGCTGTCTGCTGACGCGAAAGCGATTGGCGATAACGCGAAGTGGCTGCTGGATCAGGCTGAGTGCATCGTGACCCTGTGGAACGGCCAGCCTATCGCCGTTACCCCACCAAACTTTGTTGAGCTGGAAATCGTTGAAACCGATCCAGGTCTGAAAGGTGACACCGCGGGTACTGGCGGCAAGCCAGCAACGCTCTCCACCGGCGCTGTGGTGAAAGTACCGCTGTTCGTACAGATCGGTGAAGTGATCAAAGTGGATACTCGCTCCGGCGAATACGTATCCCGCGTGAAGTAATTTACGTCATGATTCAAGGCGCAGCGCCCGCTGCGCCTGATTTTTGCAGGCAGGGATGATGAAACGTACCGTTAAAATTCTGCTTCTGTTAGCGCTCTCCAGCGTACTGCTTTCCGGCTGTAACACCGCCCGTGGCATGGGGGAAGATATCCAGGACCTCGGTCATATCATTTCTCACGCAGCCAGCTAAGCCCGTCTAATTTTCCTAAAATTGCTTCCTTTTCCGTCAATCGGCGGGATCTTGTCTATTCTTAAGTTGCTATACACAAAACAACTTTGGCTATAAAAGGAAGATATTATGGTTAAGAAAACAATTGCAGCGATCTTTTCTGTCCTCGTGCTTTCCTCCGTGTTGACTGCATGTAATACCACCCGCGGCGTAGGGGAAGATATCTCCGACGGTGGTAACGCGATTTCTGGTGCAGCAACTAAAGCTCAGAACTAATGAAGCATGGACGGTACGGCACGTGAGTTTCACCGTACCGTCAATTATCTGCTTCCTGAAGGGATAAAAACGGTGAAAAGCGTGTATCCATATGCAGCTTCATGCGGATATTGCGTTTATAGGTATAAACCGTTTTTCCGTTAATGCTCAGGTGAGCGGCTATCTTTTGGTTGCTCGCGCCGTCCATCCATAACGTCAACACTTTCTCCTCCTGTCGTGTCAGCAAGGGGGCGGCCACCGTCGGGCGGTACGTGCTTGCGCGCGAAATTAACGCGTCATTGATAACCGTCGCGATTTCCTCAAGCGGGGCATTTTTCATTAGCGAAGACCAGACCGGGAAGTTCCCGAGCCAGGTCGCCAGGTCCTTGTCCTCTCCCGATTGCAGCATAATAAAAGGTAATTTTTCGCTGGCGTTCAGCAAGGAAGAGAGTTGCTGGAAATGGTGAATATCCTGCCTGAAACCATGCAGGTCAGCGATGACCAGCTCAGGTTTCCATTGCAGAATGTGCTCCCTGGCGAGGAATAGATTGTTCAGCCCGGTCACAACGTAGTGCCCCGGGAACAAACCGGAATGATTGAGCCATGCTTCAAACCCGGTGCGGGTGAAGTGACAACGGTCAATCAAAAGAATCTTGAACATATTTTATTCGCAGTCGGCTAGTGGTTTGGCTTCCTGCCATCAGAAAGCACATCATCATAGAGAAGTCCGATGAGCTATAAATGCCTGAACTCCGCGCCATACTGCGGCTATTTCTGGGCTTAACGCGTTCATCAGAAAATGATTGAAAAAAAATCGCACGCTAACCAAAATATGGGGTGTTATCTGCCTTGCGGGACGACCCGTAAGCGCTTCCTTCATCGGGGACGGCCCCAACTGTTTTTAAGTTAAGGAGCCCGAGATGTCCTGGATTATTCTCTTTATTGCTGGTCTGCTCGAAGTGGTATGGGCGATTGGTCTCAAGTACACCCACGGATTTACCCGCCTGACGCCCAGCGTTATTACCGTTACGGCGATGATCGTGAGCATTGTTCTGCTATCGTGGGCAATGCGTTCTCTGCCCGTGGGAACGGCCTATGCCGTCTGGACGGGGATCGGTGCCGTAGGCGCGGCGATTACCGGCATTCTGCTGCTGGGTGAGTCAGCGAGCCTGGCGCGCATTGCCAGCCTCGCTCTGATTGTTGCCGGTATCATTGGGCTGAAGCTCAGTACCCATTAACGGGGCTGTTTTACCCAGATGAGTTTCGACACATCAAACCCCTGTCGGGTCGCGACGTCCAGCATCTGCTGTTTCATTTCTGACGAAATAGTTGGCGTGCGGGAAAGTATCCACAGATAGTCGCGATCCGGCCCGCAGACCAGCGCGTGACGGTACTCTCTGTCGAGTGCTATCACGTTATAGCCGCCATAAAACGGACCGAAGAAAGAGACTTTGAGCGCGGCCCGTCGCGGGTCGCCAGTGAAGTAGGCTTTCCCGACCGACTGCTGCCACATCTCACGATCGGGATTATAGCCCCGATTGATCACCTGAATACCGCCATCATCCATTGGGCTGTAATTAGCAGTAACCTTCTCTAAGCCCTGCTCAAACCGATGGTCGAGGCGCGCGATTTCATACCATGTTCCAAGGAAGCGTTGTGCATCAAAAGGCGTGACGACGGTAACGCCAGGAGGTGGGGTAGGGGAACTGCAGGCCACCACTAAAAACGCGGCTGTCACCGCGGCGATAACAGGCAAAATGCGCATAGGAGTTTCCTTACTGTTTTTTGTTAAGTGTAGATGACGGCAAGGAAAATGTGGTTTTTGTGCGGTGTGTTTCGCCGGGTAAGCGCAGCGCTACCCGGCAATGTTTTACTGCAGCGCGTCGAGGATACGGTATGCCGCCTCAACTCGCGCCGGGTTCGGATAGCTTTTATTCGCCAGCATCACAATGCCGAGCTGCTTTTCAGGAATAAAGGCCACGTAGCTGCCAAACCCGCCGGTGGAGCCCGTTTTGTGCACCCATGAGGCCTTAACCGGGGGAACGGGTGGACTCACTTCTCTCGCAGGCAACGGTGCCAGCGCCACCTTGTTATCACTGCCTCCGACGACGGTTTTGGCATCGACCGGCCAGTTAAGCATCTCCCAACCTAACCCCTGATACATGGCACCCACGCGCCAGTAGCGAGACTGCGCCAGCGTAATGCCTTGCTTCAGGGACGTATCCTGCAGCGCGTCAGGGGCCATATTGGCCATCACCCAGCTCGCCATATCCTGCACGTTGGTTTTCACGCCATATGCCTCTGCGTCCAGCATGCCCGGTGAAACGTGGACCGCTTTACCGTCACGATATCCCCAGGCGTAATGCGTCTCCTCCGCTTTCGGAACGTTAATCCAGGTATGATCCAGCTTGAGCGGCTTAAAGACCCGCGCCGTCATGGCCTGCTCATAGCTCATGCCGGAAGGTTTGACCGCCAGCGCGCCAAAAAGACCGATGCTGGAGTTGGCGTAAAGACGCGTTGTGCCCGGCTTCCACTGAGGCTGCCAGTTTTGATAGAAGCGCAGCAGGGATGCGTTATCTGTAACCTCATCGGGCACCTGTAAAGGCAGGCCACCGGCGGTGTAGGTTGCCAGATCCAGCATGCGAATCCCTTGCCACTGCTTGCCGGTCAGTTCAGGCCAATATTTAGTTACCGGATCGCCCAGCGAAATTTCGCCGCGGGCAATAGCATCGCCCCCCAGCACGCCGGTGAAGGTTTTACTTATAGAGCCCAGTTCGAACAGGGTTTGCGGGGTGACGGGTTTGTTCGCCGCGATATCGGCCTTTCCAAAGGTAAAGTAGTGTGGCTGGCCCTGATAAATCACGGCCACCGCCATGCCTGGAATACCCTGCGCTTTCATCAGGGGCGTAACGTTGCGTTCTACCACGTCAGCCAGCTGTTTTTCCGACATCGGCGCGGCGAGTACAGAGCAGGATGTGCTGAGCAGCAGGGCGCAGCAAAGGAATTTTTTCATCATCAATTATCTTCCATAATAGCAGGTCAAGGGAGTGTCCGGGCCCGGCAGACCGCTGTAGTCTGTTGGATTTGACTATGGCTGACAAACGGTTAAATTTAGCATGAGCTGTTAATTTTTCTAACGGATGGAACAATGACCCGCAGCTATCTTCCGCTTAATTCGCTTCGCGCCTTCGAAGCGGCCGCCCGGCACCTCAGTTTTACGCATGCCGCGATAGAGCTGAACGTCACCCATTCCGCCATCAGCCAGCACGTTAAGGCGCTGGAGCAGCATCTGAATTGCCAGCTGTTTGTCCGCGTCTCGCGCGGCCTGATGCTGACCACGGAGGGGGAAAATCTGCTGCCGGTGCTGAATGATTCATTCGATCGTATCGCCGGAATGCTGGATCGCTTTGCCAGCCAGCGCGCTCAGGAGAAGCTAAAAATTGGCGTAGTAGGGACTTTCGCCACGGGTATCCTGTTCTCTCAGCTCGCGGACTTTCGCCGCTGTTATCCGCATATCGATCTTCACCTTTCCACCCATAACAACCGCGTCGATCCGGCTGCTGAAGGGCTTGATTATACGATCCGCTACGGTGGTGGAGCGTGGCACGGCACCGAGGCGCAGTTCCTGTGCCCTGCGCCGCTGGCGCCGCTTTGCTCGCCCGAAATCGCCGCCGTGCTCCAGTCTCCGGCCGACATCCTGAAGTTTACCCTGCTGCGCTCTTACCGACGCGACGAATGGTCGGCGTGGATGCAGGCGGCAGGCGAGCATCCTCCGTCGCCAACGCACCGGGTGATGGTGTTTGATTCGTCTGTCACCATGCTGGAAGCCGCACAGGCAGGTATGGGCATTGCCATTGCGCCTGTCGATATGTTTACCCATTTGCTGAACAGCGAGCGCATCGTGCAGCCGTTTACAACGCAAATTGATCTGGGCAGTTACTGGTTAACGAGACTGCAGTCGCGGGCTGAAACGTCCGCAATGCATGAATTTGCCCAGTGGCTGGTGGCAAAGATGCAGAAATAAAAGGCCCGCCGGATGGCGGGCCAGAAGCGTCAGATGGTGACCACGGCAATCAGCGTCACCACTGTCAGGATGGTTGCCAGCCCGTAGAACACCCATTTACCGCTCGGCACATGGATTTTCAGGTCATGCATCGCATGGTGAATGCGGTGCAGGCCGCACCACAGCGGCAGGACGATCATCAGGAAGATGAACACGCGGCCAATAAAGCTGCTCGCAAACGCCAGCACGCGCTCGTAGCTCAGCGCATCGCCCGGGAATAGCCCCAGCGGCAGCATAATGCCGACCAGCAGGATGATCACCGGGGCGATGATGGCACTCCACATGCCGCCTGCGCCAAACAGGCCCCAGAAGACCGGCTCGTCTGAACGTTTTGGATTTGGATTGATCACAGTAGTCTCCTTACCAGAACAGTGCGACAAACAGAATGACAACAGTGACCAGGATCGTCACTGCCCATAGCCCTTTAATGACCGGCTCCGGCCCCATTTTTTCGTCTTTAATGATGATGTTTGCCGCTTTTGGCGCCAGTTCAAACCAGGTTTTGGTATGAAGTAGCGCCGCCGCGAGCGCGATCAGGTTCAGAACCACGATGATTGGGTTTTGCAGGAAACCGACAAAGTTCGCCCAAGTTTCCGGCCCGTGTTTAAGGGCAAAAACGCCATACATTAACTCAAGGCTGAACCAGACCGCCGGTACCGCCGTGCCTTCACGCAGCATATAGAAGCGATAAAACGGCAGGTTTTTCCACCAGGTGGACGGCACAGGCCGCACGTAGGCTTTGCGTTTAGTCGTCATCATGCACTCCTTAGCGTGGTTTCAGGGTAGCGATAAGAAAGTCTTTCGAGCTTTCCACTTTACCCTGCTGAATTGCGGCGGCCGGGTCGACGTGCTTCGGACAGACTTCGGAGCAGTAGCCCACAAACGTACAGGTCCAGACGCCGTTCTGGCCGTTTAGCTGCGCCATACGTTCTTTTTTGCCGTGGTCGCGGCTGTCTTCGTTATAGCGGTGCGCCAGGGTAATGGCGGCCGGGCCGATGAACTCCGGGTTCAGGCCAAACTGAGGACAGGCGGCGTAGCACAGGCCGCAGTTGATGCAGCCGGAGAACTGATGGTATTTCGCCATCTGCGCCGGCGTCTGGGTGTTTGGACCCTGCTCCGGCGTGCGCGGGTTGCCGATGATGTACGGCTTAATCGCTTCCAGGCTTTCGATAAAGTGGGTCATATCGACCACCAGATCGCGCTCAATCGGGAAGTTGCCCAGCGCTTCAACCTTAATGCCCCTGGTGTAATCACGCAGGAAGGTTTTACAGGCCAGCTTCGGTACCTTGTTGACCATCATGCCGCAGGAGCCGCAGATCGCCATGCGGCAGGACCAGCGGTAGCTCAGGTCCGGCGCCAGGTTGTCTTTGATATAGCCGAGCGCATCCAGGAGGGAGGTTTGCTCGTCATAAGGCACTTCGTAGAAAGCGCTGTGGGGGGCGGTATCCACTTCCGGGTTGTAGCGCACCACTTCAACTTTCAATTTTTGCATCTCAGCCATTCGCCTTCTCCTTCTTCTCGGCGGCTTCTGCTTCTGCGCCATACACGCGTTTAGCCGGTGGCAGCGTGGTGATTTTCACGTCGCTGTAGTCCAGACGCGTGGTGCCATCCGCATCGCGCCAGGCGAGAGTGTGTTTCAGGAAATTGACGTCGTCACGTTCGGTGCAGCCTTCGTCCAGACGCTGGTGGGCGCCGCGAGACTCTTTACGCGCCAGCGCAGAGTGCGCCATACATTCCGCGACGTTCAGGCCGTGGCCAAGCTCAATGGTATAGAGCAGGTCGGTGTTGAAGACGCTGGAGGTATCGGTGATGCGCACGCGCTTGAAGCGCTCCTGCAGTTCCGCCAGCTTGTCGACGGTTTTCTGCATCAGTTCCGGCGTACGGTAGATACCGCAGCCTTCTTCCATCGACAGGCCCATCTCGTCGCGGATCTTCGACCAGTTCTCGTTGCCTTCCTGGTTCACCAGATCCTTCAGGCGTTTTTCAACGTCTGTGACCTGCGCATCCAGCGCCGCACCGTTTGCTTCGCCTGCGGTCGCCGCACGCTCCATGGCGCGCTCGCCCGCCATGCGGCCAAAGACGACCAGCTCTGCCAGCGAGTTAGAGCCCAGACGGTTGGCGCCGTGCAGGCCGACGGAGGAACACTCGCCCACGGCGAACAGCCCTTTAATGCGGGTTTCACACTGCTGGTCGGTTTCAACCCCGCCCATGGTGTAGTGCGCGGTTGGGCGTACCGGTATCGGCTCTTTCACCGGGTCGACGCCCACGTAGGCTTTTGCCAGTTCGCAGATAAACGGCAGACGCTCCAGCAGTTTCTTCTCGCCCAGGTGACGCAGGTCGAGATAGACCACGTCGCCGCGCGGCGTTGAGATGGTGTTGCCCTTGCGCCACTCGTGCCAGAAGGCCTGAGAAACTTTGTCGCGCGGGCCGAGCTCCATGTATTTGTTCTTCGGCTCGCCGAGCGGGGTTTCCGGGCCCATGCCGTAATCCTGCAGATAACGGTAGCCGTTTTTGTTGACCAGAATACCGCCTTCACCGCGGCAGCCTTCCGTCATCAAAATGCCGGAGCCCGGCAGGCCGGTTGGGTGATACTGCACAAACTCCATATCGCGCAGCGGCACGCCGTGGCTCAGCGCCATGCCCATCCCGTCGCCGGTGACGATGCCGCCGTTGGTGTTGTAGCGATAGACGCGTCCCGCACCGCCCGTTGCCATCACCACCGCATTGGCGCGGATCTGGACGAGCGTGCCTTCCATCATATTCATCGCCACCAGGCCACGTGCATGACCGTCGTCGACCAGAATGTCGAGGACAAAATGTTCATCGAAGCGCTGAATTTGTGGGAACTGAAGGGAGGTCTGGAAGAGGGTGTGCAGCATGTGGAAGCCGGTCTTATCGGCGGCGAACCAGGTGCGTTCGATCTTCATGCCACCGAAGCGGCGGACGTTAACGCTGCCGTCCGGGCGGCGGCTCCACGGACATCCCCACTGCTCGAGCTGGGTCATCTCCGTTGGGCAATGGTGCACGAAGTAGTCAACGACATCCTGTTCGCAAAGCCAGTCGCCCCCTGCAACCGTGTCGTGGAAATGGTATTCGAAGCTGTCATGATCCTGCGCGACGGCGGCGGATCCTCCTTCTGCTGCCACCGTGTGGCTGCGCATCGGATAGACTTTTGAAATCAATGCGATTTTAGCGTTCGGGTTGGCTTGTGCCGCAGCAATTGCAGCGCGTAATCCAGCCCCGCCAGCGCCTATTACGGCAAGATCGGCTTGAAAAGTTTGCACGACATTCCTCCAGATTTTTGTTTTCCCGCAATGCGATGAACTAAAGGACGTTCACCTGCCCGAACGGGCGATTGCGGAAGCGATTCCACTGCTCCTTTATGGGTATAACAGTATAACCGCGTAGTTGTGAGGGAAATTTGACGTGTTCGATTTTTTTGCTGTTCTGTGCGGTGATTTATCATCGTGATTGATGGATTGCATCACAAAATAATCCACATAAATGAAATACGCGTTTTTACTGCGCAAAATTTGTCTCTGCCACTGCTAACGAGTAGACTTCGTGCCCTTGTCTGAAATCGGAGAAAAACTCATGAGCGAAACGGCCACCTGGCAGCCGAGCGCATCCATCCCAAATCTGTTAAAACGCGCCGCAATTATGACGGAGATCCGCCGTTTCTTTGCCGACCGCGGCGTCCTGGAGGTGGAAACCCCGTGCATGAGTCAGGCAACGGTAACGGATATTCATCTGGTCCCGTTTGAAACCCGTTTTGTTGGCCCAGGCCACTCCCAGGGCATGAATCTGTATCTGATGACCAGCCCGGAATACCACATGAAGCGCCTGCTGGCTGCGGGGTGTGGTCCGGTGTATCAGCTGTGCCGCAGCTTCCGTAATGAAGAGATGGGGCGTCACCACAACCCGGAATTCACCATGCTGGAGTGGTACCGCCCGCACTATGATATGTACCGCCTGATGAATGAGGTGGACGATCTGCTGCAGCAGGTACTGGACTGCTCAGAAGCCGAAACGCTCTCCTATCAGCAGGCCTTCCAGCGCCATCTGGAAATCGATCCGCTGTCGGCGGACAAAGCCCAGCTGCGTGAAGTGGCGGCAAAACTGGATCTGAGCAACGTGGCGGATACCGAAGAGGATCGCGACACGCTGCTGCAGCTGCTGTTCACCTTCGGCGTGGAACCGCAGATTGGCAAAGACCGTCCGACGTTTGTCTATCACTTCCCGGCAAGCCAGGCGTCTCTGGCGCAGATCAGCACTGAAGATCACCGCGTGGCAGAGCGTTTTGAGGTTTACTACAAAGGCATCGAGCTGGCGAACGGCTTCCACGAGCTGACCGACGCGCGCGAACAGCAGCAGCGTTTCGAGCAGGATAACCGTAAGCGCGCCGCACGCGGTCTGCCGCAGCAGCCGATTGATGTTAACTTGCTGGAAGCATTAAAAGCCGGTCTGCCGGATTGCTCCGGCGTGGCGCTGGGCGTGGATCGTCTGGTCATGCTGGCGCTGGGCGCCGAGCAGCTGGGCGATGTGATTGCCTTTACGGTCGATCGCGCCTAAAGCATGGCCGGGTGGCGCTGTCGCTTACCCGGCATATAGTATCTGTGGCAATTTTCCTTTCCATTTCTTCTCCGCAACATTAAAAACTGCCATTTTCTCTGTACACGGGTCTTTTTCTTAAATTGCCTCGTATAGCCACAATATTAGTCTGGTCATCTGCTACCATCCGCGCAGTTTAATTCCTCTTCGGATGGTTATATGTCCCAGTCACTCAAAAAGATGACCCTCACCGGGCTCATTCTGATGATTTTTACGTCAGTTTTTGGCTTTGCCAACAGCCCGTCGGCTTTCTATCTGATGGGCTACAGCGCGACGCCGTTTTATATCGTTTCTGCTCTGTTCTTCTTTATCCCGTTTGCGCTGATGATGGCGGAGATGGGCTCGGCTTACCGGAAAGAAGAGGGCGGTATCTATTCATGGATGAACAACAGCATCGGCCCGCGCTACGCGTTTATCGGGACGTTTATGTGGTTCTCCTCCTACGTCGTCTGGATGGTCAGCACGGCGGCCAAAGTCTGGGTGCCGTTCTCCACGTTTCTTTTCGGTGCGGATAAAACGCAGGTCTGGTCTTTAGCCGGGCTGAGCTCCACGCAGGTGGTCGGGATTCTGGCGGTGTGCTGGATGGTGGTGGTGACGCTGGTGGCGTCAAAAGGCATCAACAAAATTGCCCGTATCACCGCCGTTGGCGGTATTTCCGTGATGTGCCTGAACCTGGTGCTGCTGCTGGTGAGTATCGCCATTCTGTGCCTGAACGGCGGACACTTCGCGCAGGAGGTGAACTTCGTATCATCGCCTAATCCGGGCTATCAGTCCGGTCTGGCCATGCTCTCCTTCGTGGTATTTGCCATTTTTGCCTACGGCGGTATTGAAGCGGTAGGTGGGCTGGTCGATAAGACCGAGAACCCGGAAAAAAACTTTGCCAAAGGGATTATTTTTGCCGCCATCGTGATTTCCATCGGCTATTCGCTGGCGATTTTCCTCTGGGGCGTTAGCACTAACTGGCAGCAGGTGTTGAGTAACAATACCACTAACCTCGGGAACATCACCTACGTGCTGATGAAAAGCCTGGGAATGACGCTGGGTAACGCCATGCACCTGACGCCGGAAGCATCGGCCACCCTGGGGATCTGGTTTGCGCGCATTACCGGCCTGTCGATGTTCCTTGCCTATACCGGCGCGTTCTTCACGCTAATCTACTCGCCGCTGAAAGCAATCATCCAGGGTACGCCAAAGGCGCTGTGGCCGGCACGCATGACGCAGCTCAATACCGCAGGCATGCCTGCCAACGCCATGTGGATGCAGTGTCTGCTGGTGTGTGTGTTCATTCTGCTGGTGTCATTTGGCGGTGATACCGCGTCTGCGTTCTATAATAAGCTGACCCTGATGGCGAACGTATCGATGACGCTGCCGTACCTGTTCCTGACGCTGGCGTTCCCGTTCTTTAAGGCGAAGCGGGATATTGAGCGTCCGTTTGTGATCTTCAAAACCCGCGCGGCAACGCTGCTGGCGACCACGGTGGTGGTGCTGGTCGTGGCATTTGCCAACATCTTTACCGTTATTCAGCCCGTGGTTGAGGCGAACGACTGGAACAGCGCGCTGTGGATGGTCGGTGGGCCAGTCTTCTTCTCGCTGCTGGCGATGGGGATTTATGAGAATTACCGCCGGCGCTCAATGGCGTACGTCACGGAAGTGGCGTAGCGGTAAAATACCCCTCCCGAAAGGGAGGGGAGAACGATTACAGACTTCCCGCCGGGCGCGATCTTGCCGCCGACGTGAGCGTTTTACCCATCTTGCGTCCGTCCATGCTTTCCAGACGCATCTGGAACGGTGGGAACGGCATATCAATACCATGCTCGCGGAATCCCGCCAGAATCAGCTGGTGGATCTCATGGCGCAGCGGCATGCGGTGCCCCATTTCGGCGGCGTAGATACGCAGTTCGAAAATCTGGATCCCCTGCTGTAAATCAACCAGGAATACTTCCGGCGCAGGGTTATCGAGCACCAGCGTACAGCGTTCAGCGGCGGTGTAGAGGATCTGCGTGACCTCTTCACTGTTGGCATCCGACGGCGCCGGTACCGTCAGCACCACGCGCGTAACGGAGTCCGACAGGGACCAGTTGATAAACTGCTCGGTAATAAATGCCTTGTTCGGCACGATGATCTCTTTACGGTCCCAGTCGCTGATCGTGGTGGCGCGGGTGTTGATCTTCGTTACGCTCCCGGTCAGATCGCGGATCGTCACCGTATCGCCAATGCGAATCGGCTTTTCAAACAGGATGATCAGGCCGGATACAAAGTTAGCGAAAATCTCCTGCATGCCAAAGCCAAGGCCAAACGTCAGCGCGGCCACCAGCCACTGCAGTTTAGACCACTCAATACCAATCATTGAGAACCCGACCATTCCGCCAAACAGCAGTATCAGGTATTTCGTAATGGTCGTAATGGCGTATCCCGTGCCGGGGGTTAAATCCAGATGCTGCAGCAGCGCCAGCTCCAGCAGTGCCGGGAAGTTACGCACCAGCTGGGTGGTGATGATCAGCACCAGAATGGCAATCAGCACCGCGCCTAAGGTGATCGGCTCCAGGCTTTCAACGCCCTGCACCGTGGACGTCACGTCCCACAGAGAGATGTTCTCCAGGAAGCCAAACGCGGAGTGAATTTCCGACCACAGGAAGATCACCGACAGAAGGGCAATCAGCATCAGGAGGGAGCGCACCAGGCGCAGAGACTGGGTACTGATGGCATCCAGATCCAGTTCGACCTCGTCCGCATCCATCGTGCCTTCCGTGCTGTTGACATGGGTTGGCTCTTCCTCGCCACGGGCACGCTGAGCGAGGATCTCTGCCCGGCGATGCTTGGCGCGGTCAAAGGCCAGACGGCGGCGCTGGATCAGCATCCCGCGCCGGATCAC
This sequence comes from Enterobacter cloacae complex sp. P27C, assembly GCF_014895705.1. Classification (NCBI taxonomy): domain Bacteria; kingdom Pseudomonadati; phylum Pseudomonadota; class Gammaproteobacteria; order Enterobacterales; family Enterobacteriaceae; genus Enterobacter; species Enterobacter cloacae complex sp. P27C. Next base: position 28,458 of record NZ_JADBQB010000004.1, read on the forward strand.
GTGATACACCACCAGCAGCAGGAACCAGATCGCCACCGATGTTTCCAGTCGCGCCAGCAGCGCCTGCGAGGTTGCCAGGTAACCTACCGCTGCTGCCAGCATCGCAATCAGAGGAGCGCTCAGCAGCAGGTTCCAGAGCAGCCGGTTGAACATGTTGTCGCCGCTGCCGGATTTATCCAGATAGAGCGGTATCCCCGCGCGTTTCAGGCTGAGCGTGACGATGGCCAGCGCGCCGCAGATCAGCATAAAGCAGAGGCGCCCCAGCGAGCCTGAGAATTCCCGGTCGTTGAGATTATCAAACATGATCAGCGCCATAATCAGCGGCACAATCAGCCCGATGCTCATCAGGTAATAGCGCATGGCGCGCGCCACGCGGTTACGAGGCCAGCCAAAGTGGGCGATGAACAGGCCGTTAGGCCGCGCGAACGTCGCGCAAATCATCACCACCCACAGCAACGGTACCGTGGCGGTGACGCCATCGCCAATGGCGACCGCGAGCGGATAGGGCCAGGCTTCCCGCAGGCCATAGCCAAGCGTCATCCACAGCACCGGTAGCGGAGAGGCGACGAGAATCGACCAGAACACGGTGCGCAGCGTCAGCCAGAAGTGATCCTGAGTGACTTTCCCCACCCGCGCGCTGGAACGCTCCAGGAAGCGGGTGAAATGTCTGCGCGAATAAATGCTGAAGCCCACCAGAACCAACGCGCCCAGCAGCGGGAAAATCGTCTCTTTACTGGTCAGCATCATCACGCTGGCCTGTCCGAGCTGGCTAAAGGTGTCGAGGGAAATCAGGCGGCGCAGATCCTGAACGATCTCAATTGGCCACGAGAAGGTCATTGGACGCACGTCGGATGTCCAGAAGAGATAACGGTGCGTAGCCTCGTTCACCTCTTTCAGCGCGTCTTCCAGCTGGCTGTTAGAGACCTTGAGCTTAGTCAGTTCCAGAATCAGCGTATCCCCGCCCTGCAGCAGGGAGTTCAGCAGTTCGCGCTGGGTGCGCAACTGGGCTTCCAGAATACGGTTTTGCTCGCTGGTCAGAGGTTGTCCGTCAGCCTGACGGATCTGGCGTATTTGCGGCTGCTTATTGAGAAGATCTTCAAAGTGCAGTCGCTGCACGCGCAGCTGGGCCATCTCGGTATCCAGCTGCTGCGGTTTCGGCATTTCCGGCAGGCGCGCGACCTGGGCGCGTAACGCTTCGCCCAGCAGGTTTGATGACCCGAGCCACTGGGACTGCTCGCGCAGGGTGTTGAGCGCCTGGCGCACCTGCAGGGTTTGATTCGTCGCCTGACGCTGCTGGGAGGCAACCAGATCCATACGCTGCGCCTGCTGATTCAGGGCGGCAGAAAGCTCGCGGTTGACCTTAAACTGATCGACGATACCTTCCGGCAGATTGGCGCTGTTTTCCGCCAGCAGCTCGGTGCTTTCAAGCGCTCGCTCGGCTTCGCGCTGGCGCTGGCTGTTAAGCAAATTACGCAGGGCCTGAAGGTACGCATCCAGCTGCTCGCTCTGCTTCTGAGCGAGTTCAGAGCGCATCCGCGCCAGCTCCTGGCGGTTGTTGGCGGAAAGCTGCGCCAGCTCTAGCTCATCCACAAGGGCCTTCAGACGGGCAGATTCCGCCTGCAGACCCAGATTTTGCGCCTGAGCCTGCGGCGTGTTGCCGCTTTGCGTACCCACGCGGCGCTCAACGTCGTTAAGCTGGCGGCGGGCGTCGGTTTGCTGCTGCGGAAGCTGGCTGAGGGAGTCGGCAATTTCACGCGCTCGCTCCTGCTCCTGCTGAGCCTGGCGGCTCTTTTCCAGGAGCTGGCTGCTGACCTGCAGGATTTCCTGATTCAGGGCGTCGGTGGTCATGCCTTCCGGCACTTCGCGCGGCTCATCGCGCAGATTAGCGAGTTGCGCGCGCAGCGTTTGCGAGAGTTTAGGGAAGTTGTCGATAACCTGCTGATACTGCTGAGCGCGCTCAAGCGAGCCTTTCCGCTCTTCAAGCGCGTTCAGTGCGGACTGGAGTGACTCAACGGTCTCTGGCTGAGCGGGTTTAGCCGCTTTCGCCTGCTCCAGCTCCTGGGTTATCTGTTTGGCGTCTGGGGCTGTCGCTGCGTACGCCCCCATGCTGAGGCACCAGGCCATCAGTAGAACGATAATCGGGCGCACGTCAGCGATCCTTCTTTTGTTAGCCTTCGTCTTTTTTGTCGTCAACCAGCGGGCTGGCGTCGTGCTCGGCGTCGATCTCTTCTTGCGGCAGCGGAGCAGGTTCTGCATCCGGCGTCACGAAGGTTTCGGTAGAGACCGCCAGCGGCTGACCCAGTTTGGTGACCGACAGGCTTTCGAGCTGCTCAGCCAGCTTCACTTTGCCCGGCGCAAACAGGTTGATGACGGTAGAGCCCAGCTTGAAGCGACCCATTTCCTGGCCTTTCAGCAGGGCGACAGAACCTTCTTCTTCACCGGCAGGCCACGTCCAGCGCTTGATCACGCCTTCACGCGGCGGGGTAATGGTGCCAGCCCAGACGGTTTCGATGCTGCCGACAATGGTCGCGCCCACCAGAATCTGCGCCATAGGGCCGAATTCAGTATCGAACAGGCAGATGACGCGTTCGTTACGGGCAAACAGGTTCGGTACGTTTTGCGCGGTCAGGTGGTTCACGGAGAACAGATCGCCCGGCACGTAGATCATCTCACGCAGGATACCGTTACACGGCATGTGTACGCGGTGGTAGTCGCGCGGTGACAGATAGGTGGTGGCAAAGGTACCGTTGCGGAACAGGTCCGCCATCAGGTAATTGCCCGCCAGCAGCGCTTCCAGGCTGTAGTTGTGGCCCTTCGCCTGCAGAATTTTGTCGTCTTCGATGTTACCCAACTGGCTGATCACGCCGTCTGCTGGCATCACCAGGACGTTAGGGTCGGTGTTCAGCGGGCGCACTTCGTCGCGCAGCGGGCGCACGAAAAACTCGTTGAACGTGCGGTAGCTGGCGGTGTCCGGCTTCTGCGCTTCTTTCATGTCGACCTTGTAATACTTAACGAAAAGGTCGATGACCAGTTTGGTCAGCCAGCCCGCGCGTTTGCTTGCGCCCCAGCCCGCCAGGCGAGTGAGCCACAGTTTTGGCAGAATGTATTGAAGCGAAAGTTTAAATGCGTTTAACAAGGTAGCCTCCAGGCCATTGTTTTGTCGTTCCTGATCCGGCAGTAAGCCGCCGGAACCTGAAAAAAGGGGACGATTTTAGCGATGCTTAGCTTAGTTGTCAGTTATCAGAATCAGAAAAGTTTTTACGCGTTTTTACCTGATCCATGCTCTCAAGAATGCGGTGGTAATTCTCGAAGCGGGTCTCCGCGATTTCACCTTTCTCAACCGCTTCGCGGATAGCGCAGCCTGGATCGTTATCGTGTTTGCAGTCGCGGTATTTGCAAGCGCCTAAATAATCATGGAATTCGACAAATCCATTAAAGATTTGTTCCGGCTCAAGATGCCATAAACCGAATTCACGTACGCCCGGTGAGTCGATCACATCGCCGCCGTGAGGGAAATGATAGAGACGTGAGGCGGTGGTGGTGTGCTGGCCCAGACCCGAGACATCAGACACATCGTTAGTGAGGATCTCCTGCTGAAGGCCGAGAAGGTTGTTTAGCAGGCTCGATTTCCCCACGCCGGACTGACCCGCAAAGATGCTGATGCGATCGGTAAGCGCCTCTTCCAGCGGTTTCAGTCCGTCTTTGGTGTAGCTGGACACCATCAGAACGCGGTAGCCAATCTTGCGGTAGATATCCATCTGCTCATTAACGAAAGCCATGCCTTCGTCATCCAGCAGATCGATTTTGTTCAGCACGATAATCGGTTCAACCTGCAGCGTTTCACAGGCGACAAGGTATCGGTCGATAATATTGAGCGAAAGTTCGGGTAAAATCGCCGATACGATGACAATCTGGTTAATGTTGGCGGCAATCGGCTTCACCCCGTCGTAAAAATCGGGACGGGTTAACACGGACGTACGCTCATGGACCGCTTCAACGATACCTTTTACCGTAACGCCCTCTGCCGCCTCTTTACCCGGTCGCCAGACGACGCGGTCGCCGGTCACCAGAGAACGAATGGTCCGGCGAATGTTACAGCGGTGGATTTCGCCATCGGCGGATTCCACGTCGGCGTGCATACCGAAACGGCTGATGACTACGCCTTCCGTTGGTTCGCCAAACAGGTTGTCGTCGTAATCGACCTTCTCCGAAGTGGTTTTAAGACGGCGCTGATGATTGGCATTCACGCGGCGCTGCTGCCCTTTGGAGAGTTTATTTTTACTCAATCGCACTGGCTCCTGGTCGCCCGTAAGGGGCAAAACCTCTATGATACACTCTAATTAATACTAGTTAACCTGCTACTGCCGGTTATGCGAGAAGGGTGGAAAATAACATGAGCGCGGATGAAAACAACCTGATTTGGATCGATCTCGAAATGACCGGGCTGGATCCCGAGCGCGATCGCATTATTGAGATTGCAACTCTGGTGACCGATGCCAACCTGAATATCCTTGCCGAAGGGCCAACGATTGCGGTGCATCAGTCCGACGACCAGCTTGCGCTGATGGATGAGTGGAACGTGCGTACCCACACCGGCAGCGGTCTTGTCGAGCGTGTGAAGGCGAGCACGCTGGGCGATCGCGAGGCGGAACTGGCGACGCTCGAATTTCTGAAGCAGTGGGTACCAGCGGGTAAATCGCCGATCTGCGGGAACAGCATCGGTCAGGATCGCCGTTTCCTCTTCAAGTACATGCCGGAGCTGGAGTCTTACTTCCATTACCGCTATCTGGACGTGAGCACCCTGAAAGAGCTGGCGCGGCGCTGGAAGCCTGAAATTCTGGACGGCTTTAAAAAACAGGGTACGCACCAGGCGATGGACGATATCCGTGAGTCTGTTGCGGAACTCGCGTACTACCGCGAAAACTTTATTAAGCTGTGATTTTGAGATCCGGCACCTTGCGTGGCCGGGTTTTTGTCGTTAAATTGTTCAGCTTGCCGATTAAATAAGCACTTGAACTGAATTTCGAAAAAATCACTTTAAGGGGGGTTGCAGCTAAAAGGATTTCTCGTATAATGCGCCTCCCGTAACGACAGAGAATTACACGTTACGACAGCAACAAAAGCAGTACAGATTTGCGGGAATAGCTCAGTTGGTAGAGCACGACCTTGCCAAGGTCGGGGTCGCGAGTTCGAGTCTCGTTTCCCGCTCCAAAATTTGAAGGTGCTTCCACAGCACAGACTGCCCAAGCGGGAATAGCTCAGTTGGTAGAGCACGACCTTGCCAAGGTCGGGGTCGCGAGTTCGAGTCTCGTTTCCCGCTCCAAAATTTGAAAGTGCTTCTAAAGCACGGACCACCCAAGCGGGAATAGCTCAGTTGGTAGAGCACGACCTTGCCAAGGTCGGGGTCGCGAGTTCGAGTCTCGTTTCCCGCTCCAAATTCTTCTTCATCTCTAAAATATCCACAGCGAAAAGACGCGCTGGGGACGTTTTCTATTGCATCTGAAATACTCTTGTAAACAGAGTTATCCACAGAATTCGCGCTTTACCCAAACCGTACAGAAAGTTAGCAGGGTGAATAATATCTTCCCAAACCACTGTATTAATTGGATAAAATTTCATTTCAAAATGTTATTGAGATCACTTGACCTCTTCTCAAGTCCAGATGGCGCTTGAGTTTTTATTTTTATTCACAGGCTGTGAATATATCACGCATCCCGCGTAAGCCCTTTTTCAATCACCCTAACCAGCCGCTGTTTCTTAGGAAGCTGCACCTCGACCACGCAGGCATTTCGCTTCTCGATTTGCTGCGCAATCGCCCATTCTATGTGTTCATCAAGAAGTGGGTGCTCACCTCTACGGCTTTCGAGCGCCTGAATATTCGCTTCATCCCACGGGGCATTGCCCAGCGCGACGGCCACGTTTCGCAGCCAGCGCAGGTGGCCGATACGGCGAATAGCGGAACCTTCCGTCACCTTCAGGAACCAGGCTTCGGTCCAGGCGAACAGCTCAATAAGCTGTGGCGCATGCAGCGCTTTACGCGGGCTGAAGTCCTCTTCGTCCGTCAGCTGTGAATAGCGGTTCCACGGGCAAATCAGCTGGCAGTCGTCGCAGCCGTAGATGCGGTTGCCGATAAGCGGTCGGAACTCTTCCGGGATCGCCCCTTCAAGCTCTATCGTGAGATAGGAGATGCAGCGGCGGGCATCAACGGTGTAAGGCTCAACGATGGCGCCCGTCGGGCAGATGGTCATGCAGGCCACGCAGCGGCCACAGCCTTCCTCCACCGGGCCATCTACCGGCAGGGGTAAATCTATCAGCAGCTCACCGAGGAAGAAGAACGATCCGGCGTCGCGGCTCAGGATAAGTGAGTGCTTACCTGTCCAGCCAAGTCCGGCTTTTTCGGCGATCGGGCGCTCAAGAACAGGCGCGGAATCGACAAAGGGTCTAAAATTCAGCGAATCACAGTGCTGCTGAATGGTTTCCCCGAGTTTTTTTAAGCGGTTACGCAGAAGCTTATGGTAATCACGTCCCAGAGCGTACCGGCTGACGTAACCCAGGGAGGGATTTTTTAGCGTGCGCGCAAAGGCCGCATTGGCAGGCAGGTAGTTCATGCGCACGCTGATGACGCGTAGTGTACCCGGTAAAAGTTCATGTGGACGGGCGCGCATCATGCCGTGACGCGCCATCCACTCCATTTCGCCGTGGTATTGTTTGTCCAGCCAGGCCTGCAGTTTTGGCTCGCTGGCAGAGAGGTCGGTATCGGTAATGCCTACCTTCTGGAAGCCAAGCTCAGCACCCCACTGTTTTATTTTTTGCGCTAATTCATTGAGATCGAGGGGCTGTGACATGACGGACCATACGGTGAAGAAAAACCCCGCAAGTATACCACATTCCATCTGGCATGCGGACGACCTCCGGCGCGCCGAAAAAGAGGCCGCAGACAGTCTCGGCATTACCCTTTATGAACTGATGCAGCGCGCGGGAGAGGCGGCGTTTAACGTTGCCTGCAGCGCGTACCCGCAGTCCACTCACTGGCTGATTTTGTGCGGGCACGGCAATAACGGCGGCGACGGTTACGTCGTTGCGCGTCTTGCCGTTGCAGCCGGTCTCCGCGTTACCCTGCTGGCGCTGGAGAGTGATAAGCCCCTGCCGGAAGAGGCCTGCGCGGCGCAGGAGGCATGGCTGAACGTAGGCGGCGTGATTCATGCTCCTGATATCGTCTGGCCGGAAGATGTTGATCTGATTGTTGATGGTCTGCTGGGGACCGGGCTACGCAGCGCGCCTCGCGAAAACATTGCCGCGCTTATTGAACACGCTAACGGGTACTCTGCGCCGGTCGTCGCGCTGGATATTCCGTCGGGCCTCATCGCACAGACCGGCGCGACGCCTGGCGCCGTTATTCAGGCTGCGCACACCGTGACCTTTATCGCCCTGAAGCCGGGCTTGTTAACCGGAAAAGCGCGGGATGTGGTCGGCGTATTGCACCATAACGCGCTGGGGCTGGAGAGCTGGCTCGTTGGACAGGAAACGCTCCTGTCGCGCTTTGATTCCTCGCAGCTAAAAGAGTGGCTTCCGCCGCGCCGCCCAACGTCTCACAAGGGCGACAACGGCAGGCTGGTGATTATTGGTGGCGATCGCGGTACGGCAGGAGCGGTTCGCATGACCGGTGAGGCGGCACTTCGCAGCGGTGCCGGGTTAGTGCGAGTACTCACTCGCATTGAAAATATTGCGCCAATCATCACAGCCCGACCGGAACTGATGGTCCATGAGCTTACGCCCCAGACGCTGGAAGAAAGCCTCGAATGGGCGGATGTGGTGGTTATTGGTCCCGGGCTTGGACAACAGACATGGGGTAAACAGGCCCTGCAAAAGGTCGAGAATTTTCGTAAACCGATGCTGTGGGATGCCGACGCGCTTAACCTTCTGGCAATAAATCCGGATAAGCGTCACAATCGCATTCTGACGCCACACCCCGGCGAAGCCGCGCGCCTGCTTAACTGCAGCGTGGCAGAAATTGAAAGCGATCGCTTACTTTCTGCTCAGCGTCTGGTAAAACGTTACGGAGGTGTTGCCGTTTTGAAAGGGGCAGGCACCGTTGTCGCCAGTGACGAGACGCAGGGCATTATTGATGCCGGAAATGCGGGCATGGCGAGCGGCGGTATGGGCGATGTGCTTTCAGGCATCATCGGCGCATTGCTTGGACAGAAACTTCCCCTTTATGATGCAGCCTGTGCGGGCTGCGTGGCCCACGGCGCGGCAGCTGACAGGCTTGCTGCGCGGGAGGGGACACGCGGTATGCTGGCCACCGATCTCTTTTGCACGCTGCGGCGTGTTGTTAACCCGGATGTGATTGACGTAGAAAATGACTAATCGAGCGATTCCTTTACCTGATGAACAAGCCACTTTAGATCTCGGCAAGCGCGTGGCGCAGGCCTGTCAGGGGGCAACCGTCATTTATCTGTATGGCGATTTAGGTGCGGGTAAAACCACCTTCAGCCGGGGTTTTTTGCAGGCGTTAGGGCATAACGGGAACGTGAAAAGCCCTACCTACACGCTGGTCGAGCCGTACACCCTCGACAATCTTATGGTGTACCACTTTGATTTATACCGCCTTGCGGATCCTGAGGAGCTGGAATTTATGGGGATCCGTGATTATTTTGCCAACGACGCCATCTGCCTGGTGGAGTGGCCGCAACAAGGTGCGGGTGTGCTGCCTGACCCGGATGTCGAAATTCACTTAGATTACCAGGCTCAAGGGCGTGAGGCTCGCATCAGTGCGGTTTCCTCATCAGGGTGTTCCTTACTGGCGCGTCTCGCCGGTTAAGAGTAGGGATGACGGGATGATTAGTCGCGTTAAAGGTTGGGTGTTGGCTGCGACGGTGCTGCTGTGCGCGCAGGCCGGGGCGGCAAGCCTTTCGGATATTCAGGTGTCAAACGGCGAAAGCCAGGCGCGGATTACGTTCAGCTTTATGGGCGACCCTGAATACGCGTTTTCACAGCCAGACAGCCACAGCGTGGCGCTGGATATCAAACAGACAGGCGTGATCCAGGGGTTACCGCTGCGGTTCAGCGGTAACAACCTGGTGAAAAGTATCCGCTCGGGTACCCCTCAGGACAGCCAGTCGCTGCGCCTGGTGGTCGACCTGACCGAAAAGGGCAAAACGAAGGCGGTGAAGCAGCAAAACGGGGCGAACTATACGGTGGTCTTCACCATCAATGCCGATGTTCCGCCGCCTCCGCCGCCACCGGTTGTCGCGAAACGCGTGGAAGAGCCGGTGTATACGCCTCGCCCATCGGAACCTGCGCGTAATCCGTTTAAATCGCAGAACGATCGCATCACCGCGGCAACCAGCAGTAACACGGTAACGCGTCCGGCGGCCAGCGCACGGCGTACGGTCAGCGGTGACAAAGTGATTATCGCCATTGATGCCGGGCACGGTGGACAGGATCCTGGAGCGATTGGCCCGGGCGGCACGCGAGAGAAAAATGTCACTATTGCGGTGGCCCGCAAGCTGCGGACGCTGTTGAACGATGATCCGATGTTTAAAGGCGTACTAACCCGCGACGGCGACTATTTTATCTCTGTGATGGGCCGCTCAGACGTGGCGCGTAAGCAAAACGCCAATTTCCTGGTCTCCATTCACGCGGATGCCGCACCGAACCGTAACGCGACGGGCGCCTCGGTATGGGTCCTGTCGAACCGCCGGGCAAACAGCGAAATGGCCAACTGGCTGGAAGAGCATGAGAAACAGTCTGAACTGTTAGGCGGCGCGGGTGATGTGCTGGCAAACAGCCAGTCTGACCCATACCTCAGCCAGGCGGTGCTGGATTTACAATTCGGTCATTCTCAGCGCGTCGGGTATGATGTCGCCACTAACGTATTGAACCAGTTGCAGGGCATCGGGGCATTGCATAAGCGCCGCCCTGAACATGCGAGCCTGGGCGTTCTGCGCTCGCCGGATATTCCGTCAATTCTGGTAGAGACGGGCTTTATCAGCAATAACAGTGAAGAGCGCCTGCTGGGCAGCGACAGCTATCAACAGCAAATTGCCGAAGCGATTTATAACGGTTTACGTAAATATTTTGAGGCGCATCCTCTGCAGTCCGCGCCGCAGGGCGGAGCAGCCCAGACGGCCAGCGCCGCGCAGCCGGGTGGGTTGACCGCCACAAATTAAGGAGATTTCATGCCGATTCAGGTTCTGCCGCCGCAGCTCGCGAACCAAATCGCCGCCGGTGAGGTGGTGGAACGCCCTGCGTCGGTGGTGAAGGAGCTGGTTGAAAATAGTCTCGATGCGGGCGCCACCCGCATTGATATTGATATCGAACGCGGCGGCGCAAAGCTTATCCGCATTCGCGACAACGGCTGCGGCATCAAAAAAGAGGAGCTGGCGCTGGCGCTGGCGCGTCATGCCACCAGTAAAATTGCCTCTCTGGATGACCTGGAAGCGATTATCAGCCTCGGTTTTCGCGGCGAAGCGCTGGCCAGTATCAGCTCGGTTTCTCGTTTAACGCTGACCTCCCGTACCGCTGAACAGCAGGAAGCCTGGCAGGCCTACGCTGAAGGGCGGGATATGGACGTCACGGTCAAACCCGCGGCGCACCCTGTCGGTACTACGCTGGAAGTTCTGGACCTGTTCTACAATACTCCCGCCCGCCGCAAGTTTATGCGTACCGAAAAAACCGAGTTCGGCCATATCGACGAGATCATCCGCCGAATTGCGCTCGCCCGTTTCGACGTCACCATCAACCTCAGCCATAACGGCAAGGTGATGCGCCAGTACCGCGCGGTGGCTGAAGGTGGTCAGAAAGAGCGACGGTTAGGCGCTATCTGCGGGACGCCGTTCCTGGAGCAGGCGTTGGCTATCGAGTGGCAGCACGGCGATCTGGCTTTACGCGGCTGGGTGGCCGATCCGAACGCCAGTAGCGCGGCGTATTCTGAAATTCAGTATTGCTACGTGAACGGCCGCATGATGCGTGACCGCCTCATTAACCACGCCATTCGCCAGGCCTGCGAAGACAAGCTCGGGGCCGATCAGCAACCGGCCTTTGTGCTTTATCTGGAGATCGACCCGCATCAGGTGGATGTCAACGTCCATCCTGCCAAGCATGAAGTGCGTTTCCATCAGTCGCGTCTGGTGCATGATTTTATTTACCAGGGCGTGCTGAGCGTGCTGCAACAGCAGCTTGAACCCACGCTGCCACTGGAAAAAGAAGACTCCGCACCGCGCCCCATTCCGGAAAACCGTGTTGCTGCGGGCCGCAACCATTTTGCGGAGCCTGCCGTCGCGCGTGAACCAGACGCCCCGCGTTTCTCCTCTGCAGGAGCCGCGCCGCGTCCGACGGGCGTGAACTACCCTAACGCTCAGCCCGGCTATCAGAAGCAGCAGGGGGCGCTGTACCGTAAACTGCTGGAAACGCCCGCAGTCGAGCGCAAAGAGCACGTTTCGGTGGCGACACCTTCCCTTGAAGGCCATAGCCAGAGTTTTGGCCGGGTGCTGACGATAATCGCACCGGATATGGCCTTGCTTGAGCGCGACGGCAAACTGCTGCTTCTGGCGCTGCCGGTTGCCGAACGCTGGCTCAAGCAGGCGCAACTGACGCCGGGGGAACATGCGGCCTGTGCGCAGCCGTTATTGATCCCGGTTCGCCTGAAAATATCCGCTGAAGAAACAAGGGTATTGCAGCGTGCAGAGGCCCAGCTGGCGCAAATGGGCATTGAAATTGTGCTCGAACCACAACATGTGACAATTCGCGCAGTGCCTTTACCCTTACGCCAACAAAATTTACAAAACTTGATTCCTGAACTGATAGGCTACCTGGCGCAGCAAACATCGTTGGAGGCTGCCAACACCGCGCAGTGGATCGCCCGCCATCTGGCCAGCGAACATTCACCGTGGAGTATGGCGCAGGCGATTACCGTGCTGGCGGAGGTGGAACGCCTCTGCCCACAGCTGGTGAAAGCGCCGCCGGGTGGGTTATTACAACCTGTTGATTTAAAAACGGCGATGACCGCCCTGAAACATGACTGACGTAAGCAAGGCGAGCCTGCCAAAGGCAATTTTTTTAATGGGCCCAACGGCCTCTGGCAAAACAGCGTTAGCCATTGAGTTACGTAAAGTTTTGCCTGTAGAGTTGATTAGCGTTGATTCCGCCCTCATCTATCGAGGGATGGACATCGGCACGGCGAAGCCCGGCGCAGACGAACTGCGTGCGGCACCGCACCGTTTGCTGGATATTCTCGACCCGGCAGAGGCTTACTCCGCAGCGGATTTCCGCCGGGATGCCTTAGCTGAGATGGCCGAGATAACGGCGGCGGGGCGTATACCGCTGTTGGTTGGCGGAACCATGCTCTACTTCAAGGCGCTGCTCGAAGGTTTATCACCCTTACCTTCTGCAGATCCTGAAATCAGAGCAAAGATTGAGCAGCAGGCGGCAGAGCAGGGGTGGGACGCATTGCATAAGCAACTGGCAGAGATTGACCCGGTTGCGGCGGCGCGAATCCATCCAAACGATCCGCAAAGGCTTTCCCGGGCACTGGAAGTTTTTTTCATTTCGGGTAAAACTTTAACGGAACTGACGCAAACGTCAGGAGACGCTCTGCCGTATCAGGTGCATCAGTTCGCCATCGCCCCGGCGAGCCGTGAACTGCTCCATCAACGAATTGAGCAGCGTTTTCATCAGATGTTGGCTTCAGATTTTGAAGCAGAAGTGCGGGCGCTATTTGCCCGTGGAGATTTGCATACGGATATGCCTTCCGTTCGTTGTGTGGGATACCGCCAGATGTGGTCGTATCTTGAAGGTGAGATTTCATACGATGAAATGGTTTATCGAGGTGTTTGCGCCACGAGACAGTTAGCGAAGCGCCAGATCACCTGGTTGCGCGGTTGGGAGGGGGTTCACTGGTTAGACAGTGAAAAACCGCAACAGGCGTTAAACGATGTGATTGAGGTTGTTGGTGATATCGCCCACTGAATGTGTACAATTGAGACGTATCGTGCGCAATTTTTCAGAATCGCAAGGTTCTAAGTACAAAACAAGCATATAAGGAAAAGATAGAATGGCTAAGGGGCAATCTTTACAAGATCCGTTCCTGAACGCATTGCGTCGGGAACGTGTTCCAGTTTCTATTTATTTGGTGAATGGTATTAAGCTGCAAGGTCAGATTGAGTCTTTCGATCAGTTCGTGATCCTGTTGAAAAACACGGTCAGCCAGATGGTCTACAAGCACGCTATCTCTACTGTTGTTCCGTCCCGTCCGGTCTCTCATCACAGCAATAACGCTGGCGGCGGCACAGGCAGTAACTACCATCATGGCAGCAACGCGCAGGGTTCTTCTGCTCCTGCGCAGGACAGCGACGAGACCGAATAAGGTTTTAGCTGTTATCCACACGGGGAGCCAGGGATCCTGCGTTCCCCGCTGATCTTTTTAGAGAGGTTTACGCTTGTTTGACCGTTATGATGCCGGTGAGCAGGCGGTGCTGGTACACATCTATTTTTCGCAAGACAAAGATATGGAAGACCTCCAGGAGTTTGAATCTCTGGTCTCTTCCGCCGGTGTCGAAGCAATGCAGGTGATTACCGGTAGCCGTAAAGCGCCGCACCCAAAGTATTTTGTTGGTGAAGGTAAAGCAGTAGAAATTGCGGATGCCGTAAAAGCAACCGGCGCGTCAGTCGTGTTGTTTGATCATGCGCTGTCTCCAGCCCAGGAGCGCAACCTGGAAGCTCTCTGCGAATGCCGTGTTATCGATCGCACGGGATTGATTTTAGACATTTTTGCTCAGCGTGCCCGTACCCACGAGGGGAAACTGCAGGTTGAGCTGGCGCAGTTGCGCCATCTGGCGACGCGTCTGGTGCGTGGCTGGACCCACCTTGAAAGACAAAAAGGCGGGATTGGTTTGCGCGGTCCGGGTGAAACCCAGCTCGAAACCGACCGCCGTTTGCTGCGTGGCCGTATTACCCAGATCCTCTCACGTCTGGAACGTGTCGAGAAACAGCGTGAACAGGGGCGTCGGGCGCGAACCAAAGCCGACATCCCCACGGTGTCGCTGGTGGGCTATACCAACGCCGGTAAATCCACCCTGTTTAACCAGATAACCGAGGCCCAGGTGTATGCCGCAGACCAGCTGTTTGCGACCCTGGACCCGACGCTGCGCCGCATTGACGTTGCAGACGTGGGTGAAACAGTGCTGGCGGATACCGTAGGGTTTATCCGCCATCTGCCGCACGATCTGGTGGCGGCGTTTAAGGCGACGTTGCAGGAGACGCGTCAGGCGACCCTGCTGCTGCACGTGATTGATGCGGCTGACGTACGCGTGCAGGAGAACATCGACGCGGTGAACGTGGTGCTGGAAGAAATTGACGCCCACGAAATTCCCACCCTGTTGGTGATGAATAAGATCGATATGCTGGAGGATTTCGAACCGCGTATCGACCGTGATGAAGAGAACAAACCGATTCGGGTCTGGCTTTCTGCTCAGGCCGGAATCGGTGTGCCACTGCTTTTCCAGGCTTTGACAGAACGTCTTTCCGGTGAGGTAGCTCAGCACACGCTGCGACTGCCGCCACAGGAAGGCAGGCTGCGCAGCCGGTTTTATCAGCTTCAGGCGATAGAAAAAGAGTGGATGGAGGATGACGGCAGCGTGGGGATGCAGGTGCGTATGCCGATCGTTGACTGGCGTCGCCTCTGTAAACAAGAACCTGCGCTGGCGGACTATATCGTCTGATCAGAAAGGGGAAGCCTGAAAAATTCGCCCTTGCATAACAAATATGGAGCATATACATGGCGTGGAATCAGCCCGGTAATAACGGACAAGACCGCGACCCGTGGGGAAGCAGCAATAATCAAGGCGGCAACTCTGGGGGAAATGGCAACAAAGGTGGTCGCGAGCAGGGGCCGCCGGATCTGGATGATATCTTCCGCAAGCTGAGCAAAAAGCTTGGTGGCCTTGGCGGAGGAAAAGGTTCTGGCTCGGGTGGCAGTTCCAGTCAGGGGCCGCGCCCGCAATTAGGTGGCCGCCTGGTGGGCATCGTTGCTGCCGGGCTGGTGATCGTCTGGGCAGCCAGCGGGTTCTACACCATTAAAGAAGCAGAACGCGGCGTGGTCACCCGTTTCGGTAAGTTCAGCCATCTGGTTGAGCCGGGCCTGAACTGGAAGCCGACCTTCATTGATGACGTGACCGCAGTTAACGTGGAGTCCGTCCGTGAACTGGCCGCTTCTGGCGTGATGCTGACGTCTGACGAGAACGTGGTGCGCGTCGAGATGAACGTGCAGTACCGCGTGACCGATCCTGAGCGTTATCTATTTAGCGTGACCAGCGCCGATGACAGCCTGCGTCAGGCGACCGACAGCGCCCTGCGTGGTGTGATCGGCAAATACACCATGGACCGCATCCTGACCGAAGGTCGTACCGTTATTCGTAGCGATACCCAGCGCGAGCTGGAAGAGACGATTCGTCCGTACAACATGGGTATCACCCTGCTGGACGTCAACTTCCAGGCTGCACGTCCGCCGGAAGAGGTGAAGGCCGCGTTTGACGATGCGATTGCTGCCCGTGAAAACGAACAGCAGTACATCCGCGAAGCAGAAGCGTACACCAACGAAGTTCAGCCGCGTGCTAACGGTCAGGCGCAGCGTATTCTGGAAGAGGCGCGTGCGTATAAGACCCAGACCATCCTGGAAGCTCAGGGTGAAGTGGCTCGCTTTGCGCGCATCCTGCCGGAATACAAAGCCGCCCCGGAAATTACCCGTGAGCGTCTGTATATCGAGACTATGGAAAAAGTGCTGAGCCACACCCGCAAAGTGCTGGTTAACGACAGCAAAGGCGGAAACCTGATGGTTCTGCCGCTGGATCAGATGCTGAAAGGCGGTTCTGCACCGGCAGCGAAAGACACCAGCGGAGCGAACAACCTGCTGCGTCTGCCGCCAGCCTCATCAGGCAGCTCCAGCGCGAACACAACGCCTTCTTCGAACGATGGTGACATTATGGACCAACGCCGTGCTAACGCGCAGCGTAACGACTACCAGCGTCAGGGGGAATAAGGATGCGTAAGTCAGTTATTGCGATCATCGTCATCGTACTGGTCGTGCTGTATACCTCGATCTTTGTGGTGAAAGAGGGCGAGCGTGGGATCAAGTTCCAGTTCAGCAGCGTCGTGCGTGATGGCGACAAACGTCCGGTGATTTACGAGCCGGGCCTGCACTTCAAGGTGCCGTTCATTCAGTCTGTGAAAACGCTCGATGCGCGTATCCAGACCATGGATAACCAGGCCGACCGTTTCGTGACCAAAGAGAAGAAAGACCTGATCGTTGATTCTTACATCAAATGGCGCATCAGCGATTTTAGCCGCTACTTCCTGGCAACGGGCGGCGGTGACGTTTCTCAGGCAGAAGTGCTGCTGAAACGTAAGTTCTCTGACCGTCTGCGCTCCGAGATTGGTCGTCTTGATGTGAAAGACATCGTGACCGACTCCCGCGGTCGTCTGACCCTGGAAGTGCGCGATGCGCTGAACTCCGGTACAGCGGGCACCGAAGACGAAGTGGCAACGCCAGCAGCGGATGACGCGATTGCTAAAGCGGCCGAACGCGTTCAGGCTGAAACCAACGGTAAAGTGCCGGTGATCAACCCGAACAGTATGGCGGCGCTGGGTATCGAAGTGGTTGACGTGCGTATCAAGCAGATCAACCTGCCAGCGGAAGTGTCCGAGGCGATCTACAACCGTATGCGCGCCGAGCGTGAAGCGGTTGCCCGTCGTCATCGTTCACAGGGTCAGGAAGAGGCTGAAAAACTGCGTGCGGCAGCGGACTATGAAGTGACCAAGACGCTGGCGGAATCTGAACGTCAGGGCCGTATCCTGCGCGGTGAAGGCGATGCGGAAGCGGCGAAGCTGTTTGCCGATGCATTCAGCCAGGATCCAGACTTCTACGCCTTTATCCGTAGCCTGCGCGCTTACGAGAATAGCTTTAAGAGCAACCAGGATGTGATGGTGCTCAGCCCGGACAGCGATTTCTTCCGTTATATGAAGACGCCGACCAACGCAACGCGATAAACTCAGGCTCGTTTGAGTATTCAAACCACCGCTCCCAACGGAGCGGTGGTTTTCTTTTATAAGGATGAAAAATGAATTCAACGATCTGGCTCGCGCTGGCCCTGGTTCTGGTGCTGGAAGGTCTCGGCCCGATGCTCTATCCGCGCGCGTGGCGTCGTATGATCGCGACCATGAGCCAGCTGCCGGATAATATTTTGCGTCGTTTCGGCGGTGGTCTTGTGGTTGCCGGTATCGTTATCTACTACATGTTGAGGAAAACGATTGGCTGATCAAAAACTAGCCGCAATTGGCGTATTTTAAGGTCAAAAAGTGCTGTATATCTGAAAAAGCGATGGTAGAATCCATTTTTAAGCAAACGGTGATTTTGAAAAAAATGGGTAACAACGTCGTCGTACTGGGCACCCAATGGGGTGACGAAGGTAAAGGGAAGATTGTCGATCTTCTGACTGAACGGGCTAAATATGTTGTACGCTACCAGGGCGGTCACAACGCAGGCCATACTCTCGTAATCAACGGTGAAAAAACCGTCCTCCATCTTATTCCATCAGGCATTCTTCGCGAAAACGTCACCAGCATCATCGGTAACGGCGTTGTGCTGTCTCCTGCTGCGCTGATGAAAGAGATGAAAGGTCTGGAAGACCGTGGTATCCCTGTTCGTGAGCGTCTGCTGCTCTCCGAAGCCTGCCCGCTAATCCTGGACTATCACGTGGCGCTGGACGTGGCGCGTGAAAAAGCGCGTGGCGCGAAAGCGATCGGCACCACCGGTCGTGGTATCGGCCCGGCTTACGAAGATAAAGTTGCACGTCGCGGTCTGCGCGTCGGTGACCTCTTCGACAAAGCGACCTTCGCTGAAAAACTGAAAGAAGTGATGGAATATCACAACTTCCAGCTGGTGAACTTCTACAAAGCTGACGCTGTTGACTACCAGAAAGTGCTGGATGACGTCATGGCGATTGCAGACATTCTGACCGGTATGGTTGTTGATGTGTCCGATCTGCTGGACCAGGCGCGCAAGCGTGGCGATTTCGTCATGTTCGAAGGTGCGCAGGGTACGCTGCTGGACATCGACCACGGTACCTATCCGTACGTCACCTCCTCGAACACCACTGCGGGTGGCGTAGCGACCGGCTCTGGCCTGGGTCCACGTTATGTGGATTACGTTCTGGGCATCATCAAAGCGTACTCCACTCGCGTAGGTGCGGGTCCATTCCCGACCGAACTGTTTGATGAAACCGGCGAGTTCCTGTGCAAGCAGGGTAACGAGTTTGGCGCGACCACCGGTCGTCGTCGTCGTACCGGCTGGCTGGATGCGGTTGCCGTGCGTCGCGCAGTGCAGATCAACTCCCTGTCTGGCTTCTGCCTGACCAAGCTGGACGTGCTGGACGGCCTGAAAGAAGTGAAAATCTGCGTAGGTTACCGTATGCCAGATGGCCGCGAAGTGACCACCACTCCGCTGGCTGCTGACGACTGGGAAGGCATTGAGCCAATCTACGAAACTATGCCGGGCTGGTCTGAGACCACCTTCGGTGTGAAAGAGCGTAGCGGCCTGCCGCAGGCGGCGCTGGATTACATCAAGCGCATTGAAGAACTGACCGAAGTGCCGATCGATATTATTTCTACCGGCCCGGATCGTACTGAAACGATGATCCTGCGCGACCCGTTCGACGCATAATCTTCGTGACTGCTGGCCTGCGGGGAGACCCGTAGGCCGGATAAGCGTAGCGCCAACCGGCGACCGCTCCTGGATCTCCGCTTTTTCGCCCCGTCTGTCAAATAAATTAGCCGCTAACTATCTGGCTGGTTTATCATCATTAATGAATATCTCTGCGGTTTAACCGCGTTTTCCCTTTTTCCTGAGGTTGATGTGCAGTTAACAAGTTTCACCGATTACGGCTTACGCGCGCTGATTTACATGGCGTCGTTACCCGAAGGGAAGATGACCAGTATCTCTGAAGTCACAGAGGTATACGGTGTGTCCCGTAATCATATGGTCAAAATAATCAATCAACTTAGCCGTGCCGGATACGTTGCTGCCGTCCGCGGGAAGAATGGAGGGATCCGTCTTGGTAAACCGGCACAGAGTATTCGTATCGGGGATGTGGTACGCGAGCTGGAGCCCTTGTCTCTGGTGAACTGCAGCAGCGCGTTCTGCCACATTACGCCCGCTTGCCGCCTGAAACAGGCGCTTTCTAAGGCCGTGCAAAGTTTTCTCAAGGAACTGGATAACTACACGCTGGCCGATTTGGTTGAAGAGAATCAACCACTTTATAAATTATTGCTGGTGGAATGAAGAAAATTTCCACCGGAGCTGACAACGGAGGAACCGACATGTCACAAGATCCTTTCCAGGAACGCGAAGCCGAAAAATACGCGAATCCTATCCCCAGCCGCGAGTTCATCATTGAACACTTAACAAAACGCGAAAAACCCGCCAATCGTGAAGAACTTGCCGTTGAATTAAACATTGAAGGTGAAGAGCAAATTGAAGCCCTTCGCCGCCGCCTGCGCGCGATGGAGCGCGACGGCCAGCTGGTTTTTACCCGCCGCCAGTGCTACGCGCTGCCGGAACGCCTCGACCTGCTGAAAGGGACCGTCATTGGTCACCGCGACGGCTTTGGCTTCCTGCGCGTGGAAGGCCGTAAGGACGACCTTTACCTCTCATCCGAACAGATGAAAATGTGCATCCACGGCGACCAGATCCTGGCGCAGCCGCTGGGTGCAGACCGTAAAGGCCGTCGCGAAGCACGCGTGGTTCGCGTGCTGGTGCCAAAAACCAGCCAGATTGTGGGCCGCTACTTTACCGATGCGGGCGTAGGCTTCGTGGTGCCGGACGACAGCCGTCTGAGCTTCGATATTCTGATCCCACCTGAAGAGGTGATGGGCGCGCGTATGGGCTTTGTGGTGGTGGTTGAACTCACCCAGCGTCCGACCCGTCGCACCAAAGCGGTCGGTAAAATCGTCGAAGTGCTGGGCGATAACATGGGCACTGGCATGGCCGTCGATATGGCGCTGCGTACCCATGAAATTCCGTACGTCTGGCCGAAAGCGGTCGAAGAGCAGATCGAAAACCTGCGCGAAGAAGTACCGGAAGAGTCTAAAGCGGGCCGTGTGGATCTCCGCAGTCTGCCGCTGGTCACCATTGACGGTGAAGACGCTCGCGACTTCGATGACGCGGTCTACTGCGAGAAAAAACGCGGCGGCGGCTGGCGTCTGTGGGTGGCCATTGCTGACGTAAGCTACTACGTTCGTCCGCACACGCCGCTGGATAACGAAGCGCGCAGCCGTGGTACCTCGGTCTACTTCCCGTCGCAGGTGGTACCGATGCTGCCGGAAGTGCTCTCCAACGGCCTGTGCTCCCTGAACCCGCAGGTTGACCGTCTCTGTATGGTATGTGAGATGACCATCTCCACCAAAGGGCGCTTAACGGGCTACAAATTCTACGAAGCGGTAATGAGCTCGCACGCGCGTCTGACCTATACCAAGGTCTGGCATATGCTGCAGGGCGACCAGGACCTTCGCGAGCAGTACGCGCCGCTGGTTAAACACATTGAAGAGCTGCATAACCTCTACAAAACGCTGGAGCAGGCGCGCGAAGAGCGCGGTGGGATCTCCTTTGAGAGCGAAGAAGCGAAGTTTATCTTCAACGCTGAGCGCCGCATTGAGCGTATCGAACAGACCCAGCGTAACGATGCGCACAAGCTGATCGAAGAGTGTATGATTCTGGCGAATATCTCGGCGGCACGCTTCGTTGAGAAAGCCAAAGAGCCTGCGCTGTTCCGTATTCACGATAAGCCGACCACGGAAGCCATTACGTCGTTCCGCTCCGTGCTGGCTGAGCTCGGCCTGGAGCTGCCTGGCGGTAATAAGCCTGAGCCGCGCGATTACGCCGAACTGCTGGAATCCATCAGCGATCGTCCTGACGCGGAAATGCTGCAGACGATGCTGCTGCGCTCCATGAAGCAGGCGATTTACGATCCGGAAAACCGGGGGCACTTCGGCCTGGCGCTGCAGTCTTACGCGCACTTTACCTCGCCGATCCGTCGCTATCCGGATCTGTCACTGCACCGCGCGATCAAGTATCTGCTGGCGCAGGAGCAGGGTCATAAAGGGAACACCACCGAAACCGGCGGCTATCACTACTCGATGGAAGAGATGCTGCAACTGGGTCAGCACTGTTCCATGACCGAGCGCCGTGCGGATGAAGCGACGCGCGACGTGGCGGACTGGCTGAAGTGTGACTTTATGCTGGATCAGGTGGGCAACGTCTTTAAGGGCGTGATTGCCAGCGTGACCGGCTTTGGGTTCTTCGTTCGTCTGGATGAGCTGTTTATCGACGGTCTGGTGCACGTCTCCAGCCTGGATAACGACTACTACCGCTTCGACCAGGTCGGCCAGCGTCTGATTGGCGAATCAGGCGGCCAGACCTACCGTCTGGGCGATCGCGTGGAAGTGAAGGTCGAAGCCGTGAATATGGACGACCGTAAAATCGACTTCAGCCTGATCTCCAGCGAGCGCGCGCCGCGTAACGTCGGTAAAACCGAGCGTGAAAGGGCGAAAAAAGGCGGAAACGGCAAAGCGAGCGGTAAACGTCGCCAGGCGGGCAAAAAGGTTAACTTCGAGCCGGACAGCGCGTTCCGCGGCGAGAAGAAACAGAAGCCAAAGGCGGCGAAGAAAGAGGCTCGCTCAGCGAAAAAGCCTTCCGCGAAGACGCAGAAAATCGCTGCCGCGACAAAAGCGAAGCGCGCAGCCAAGAAAAAGCA
The DNA here is from genome assembly GCF_014895705.1 of Enterobacter cloacae complex sp. P27C. Taxonomy (NCBI): domain Bacteria; kingdom Pseudomonadati; phylum Pseudomonadota; class Gammaproteobacteria; order Enterobacterales; family Enterobacteriaceae; genus Enterobacter; species Enterobacter cloacae complex sp. P27C. The sequence continues at coordinate 50,261 of NZ_JADBQB010000004.1, forward strand.
GGCGGAATAATTCTCCCCTCACCCTGACCCTCTCCCCAACCGGGAGAGGGGAAATATTTATTACGAGAACCATCAATGAGTGAAATGATTTACGGCATCCACGCGGTGCAGGCCCTTCTCGAGCGCGCACCGGAGCGTTTTCAGGAAGTGTTTATTCTGAAAGGTCGTGAAGACAAACGTCTGATGCCGCTGATCCACGCGCTGGAAGCGCAGGGCGTGGTGATCCAGCTGGCGAACCGCCAGTTCCTGGATGAGAAAAGCGAAGGCGCGGTGCACCAGGGGATCATTGCCCGCGTGAAGCCGGGCCGTCAGTATCAGGAAAACGATCTGCCGGATCTGATTGCCGCGCTGGAAAACCCGTTTTTCCTGATTCTGGATGGCGTCACCGACCCACATAACCTCGGCGCGTGCTTGCGCAGCGCGGATGCGGCGGGCGTGCACGCGGTTATCGTACCGAAAGATCGCTCTGCCCAACTTAACGCGACGGCGAAGAAAGTGGCCTGCGGCGCGGCGGAAAACGTTCCGCTGATCCGCGTGACCAACCTGGCGCGCACCATGCGTCTGCTGCAGGAAGAGAATATCTGGATCGTCGGTACCGCGGGCGAAGCGGATCATACTCTGTATCAGAGCAAAATGACCGGCCGTCTGGCGCTGGTGATGGGGGCGGAAGGTGAAGGCATGCGTCGTCTGACGCGCGAGCACTGCGACGAGCTGATCAGCATCCCGATGGCGGGCAGCGTGTCGTCTCTGAACGTTTCCGTTGCAACGGGTATCTGCCTGTTTGAAGCGGTGCGCCAGCGCGGAGAATAAACAGCAAGGCCGTCCAAAGGACGGCCTTTAGTGTTTTCTCCCTCTCCCCGTGGGAGAGGGCCGGGGTGAGGGCGCCAGACGGTGACAACCTCACTCCTCTAACGACCGTAAATGGTCATCCTTCCTGAGCGTCATCAGCGCAAAAATACTCACCACCGCCGTTGCCATCACATAATAGGCCGGAATGTCCAGGTTGCCCGTCTGCTTAATCAGCCCGGTAATAATTAACCCCGCACAGCCCGAAAAAATCGCGTTCGATAACGAATAGGCCAGCCCCAGTCCCGTATAGCGCACGCGCGTCGGGAACATCTCAGACAGCATCGCCGGGCCCGGCCCCGCCAGCATGCCCACCAGACCGCCCGCAATCAGCACCACAATCGCTTTGACCGCCATCGTACTGGACTCTGCCTGCAAAATTTTCAGCAGCGGCAGGGCGAGGATCAGCAGGAGCACGGTGGCGATAATCATCACCGTTCGCCGCCCGATCCTGTCGCTCAGCATTCCCGACGGAATGATGGTGAGCGCAAACCCAATGTTAGAAATCACCGCTATCAGCAGCGCCTGATTAAACCCGGTGTGCAGCGCAGACTGCAGATAGGTCGGCATGATCACGAGGTAGGTATACCCCGCCGCGGACCAGACCATCACGCGGCCAATGCCCATCAGGATGGTTTTGAGCGTGGCGGAAGTACTGGCCTGAGCAATGACCGCTTTTTCCTTCTGCTGCACAAAGCTCGGCGTCTCTTCCATGCTCACCCGCAGCCATAGCGCGACCGCGCCCATCGGCAGGGCAAGGAAGAAAGGAATGCGCCAACCCCAGTCGTGCAGGGCTTCAGGCGTGAGGAGGGCAGAGAGCAGCGCGACAATACCTGCGCCTGCTAGCAGCCCGAGCGCCACGGTAAAGGACTGCCACGCGCCGTACAGACCGCGCTTGCCGCGCGGTGCGAACTCCGTCATCAGTGAGACCGCACCGCCGTATTCGCCGCCCGCGAACAGGCCCTGCAGGATGCGCAGCAGCGTAACGATCAGCGGCGCAGCAATGCCGATGCTGGCGTAGACGGGCACGATGCCGATGGCCGTGGTGGCGAGCGTCATTAGCACCAGCACAATAATCAGCGTCGGTTTTCGGCCTATCCTGTCACCAATGCGGCCAAATACCACCGCACCCAGCGGACGGAAGAAGAAGGCAATGGCAAACGAGGCCCAGGTGAGGATCAGACTGGTCAGTCCCGCCTCTCCCTCAAGCTGGAAGAAGTTCTTCGCAATCACGGTCGCCAGAAAACCGTAGACCGCAAACTCATACCACTCGATAAAGTTACCAATGGAGCCTGCAATTAATGCTCGCTTGTGCGCATCCTGTTGCATAACGATCCTCACAAAGACGGGTTAAGAATAAATTATTCAACATAAGCGGAGTAATGAAATAGTTTATTCTTATGTTCTGTGAGCTATTTCACGAATGATATCAGCGGGATCGCCATCGTGTGACCTCACTCCCATGCAGCGTTCATACGGTCTGTCCATACTTACCTTCATTGCCACTGAAGGAGGGAGACAGCATGCACTGGCAGACCCATACCGTTTTTAATCAACCAGCCCCACTCTCTAACAGCAACCTTTTCCTCTCTGACTGCGCCCTGCGCGACGCGGTTGCGCGCGAGGGTGCCGAGTGGGATATGGATCTTCTTGCCAGCATTGGACAACAGTTAGGCACGGCGGAGTCGCTGGAGCTGGGCAGGCTGGCGAACGTGAATCCGCCGGAGCTATTACGCTACGACCCCACGGGAGAGCGGCTGGATGACGTCCGCTTTCATCCGGCATGGCACCTGCTGATGCAGGGGCTCTGCGCTAACCGGGTACATAATCTGGCATGGGAGGAAGAGGCACGAAAAGGTTCTTTCGTCGCCAGGGCCGCGCGCTTCGTGCTCCATGCTCAGGTAGAAGCGGGGACGTTATGCCCGGTGACCATGACCTTCGCCGCCACGCCGCTGTTGCAGCAGTCGCTGCCCAAACCGTTTCATGAATGGTTAACGCCGCTGATGAGCGACCGTTACGATCCCCATCTCGCGCCGGGTGGGCAAAAGCGCGGCCTGCTGATCGGCATGGGAATGACGGAAAAGCAGGGCGGCTCGGACGTGCTCAGCAACACCACCAGAGCGGAAAAATGCAGCGACGGCAGCTACCGTCTGGTGGGCCACAAGTGGTTTTTCTCCGTGCCGCAGAGCGATGCGCATCTGGTGCTGGCGCAGGCGAAAGGCGGTTTGTCATGCTTCTTTGTCCCGCGTTTCTTACCCGACGGACAGCGCAACGCCGTACGGCTGGAACGTCTGAAAGACAAGCTCGGCAACCGCTCGAACGCTAGCAGCGAGGCGGAGTTCCTCGATGCCTCCGGCTGGCTGCTGGGTGAAGAGGGAGAAGGCGTGCGGCAAATCCTGAAGATGGGCGGGCTGACGCGCTTCGACTGTGCGCTGGGCAGCCACGGGCTAATGCGCCGGGCGCTTTCCGTGGCGCTGTACCACGCCCATCAGCGTCAGACCTTCGGCAAAAATCTTATCGATCAGCCGCTAATGCGTGAAGTGCTAAGCCGTATGGCGCTGGTGCTGGAGGGGCACACGGCGCTGCTGTTCCGTCTGGCCCGGGCGTGGGATAACCGCACCGACCCGCAGGAGGCCGCCTGGGCGCGGCTTTTTACCCCGGCCGCAAAATTCAGCGTGTGCAAAGCGGGCATTCCGTTCGTGGCGGAGGCGATGGAGGCACTCGGCGGCGTCGGGTACTGCGAGGAGAATGAACTTCCACGCCTGTATCGCGAGATGCCGGTGAATAGCATCTGGGAAGGATCGGGCAATATCATGTGCCTGGACGTGCTGCGCGTGCTGGCGAAGCAGCCAGGTATCCACGACCTGCTTGCCGACGAGTTTGCCCAGGTCAAAGGGCAGGACAGACACTTTGACCGCAGCTGGCGGCAGCTTCAGCAAAAGCTGCGTAAACCGCAGGAGGCGCAGGGGAGGGAGATCGCTCAGCAGCTCTTTTTGCTGGGGGCCGGCAGCCAGATGCTGCGGCACGCATCGCCGCCCGTGGCGCAGGCGTGGTGCCGCATGATGCTGGATACCCGTGGCGGTACGCTCATGAATGAGCAGGTGCAAAGCGATCTGCTGCTGCGCGCCACGGGCAGGGTTGGCTAGCGTTTAAGCTGGAACAGGCTGACCAGTTGGGTAAGGTGTGACCCTTTCTCGCGCAGCGTGCGTGCGGTTTGCTCGCTGCGTGAGATGCGATCGGCATTGATATGCGACGCTTCGCCAATGTGGGTCATGGCAAGATTGACCTGGCCGATCCCCGCGGACTGCTCGCGTGACGCGTGGTTAATCTCCGTGACCAGTTGGCTTATGTTGTCGATATGAACGATGATGGAATCCATCGCCAGACGCGTCTGTTCAGACAGCGCGTGGCCTTCGCCCACTTTTCGCAGGGTATCGCCAATCAGATGTTCAATCTCCTTCACCGCGTTGGCGCTTCGACCTGCCAGGGCGCGAACTTCCTGCGCGACCACGGCAAAACCTTTTCCGTGCTCGCCTGCGCGTGCCGCTTCTACCGCCGCATTCAGCGCCAGAATATTAGTCTGGAACGCGATGGACTCGATCACGCGGGTGATGTCTTCGATACGTTTTGACGCTTCGCGAATGTCGTCCATGGTGGCAACCGCATGGGTCACCGTTTCTCCACCCTGATGAACCGCGCGCGAGGTCTCAACTACCAACTGCTGCGTTTGCTCCATGTTGGCGGCATTTTGCTGCACGGTCGCGGCCAGTTGCTCCATGCTGGCGGAGGTCTCTTCAACGCTGCTGGCCTGCTTGTTGATCTGCTCGGAGATGTCTCCTGTATCGGAGGCCAGCGCATTGGTGCCCAGATGGATCTCGCCCGCGGCCTCGCGGACCTGCAGGACAATTTTTTGTAGCCCACCACCGATACCGTTAATGGCTTCAACCAGCTGGCCAACCTCATCCTGTCGGGTCACGGGCAGGCTGGAGCGTAGATCGCCCGCGGCATACTGGCGGGCAAGGTCAATCACGTTACGCAGCGGACGGGTCAGCATCCGGCGAATAAGCACCACAAACAGGCCCGCGAAGAGGACAGACAACGCTACGCCGGCCAGCAGGAAACGATCGCGCATAGCGTTAACGCTTGAGAGCAGGACTGATTTATCCACTTCACCGACGATGGTCCAGTTCCAGCCGGGCAGCGGCGTATAGGCCATTTTCAGCGTGCGACCGTCGTCGCTTACGCGTTCCAGCGAGCCTGAGGAATCGCTCAACAGCTGCTGTTGGGTGGTGCTATCCCACTTCGGCTGTTTTCCCTCTTCGCTGGCGTGGAACAGATACTGACCGCGCGTTTTGCCGTTGCTGCGGTCCAGCACGAAAAAGTGCCCGCTCTCGCCCAGGCGGCGGTTGAGGATTTTCTCGCGCATGACATTCCAGGAGTGAGTGATATCCACCCCAACGAAGATGATCCCGATAACCTGACCGTCACTGTTCTTCACGGGCTGGTACTGGGTTATGTAGCGCTTGCCAAACAGGAGCGCCAGGCCGCGGTACACTTCGCCTTTCGTGACGGAGGCAAACGCCGGGCTGCTCGTGTCCAAAACCGTCCCGATAGCGCGTTCGCCATTCTCTTTGCGCAGGGAGGTGGCAACGCGAATGAAGTCGTTACCGCTGCGAACAAACAGCGTTGAGATCGCTCCCGTACGGCTCAGAAAATCATCAGAAAACGTTGTATTTTCATGGAGTTCAGCGTCGCCCCCTTTCAGCAGGGGAACGGCGAGCCCGTTTATGGTCCGGATCTGTTGAGTATCGACGCTAAACGGCTGAGGCAGAAATGTCGTAAACAGTCTGGTGTAGCTTTCGACTTCTTCGCTCAGGCTGGTATTAAACATCTGCACCATGTCGACCATACCGGTGGACTGATTATGCAGATCTTCGACCGCGAGGGCTTCAAGCTGCTGGCTGGCTTTTTGGCTGAGCAGGAAAGTGAAAAGCAGAAACAGCGTGGCGACACTGACGCCCGTCAGCAGCGACAGCTTTGTTCCTAGGCCCGCACGGCGGAAAACATTGATCATAAATTGCTCATCATTGAAAAGGTATGGTTCTTCAACGGCAGAGCGGAGATTACGTTTACTGAATTAATGTAACAAAATGTTATTTTATTGTTTTAGAGTGGTTTTAAATTAGATAAAAAATTTGCAAAAACGAAAAGCCACTAAAAATAAGTGGCTTTTATCAGGAAGGATTTATACGTAGAGAATGGCCTGTACCCGCCACTGGTCGATATGGTTATCTTCCTGCATCTGGATGATGCGATACCATGACGCGCCCTGTTCATCGGCCTTTAATGCCACGATACGTTCAACGTCTTGCGGGCTCCCCGGAATGTTATTGACGGAGATCTGGCCTATTTCATTCAGACCTGTTACGCAATCCGCACTGGCGAATTCTGCTGACTGCGCGGTGGTGCTCACCAGGCCTGCAGAGAGCAACAGAGAGGTCAAAGCAAGAGTTCGTTTCATCGTCAGCTCCATTTCACATATTTCCGGTATCCGCCGGGCAATCCTTCGCGAATAAACTCCCATTCCTTGTCGCTGGCATGGAGTTTATTGTGGACAGGAAAATGTCTATGGACGCAAAGCAGTGTAAATGTCGTTCAAAGGTAAACCATTATTTCCGGTACAAAATGGCTTGTGAATACCACTGTCCCGTTATGATGGTTTCGTCGATCATAATAATGACGTAATAATCTGCTTTGGCAGCGACGGCTTGTGCCTTTATTGCGTCTTCTGCATCATCCGGCGAACCGCGAACGAGCGCGGAGACGGTGCCCATTCGCTGTAATCCTTCCGTCTGATTACGACGAATCTCCTGCGGATGATCGGCAACCGGGGGAGCGGGTTGCGGTGTACCCTGCAGTGCGCTACAGCCGCTGAGCAGAAACACCAGCAATAAAGCAGCAAACCTGTGCATAACCATATCTCGTTTCCTGTTAGCCATAGTGTAGTTGTCTGCGAATTTAGTTTTGGGGGAATGTTCCCGAAGTGTTATCTGGGGCGTAATTTTCGAATGAAAATAGCGTCAAACCGTAATCCAGTTCTCAACATTATGAATCATTCATTCGTACAGGGTCGACAATGATTGAAATTGAAATACGCCATCTCGGCGACCATGAAATTTTACACGCTGTGCCGGCAGGGAAACGTGATAAATCGCTGCCTGTTGTGGTTTTTTATCATGGGTTTACCTCATCGAAACTGGTTTACAGTTATTTTGCAGTGGCGCTGGCTCAGGCGGGTTTTCGCGTGGTAATGCCGGATGCGCCTGACCACGGCGCGCGCTTTACGGGCAATGAGCGGGCGCGACTGGGGCAGTTCTGGCACATTCTGCACGGCAGCCTGACCGAGTTTGCCGGGCTGCGCGATGCGCTTTATGAGGCTGGGCTGGTGGCCGATAATCGGCTGGCGGTGGCCGGGGCGTCCATGGGTGGCATGACGGCACTGGGGATTATGACGCATCATCCTGACGTGCGGTCTGTTGCCTGTCTGATGGGCTCGGGATATTTTACCTCGCTGGCGAAGACGCTTTTCCCCCCTCAGGATTTAACGGAAATTACGCCGATGCTGGCAGAGTGGGAAGTGACCCGGGCATTGCCGCGTCTGGCCGATCGCCCGCTGCTGCTATGGCATGGTGATGCGGACGATGTTGTCCCGCCCGATGGAACCTTCCGCCTGCAGCAGGCGTTAAAGAATGAAGGACTGGACGCTAATCTGACCTGTTTGTGGGAAACAGGCGTCCGCCACCGCATCACGCCAGCGGCGCTGGACGCCACGGTGGCGTTTTTCCGCAAGCATCTTTAAACGCGCAGGACTTTCACCCCTTGATCTTCCAGCTTCTGGAGGATCTCGGGGTTCGCCCCTTTGCCGGTGATCACCATGTCGATCTGTTCTGCGCGGCTGAACAGCATGCCTGCGCGTTCACCGACTTTGCTGCTGTCGACCAGCACAACGAGCTTGCCCACCACGTTGAGCATGTTTTGTTCCGCCATCGCGGTCAGCATATCGGTTTTATACAGGCCGTCAGCGGTCAGGCCTTTGCCGCTGGTAAACATCCAGTGCCCGGCGTAGAGACTGTTTTCGCTGTCTTGCGGGCTGAGCGTGATGGACTGGCTTTTGTTGTACTGGCCGCCCATGATCACCACGCTTTCATGTTCCTGATCGATCAGGTAGTTAGCCAGCGGTAAATAGTTGGTAATGATTTGCACCGGCTTGCCGCACATTTCACGGCCCAGCAAAAACGCCGTGGAGCCGCAGTTGATGACGACGCTCTCACCGGGGTTCACCAGCTGCGACGCCGCTCTGGCAATCCGTACTTTTTCATCGTGATTCTGCGCCTGATGAATATTCATCGGCGACCAGCGTGGACGCTGCTGGCTGATGGCTTCTGCGCCGTTGCGGACTTTTTTCAGCTTGCCGCTCTCATCCAGCTTGTTGATGTCTCGCCGCGCGGTGGCGGGGGAGATCCCTAAACGTTCGATCACTTTCTCGACGGTGATAAACCCTGTTTGCGCCAGGAGTTCCAGTAAAATTTGATGCCGTTGCGCTTCCGTCATGAGCTATTCCGATAAGAATTGATTTGAAAAGATGATATTTGAAATAGCGTGAAATTACTAAAATAAATATGAAATCGCCAGACACAGGGTCTGGCGATGTGGCCTCACAATCAGAGGAAGGATTTGAACGGGAGATCTGGCTCAATGGTGAAGCAATCATCGAAGCCGCGCGGGTAGTGATACTCAAGATTGTCTTTGTCCAGCGGCCAGGTGAACTTGCCGCCTACCTGCCAGATAAAGGGCTTAAAGCCGTACTTCAGGCGGTCTTTTTTCATCTCCCACAGCACGCGGATCTCTTGCGGATCGGCCTGGAAGTTTGACCAGATATCGTGGTGGAACGGGATCACAACTTTGGTGTTGAGCGCTTCCGCCATGCGCAGCATATCGGCGCTGGTCATTTTATCCGTAATACCGCGCGGGTTTTCCCCGTACGAGCCCAGCGCCACGTCAATCTGATGTTCGTTGCCGTGCTTCGCGTAATAGTTAGAGTAGTGGGAATCACCGCTGTGATACAGGGAGCCGCCCGGCGTCTTGAACAGGTAATTCACCGCACGCTCGTCCATGCCGTCTGGCAGTACCCCAGCAGCCTTCTGGTCGGCCGGCAGGGTAATCAGCGCGGTACGGTCAAAGGCATCCAGCGCGTGGATTTCAATGTCTTTAATTTTCACCACGTCGCCAGGCTTCATCACGATGCAGCGCTCTTTCGGCACGCCCCAGCCAATCCAGAGATCTACGCAGGTTTGCGGCCCGATAAACGGTACGTCGTCCGCGCAGTTTTGCATCACCGCTGCCGCCACGTTCACGTCGATATGGTCGTTATGATCGTGAGTAGAAAGCACGGCATCGATCTGGCGAATGGCAAAAGGATCAAGCACAAACGGCGTGGTGCGCAGGTTCGGCTGGAGCTTTTCCACGCCGGCCATACGCTGCATCTGGTGGCCTTTTTTCATCAGCGGGTTACCGTGGCTCTGTTTGCCGGTGCCGCACCAGAAATCGACGCAGATATTGGCGCCGCCTTCAGATTTCAGCCAGATACCGGTGCAGCCCAGCCACCACATTGCAAACGTGCCAGGAGCAACCTGTTCCTGCTCGATCTCTTCGTTCAGCCAGCTACCCCACTCCGGAAAGGTGCTCAGAATCCATGATTCACGGGTAATGGTTTTCACTTTACTCATCGTTTTGACTCCTGGTTTAATCAAAAGTAATCACATGGTGATTCGTTATGATTAATGCTGGCACTATTTAACGTGCTTTGCAATGGTCAAAATGCGGAATTTTATCTGCGCGACTTCACGGACTCTCCACTCTTTACTTGTTAGATTATCCTGCATTAAACATTAATTTTATGAATTATAAGGATTAATTTATTTTTGTGGTACGGTAGTGAAAATCATTACTAACAGCATGGAAATAAATTGCGTGATGCGTCACAAATAATCAAATGCAATCTTGTGGTGATTATTTGTGATTAATAGAGTGATGGCACCAACCGCACAGGGATTGCCCCTCGTGTTCTCATTTCTGGAGAGAGTTATGGAGATCCTCTACAACGTCTTTACCGTTTTCTTTAATCAGGTAATGACCAACGCCCCGCTGTTGCTGGGTATCGTGACGTGCCTGGGCTACATCCTGCTGCGCAAAAGCGTCAGCGTGATTATTAAAGGCACCATCAAAACCATTATCGGTTTCATGCTGTTGCAGGCGGGGTCAGGCATTCTGACCAGCACGTTTAAGCCGGTCGTCGCCAAAATGTCGGAAGTGTATGGCATCAACGGCGCTATCTCTGATACCTACGCCTCAATGATGGCGACCATCGATCGCATGGGTGATGCCTATAGCTGGGTGGGGTATGCGGTGCTGCTCGCGCTGACGCTGAACATCATTTACGTGCTCCTGCGCCGCATTACCGGCATTCGCACCATCATGCTCACCGGGCACATCATGTTCCAGCAGGCGGGGCTGATCGCGGTTTCTCTCTATATCTTCGGTTACCCAATGTGGACCACGATTATCTGCACCGCGGTGCTGGTCTCGCTCTACTGGGGTATCACCTCCAACATGATGTACAAGCCAACGCAGATCGTGACCGACGGCTGTGGCTTCTCCATCGGTCACCAGCAGCAGTTTGCCGCCTGGATTGCCTATAAAGTTGCGCCGTACCTGGGCAAAAAAGAGGAGAGTGTCGAAGACCTCAAACTGCCTGGCTGGTTGAATATCTTCCACGACAACATCGTCTCCACCGCGATTGTGATGACCATCTTCTTCGGCGCCATTCTGCTCTCTTTCGGCATTGACGTCGTGCAGGCGATGGCGGGTAAAACCCACTGGACGGTCTATATCCTGCAGACCGGTTTCTCCTTCGCGGTAGCGATTTTCATCATCACTCAGGGCGTGCGTATGTTCGTCGCCGAGCTGTCGGAAGCCTTTAACGGCATCTCTCAGCGCCTGATCCCTGGTGCGGTACTGGCGATTGACTGTGCGGCTATCTATAGCTTTGCGCCAAACGCCGTCGTCTGGGGCTTTATGTGGGGCACCATCGGCCAGCTGATTGCGGTGGGCATCCTGGTGGGCTGCGGCTCCTCAATCCTGATCATTCCTGGCTTTATCCCGATGTTCTTCTCCAACGCCACCATTGGCGTGTTTGCGAACCACTTCGGCGGCTGGCGCGCGGCGCTCAAGATCTGCCTGGTGATGGGCATGGTGGAAATCTTCGGTTGCGTGTGGGCGGTCAAGCTCACCGGTATGAGCGCCTGGATGGGCATGGCGGACTGGTCAATTCTGGCCCCACCGATGATGCAGGGCTTTGCCTCCGTCGGTCTGGCCTTTATGGCCGTCATCATCCTGATTGCTCTGGCTTATATGTTCTTCGCTGGCCGTTCGCTGCGAGCTGAAGAAGATGCGGAAAAACAAACAGCAGAAGTGTCTGCTCATTAAGGAGTTTCGATTATGACCGTACGTATCCTGGCTGTGTGTGGCAATGGGCAAGGTAGCTCCATGATCATGAAGATGAAAGTGGACCAGTTTTTGACCCAGTCAAACATCGACCACACGGTGAACAGCTGCGCAGTGGGTGAATACAAAAGTGAACTGAACGGCGCGGACATCATCATCGCTTCAACTCATATTGCCGGTGAGATTAGCGTGTCGGGCAACAAATATGTGGTAGGCGTGCGCAACATGCTGTCGCCTGCGGATTTCGGGCCAAAACTGCTGGAAGTAATCAAAGAACACTTCCCACAAGACGTGAAGTAAGGATGCCACATGAAGCTACGTGATTCGCTGGCAGAGAATAACTCCATCCTTTTACAGGCCGACGCCAGCACCTGGCAGGAAGCGGTGAAGCTGAGTGTGGATCTGCTGGTTAAGGCGGACGTTGTCGAGCCGCGCTATTACCAGGCCATTCTGGATGGCGTGGCGCAGCACGGCCCCTATTTCGTGATTGCGCCGGGCCTGGCCATGCCGCACGGCCGCCCGGAAGAGGGCGTCAAGAAAACCGGTTTTGCACTGGTGACGCTGAAAACGCCGCTGGTGTTCAACCACGAAGATAACGACCCGGTCGACATTCTCATCACCATGGCGGCCGTTGATGCCAACACCCACCAGGAGGTGGGCATCATGCAGATCGTCAACCTGTTTGATGACGAAGCCAATTTTGACCGTTTACGCGCCTGCCGCACCGCGCAGGAAGTGCTGGATTTAATTGATAACGCCACTGCGGCGGCCGTTTAAGAGGAATTGAACATGTCATTACCAATGTTGCAAGTTGCGCTGGATAACCAGACGCTGTCTCACGCTTACGAAACCACCCGCCTGATTGCGGAAGAGGTGGATATCATCGAAGTGGGGACCATTCTGTGCGTGGGCGAAGGCGTGCGCGCCGTTCGTGACCTGAAAGCGCTCTATCCGCACAAAATCGTGCTGGCGGATGCCAAGATTGCTGACGCAGGCAAAATCCTTTCCCGCATGTGCTTTGAAGCCAACGCCGACTGGGTCACCGTGATCTGCTGTGCGGATATCAACACCGCCAAAGGCGCGCTGGACGTGGCAAAAGAGTTTAACGGCGACGTGCAGATTGAACTGACCGGCTTCTGGACCTGGGAGCAGGCGCAGGAGTGGCGCGATGCGGGCATCCAGCAGGTGGTGTATCACCGCAGCCGCGATGCGCAAGCCGCAGGCGTGGCGTGGGGCGAAGCGGATATCAGCGCGATTAAGCGTCTGGCGGATATGGGCTTCAAAGTCACCGTCACCGGTGGCCTGGCGCTGGAAGATCTGCCGCTGTTCCAGGGTATCCCTATTCACGTCTTTATCGCTGGCCGCAGCATTCGCGACGCGGCATCTCCGGTGGAAGCGGCGCGTCAGTTCAAACGCTCAATCGCTCAGCTTTGGGGTTAAGGAGCGGGTATGTTGTCAAAACAGGTCCCGCTTGGCATCTATGAAAAGGCACTCCCTGCAGGGGAGTGCTGGCTGGAGCGGTTACGGCTGGCAAAACAGCTGGGTTTCGATTTTGTCGAAATGTCCGTGGATGAGACGGATGTGCGCCTTTCTCGCCTGGACTGGAGTCGCGAGCAGCGCCTGGCGCTGGTGGGCGCCATTGCCGAAACCGGCGTGCGCGTGCCGTCCATGTGTCTGAGCGCCCACCGCCGTTTTCCGCTCGGCAGTGAAGACGATGCCGTGCGCGCTGAAGGGCTGGAGATCATGCGCAAAGCCATTCGTTTTGCGCAGGATGTCGGCATCCGCGTGATCCAGCTGGCGGGTTACGACGTCTACTATCAGGAAGCCAACGACGAAACGCGCCGTCGTTTCCGTGACGGCCTGAAAGAGAGCGTTGAGATGGCAAGCCGCGCGCAGGTCACGCTGGCGATGGAGATCATGGACTACCCGTTGATGAACTCCATCAGCAAGGCGCTGGGCTATGCGCACTATCTGAATAACCCCTGGTTCCAGCTTTATCCGGATATCGGCAATCTGTCGGCCTGGGATAACGACGTGCAGATGGAGCTGCGGGCGGGCATCGGGCATATCGTGGCGGTGCACGTCAAAGATACCCGCCCTGGCGTGTTTAAAAACGTACCGTTCGGCACCGGGGTGGTGGATTTCGAACGGTGCTTCGAGACGCTCAAACAGACAGGGTATTGCGGGCCTTATCTGATTGAGATGTGGAGCGAAACGTCAGACGATCCGGCTGCGGAAGTGGCAAAAGCGCGGGACTGGGTGCGCGAGCGTATGGCGCGCGCGGGGTTACTGGAGGCTGAACATGCTTAAGCTGAAACAGCAGGTCTTTGAGGCCAATATGGATCTGCCGCGCTATGGCCTGGTAACGTTCACCTGGGGCAACGTGAGCGCCATCGACCGAGAACAAGGTCTGGTTGTGATCAAGCCGAGCGGCGTGGCGTATGAAACCATGAAAGCGGACGATATGGTTGTGGTCGACCTCGAAGGAAACGTCGTTGAGGGCAAATGGCGTCCTTCTTCTGATACGGCGACCCATCTGGCGCTGTACCAGCGTTATCCATCGCTGGGTGGCGTTGTGCATACCCACTCCACGCACGCCACCGCCTGGGCACAGGCGGGGTTGGCGATTCCGGCGCTGGGAACAACGCATGCGGACTACTTCTTTGGCGACATCCCCTGCACGCGCGCATTAACGCAGGCTGAAGTGGAAGGCGAATACGAGCTCAACACCGGGAAGGTCATCATCGAAACGCTGGGTGAAACTGAACCGCTGCATACGCCGGGGATTGTGGTGTATCAGCACGGTCCGTTCTCCTGGGGTAAAGATGCCCACGACGCCGTTCATAATGCGGTTGTCATGGAGGAAGTGGCGCGCATGGCGTGGATTGCCCGCGGCATCAACCCACAGCTTCAGGGCATTGACGATTACCTGATGAACAAGCATTTCATGCGCAAGCACGGCCCGAATGCCTACTACGGGCAGAAGTGAATAAGTGCTCTGGAATACCGAAAAACAGTTGTAACCGGTGGTATTCCGGAGCCATTCACAAAAAAAGCCCCCGGACAGGGGGCAACGTCAACTATGGCTATGTTCTCGTTGTTGGCTTTCCTGGTGCTAGCGTTAAGGGTTACCGGTAGATATCTGCACTGGCGTGCATATTGCCGTTGCTGCCGGGCTCACGGGTTAACATCACGTGGTAATAGGTTGCGCCCTGGGCATCGGTCTCTTCATTTAGTGCCCGATCTGCTTCGCTTTCAGTGGCGAAATTATGATTGATATAGATTACGCCCAAGCTGTGCACATCATCCATGTTTCTGGCCTGCCGGCCGTCTATTTTGATGGCTGCCATCGCGTTTGCACTGAGCAAAAGCACCGCCATTATGGCTACTGCGATTTTTTTCATGATTGCGCTCCACGACTGCGTGCTGTGTGAGGGAAATACTCCTTCTTTAATTCAGTTGATCTCTGATTAAAGTGTAATCATTCCTCCGGCGGGGATGCGTGACCATTTCTGATGCAGTTGTTCAAAAAAACAACGCTTCCTGATGCGATTAATTTTAAATCACCCACTTAGACCAGCTTTACGCTTTGTGCGAATTATTTGTGCAATCAGCTTGAGTTTCCTGGGGGGGGCAAGTATTATGACGCGTCAATTTTTCAGCCGACCTTTAACACGTTCCTTGCCTCCCCGGGCCTCGGCTGACCCAGACAGGAGGCTGAATAATCCGTAAGGAGCAATTCGATGCGTCATTACGAAATCGTTTTTATGGTCCATCCTGACCAGAGCGAACAGGTTCCGGGTATGATCGAGCGTTACTCTGCTGCCATCACTGGTGCAGATGGTACGATCCACCGTCTGGAAGACTGGGGCCGCCGTCAGCTGGCTTACCCGATCAACAAACTGCACAAAGCACACTACGTTCTGATGAACGTTGAAGCGCCGCAGGAAGTGATCGATGAGCTGGAAACTACCTTCCGCTTCAACGATGCCGTTATCCGCAGCATGGTTATGCGTACCAAAAACGCAGTTACCGAAGCATCTCCGATGGTTAAAGCGAAAGACGAGCGCCGTGAGCGTCGCGATGATTTCGCAAACGAAACCGCAGATGATTCTGATGCTGGGGATTCTGAAGAGTAATTTCTGATGACCAACCGTCTGGCGTTGTCCGGCATCGTATGCAGGGCTCCCCTTCGAAAGGTCAGTCCATCAGGAATTCCGCATTGCCAGTTCGTGCTTGAGCATCGTTCTGTGCAAGAGGAAGCCGGGTTTCACCGGCAGGCGTGGTGCCAAATGCCCGTTATTATTAGCGGACACGAAAACCAGGCCATTACTCACAGTTTAACGGTCGGTAGCGCAGTAATCGTTCAGGGGTTCATCTCTTGCCACAAGGCAAAGAACGGCCTGAGCAAAATGGTTCTGCATGCCGAGCAGATTGATTTGATAGATACTGGAGACTAGCCATATGGCACGTTATTTCCGTCGTCGCAAGTTCTGCCGTTTCACCGCGGAAGGCGTTCAAGAGATCGACTATAAAGATATCGCAACGCTGAAAAACTACATCACCGAAAGCGGTAAGATTGTCCCAAGCCGTATCACCGGTACTCGTGCAAAATATCAGCGTCAGCTGGCTCGCGCTATCAAACGCGCTCGCTACCTGTCCCTGCTGCCGTACACTGATCGTCATCAGTAATCGGGCACGGTCCATTAATACGACTTTAAGAGGATAAGGTAATGCAAGTTATTCTGCTTGATAAAGTAGCAAACCTGGGCAGCCTGGGTGATCAGGTTAACGTTAAAGCGGGCTACGCTCGTAACTTCCTGGTTCCACAGGGTAAAGCTGTTCCAGCTACTAAGAAAAACGTAGAGTTTTTCGAAGCACGTCGCGCTGAACTGGAAGCCAAACTGGCTGACGTTCTGGCGGCTGCTAACGCTCGCGCTGAAGCAATCAACGCACTGGGCACTGTTACCATCGCTTCCAAAGCTGGCGACGAAGGTAAACTGTTCGGTTCCATCGGTACCCGCGATATCGCTGATGCAGTTACTGCAGCAGGCGTTAAAGTGGCTAAGAGCGAAGTTCGCATGCCGAACGGCGTTCTGCGTACCACTGGTGAGCACGAAGTTGACTTCCAGGTTCACAGCGAAGTGTTCGCTAAACTGGTTGTTAACGTTGTAGCTGAGTAATTTTTTACTCTGCTCGCGTCGAAGCGCCGGCCTTGTGCCGGCGTTTTGCTTTTTTAAGGCTACCGGAAATTCTCTTTTTATCTCGTATGGTAGCTATTCCTGACGCATTCTCTGATAATAAATTGAAACGCAATTTTATTTATGAGATTTGTCATGGATACCGCTCTGCCCACGCCCGTCTTTGCCCGTCGACATGTGGCCTACGCCTGCGCCACGCTCTGCTGCCTGCTTTGGGGGAGCTCGTACCCGGCCATTAAAAATGGCTACGAACTCTTTCAGATCGCGACCGATGATATTCCCTCCAAAGTCGTTTTTGCCGGATACCGTTTTCTGTTTGCCGGTGCCTTGCTGCTGCTGTTTGCGCTGGCCCAGCGCAAACCGATTGGCAGGCTCACGCCCGCGCAGTTTGGCCAGCTCACGATCCTCGGGCTGACCCAGACCACCATTCAGTACACATTCTTCTATATAGGACTGGCCTACACGACGGGGGTAAACGGCTCAATCATGAACGCCACCGGGACTTTCTTCAGCGTACTGCTGGCGCACTTTATCTACCACAATGACAAACTCAGCTATAACAAAACGCTGGGCTGTATTCTTGGGTTTGCCGGTGTGATGCTGGTGAACTTTCACAGTGGGTTAAGCGATTTCCAGTTTGTCTGGAAAGGCGACGGTTTTGTGGTGCTGGCGGCTTTTATTCTCTCTGCCGCCACGCTTTACGGGAAACGTATTTCCCAGACCGTCGACCCAACGGTGATGACCGGCTGGCAGCTGGCGATAGGCGGGGCTGCGCTGGTTGCGGGAGGTTATGCCACGGGCGGAACGCTGGAAGTGCACAGCATGAAGGCCGTTGCGGTGCTGGGGTATCTGACGCTGCTCTCATCGGTGGCGTTCGCCCTGTGGAGCGCGCTGCTGAAAGTGAACCGGGTAAGCATGATTGCTCCGTTCAACTTTGTCATTCCTGTTGCAGGGACGGTGCTTTCCGCCATCTTCCTCGGCGAAAACATCCTGGATATCAAATATGCGATTGCGCTGGTGCTGGTCTGCTCGGGGATCTGGTGGGTGAATAAACGGAGTGTCTGAGAACAAAAGTGCCGGGTGGCGGCTTCGCCTTACCCGGCATACGCCATTAACGTGCTCTGATGAAACTGCCGTCTGGCTGGCGGGTAAACAGCACCTGCTGCCCATTTCCGGTATCAATGGTCAGCCCGGTGACCACCCCGCTGGCGTTCTGGCGAATCTGCACCATCTGGCCGTTCTGTAAGTTACTCAGCGGTTTACCTGCGCCTTCCACTTTTGCCATGGCATACACGTCGGTCGGCGGCAGGTTGTGGTCGCGGAAAAGCTGTGCCAGGGTTTTGCCCGGCTCCACGCGATAGGAACGCCACTGCTGCTCAATGCCGGTCGGCTGCTGGGTTTGCGGCTCAGACGGCGCTGCGGCCTGCTCCTGTTCATCCTGAACGGGTTCGGGTTCAACAGGCGCGACCTGACCCGGATCGTTAGACGGAGTTACCAGCTGCGTCTGCATCGGCTGCGCGTCAGGCTGCGGCCGCGTTTGCGACTGAAGATCCAGCTGCGCATTGCGGGTGACCGGCGCGGTATCAACATCATCACCGCCGGAAGGAAGCAGGAAGCCCACGATCACCATCAGCGCACCAATGATGATCCCCCTGCGGTGCAGAGGAGGCAGCGGGTCCATAATGCGAAAATTGTCCGGCGCCTGCCAGATTTTCGCCAGGGTAGGTTTCAGTTCAAATCGCCCGGGCATGGCTCTCCTCCTGCTCCGCGTCTTTTATATCCTGTGCTTCGAAGTATAGTTCGCTAACTGCCTGAACGACGTAGCAAACCGGACATCCGTGACATCAGTTCGGGATTAATCCTGGTTGTCTCTATTGTTTCTGTTTCGTCGCGGTTTGTCACCTTAACTTCAGACAAAGTTTTACCCATAAGGGCATGGCTGATATGCTGCCCGCTACTTTAAATGTGATGGAAGGAAAACCCATGACCACCCCGACTTTTGACACTATCGAAGCGCAGGCAAGTTACGGTATCGGCTTGCAGGTAGGACAGCAGCTGAGCGAATCCGGCCTGGAAGGTCTGTTACCTGAAGCGCTGGTGGCGGGTATCGCTGATGCGCTGGAAGGCAAACAGCCTGCCGTTCCGGTTGACGTTGTGCATCGTGCGCTGCGTGAAATCCACGAACGTGCTGACGCTGTGCGTCGCGCGCGCTTCGAAGAGATGGCAGCCGAAGGCGTGAAATATCTGGAAGAGAACCGCGAGCGCGAAGGCGTGAACAGCACCGAATCCGGCCTGCAGTTCCGCGTGATCAACCAGGGCGACGGCGCTATCCCGGCGCGTACCGACCACGTTCGCGTGCACTATACCGGTAAGCTGATCGACGGAACCGTGTTCGACAGCTCCGTGGCGCGCGGCGAACCGGCTGAGTTCCCGGTCAACGGCGTTATCGCGGGCTGGATCGAAGCCCTGACCCTGATGCCAGTGGGTTCCAAATGGGAACTGACCATCCCGCACAACCTGGCTTACGGCGAGCGTGGCGCTGGCGCGTCCATCCCGCCATTCAGCACCCTGGTATTTGAAGTCGAGCTGCTGGAAATCCTGTAATCGACTTTTCTTATTTCCTCTCTCCGCCCGGGGAGAGGAAAATAGTGATAAAACCCATAGTTACGACGGAATCAACATTTTATCTTGCAAACGAAACTGTTGCGTGTATTTTTGTGAGCTGTTTCGCGCTGTATGAGTGATATGACACTCACTTTCAACATATTATTAACATAATATCTAAATCATAGTATTCATCCCGCCGATTCTTACCTAATATCGATAAACCCTTACGAAGGGACCGTCATTTATTTGACGTTTTTAAAGGCCAGAAGAGCCTTAACAACACAGACAGGCATAAACAGGAAAAATTACATGGTAGATCAGGTCAAAGTCGCCGCTGCAGAAGAGGCGACGTCTGAACAGTCGCTACGGCGCAATCTCACAAACCGTCATATACAGCTTATCGCCATCGGCGGTGCCATCGGCACCGGGCTGTTTATGGGGTCGGGCAAAACCATCAGTCTTGCCGGGCCGTCGATCATCTTCGTTTATATGATCATCGGTTTTATGCTCTTCTTCGTGATGCGCGCAATGGGTGAATTGCTGCTCTCGAACCTCGAATACAAATCCTTCAGCGACTTCGCGTCGGACCTGCTCGGCCCGTGGGCGGGCTATTTTACCGGCTGGACCTACTGGTTCTGCTGGGTGGTCACCGGCATGGCGGACGTCGTGGCGATTACCGCTTACGCGCAGTTCTGGTTCCCGGGGCTGTCGGACTGGGTCGCCTCGCTGGCGGTGATTATTCTGCTGCTGAGCCTGAACCTCGCCACCGTGAAAATGTTCGGTGAGATGGAGTTCTGGTTCGCGATGATCAAGATTGTCGCTATCGTAGGGCTGATTGTGGTGGGCCTGGTGATGGTCCTGACGCACTTCCAGTCGCCAACGGGCGTTCAGGCGTCCTTCACCCATCTGTGGAACGACGGTGGCTGGTTCCCGAAAGGCATCAGCGGCTTCTTTGCGGGCTTCCAGATTGCGGTGTTTGCGTTTGTGGGGATTGAGCTTGTCGGAACGACCGCTGCGGAAACCAAAGATCCGGAGAAGTCCCTGCCGCGCGCCATCAACTCCATACCGGTGCGTATCATCATGTTCTACGTCTTCGCGCTGATCATCATTATGTCCGTGACGCCGTGGAGCTCCGTGGTGCCCAGCAAGAGCCCGTTCGTTGAGCTGTTCGTTCTGGTAGGGCTGCCTGCTGCGGCGAGCCTGATTAACTTCGTGGTGCTGACTTCTGCGGCATCTTCTGCGAACAGCGGCGTGTTCTCAACCAGCCGTATGCTGTTTGGTCTGGCGCAGGAGGGCGTAGCGCCGAGCGCGTTCGCCAAGCTCTCTAAGCGTGCCGTACCGGCAAAAGGGCTGACCTTCTCCTGCATGTGCCTGCTGGGTGGTGTGGTGATGCTCTATGTGAACCCAAGCGTAATTGGCGCGTTTACCATGATCACCACCGTGTCGGCGATCCTGTTCATGTTCGTCTGGACCATTATCCTGTGCTCGTACCTCGTGTACCGCAAACAGCGTCCGCACCTGCATGAGAAGTCGATCTACAAGATGCCGCTGGGCAAGCTGATGTGCTGGGTGTGCATGGCGTTCTTCGTGTTCGTGCTGGTGCTGCTGACGCTCGAAGATGACACCCGTCAGGCGCTGATCGTCACGCCGCTGTGGTTTATCGCGCTGGGGCTGGGCTGGCTGTTTATCGGTAAGAAACGGATGGCAGGCATGCGTTAAGCATATTGCCGGGTGGCGCTGACGCTTACCCGGCCTATGTTCGAGGACGTTGTAGGCCCGGTAAGCGCTAGCGCCACCGGGCTTTTTTATTCCCCCGCCAATGCCCGCGGGAACAGCACGTTATTCTCAAGACTGATGTGCTCCATCAGGTCGTCAATCATCTCGTTAATGCCGTTGTACATCGCTTTCCAGGTGGTGCACGCTTCCGGCGGCGGCGTGACGTTGTTAGTGGTGTGTTTGATCACATCCAGCAGTTCGCCCGCGTCATCGTGCTCGCTTTCCATTACGCTGATAGGTCCCATCGCCTGGCTTCCCATTCCCTGTTTAATCATCGGGAAGAGGATCTGCTCTTCTTTCATCATGTGGCTGGAAAGCTCTTCATGCAGCATGGTCAGGTATTTTGCCAGACCGCGCGGCACGGAAGGCTTGTCGGCATGTACGCGCTCAACTTTCGTTGCCTGCAGGATCAGCTCAGGCAGCTGTTCACGGTGGCGGTCGTGGTAACGCACGATGATATGGTCGATGATTTCCGTGAGCGGGGCGGTACGCCAGTCTTTTTCAACAGGCTGTTCAGCCAGCAGCGCCAGTTCCGCTTCGATAGCCTCCACGTCCAGTTCCTTGCGCGAGGCCGCTCGCGCCAGCGTTTGCTTACCGCCGCAGCAGTAATCCATATCGTATTTACGGAACAGCGCGGAAGCGCGAGGGATGGAGAGCGCCAGCTCGCCGAGGGGGTGGTCGCGAAAGGCCATAGCAGTTACCTCGTCATCAAGAATATAAGATGCATATTAAATGCATCTTTAAGGCGGCGCTATAACCCTTTAGAGGGAAGGGGTAAAGTGCGGCGCGGATCACAAAAAAATGTCCCGTTTAACTCTCTGAATGGATTTAGGAAAGTGGTTTAGAAAGTTTTTAAAGGTGGAGAAACAGTAAACAACCCGCCGCGCGTGCCGATAGATACACGTCAGACAAACCTGCATATAACAAAGGCAACGCATGTTTAAACGTATAAAAGTCATTACTCTTCTTATTTCGGTGCTGCTTGTGCTCGGCATCATGCAAGTGATTTCCGCGGGTATCTTTATCAACGCGCTGAATAACGATAAAGACAACTTCACCGTGTCGCAGCTTTCCAGCCAGAACGTGGCGGAATTTACCGACGCCTGGATCAGCCTGAACCAGGCGCGCGTCACGCTAAACCGCGGGATGCTGCGTCTGCAAAGCAGCATGGCCTCTCAGATTAACGGCGGACAGCTGAACGAGCTGGTTAACACCGCGAAAAATCTGCTGGCCAATGCGCAGGTCCATTACGACAAATACTACGCCCTGCCGAATACCCCGGGTCTGGATGAGAACCTGGCCGATCGGCTGGAAGAGCAGTACCGCATCTACTCCGCCACGTTGACGCAAATGAACGTTCTGCTGGGCCAGGGCAACCTGGAAGATATGTTCAAGCAGAATGCCGAACAGAAGCAGACGGCAATGCAAAAGGTCTATCGAGAGTGGCGCGAGGCGCAGGCTGCGCTCACCAGTAAAGGCATTCAGGATAACGAAAGCGACTACAAGCACATCCTGTGGATCCTTTCTGCCGTCATGATCCTCGTCATTGCGGTGATTATCTCCAGCTGGATCGCCATGCGCCGGGTGCTGCTGCTGCCGCTGGAAGAGGTGATCAACCATATCCGCGCCATCGCGGCAGGGGATTTAACCCAGCCGATTCAGGCTGAAGGCAAAAACGAAATGGCTATCCTGGCGCGCAACGTGCAGGAGATGCAAACCTCGCTGGCGAACACTGTGGGCGTGGTGCGTGAAGGCGCAGACACCATCTATACCGGTGCGGGTGAAATCTCGGCGGGCAGCAACGACCTCTCTTCCCGTACCGAGCAGCAGGCCGCGTCTCTGGAAGAGACCGCTGCCAGCATGGAACAGCTGACCGCCACCGTGAAGCAGAACGCGGATAACGCGCGTCAGGCGTCTCGTCTGGCGCTGGATGCCTCCTCAACCGCGAAGAAGGGCGGTAACGTGGTGGAAGGCGTGGTGCGCACCATGGACGAGATCGCCACCAGCTCCAGCAAAATCGCGCAAATTACTAATGTTATCGACGGCATTGCCTTCCAGACCAACATTCTGGCGCTGAACGCGGCGGTGGAAGCGGCGCGTGCGGGCGAGCAGGGCCGTGGCTTTGCGGTGGTTGCAGGAGAAGTACGCACGCTTGCCCAGCGCAGCGCCCAGGCGGCAAAAGAGATTAAGGCGCTGATCGATGATTCCGGCGAGCGCGTGAACGCCGGCTCGCAGCTGGTGAACGAAGCGGGCGCGACGATGGCGGAAATCGTTAACGCGGTTACCCGCGTGACCGACATCATGGGCGAAATTGCCTCTGCCTCTGACGAGCAGAGCCGCGGTATCGACCAGGTTGGTCAGGCGGTAGCCGAGATGGACCGCGTGACCCAGCAGAACGCCTCGCTGGTGGAGGAGTCTGCGGCGGCGGCGGCGGCGCTGGAAGATCAGGCCGCACGCCTGAACGAAGCGGTAGCAGTGTTCAAAATAACGCGTAATCAGGCGGTCAAAGCGGCACCGGTGAAAACCTATGTGCCAAAAGCGCAGCCAGCAGCGACGGCGTCTGAAGCGAACTGGGAAACGTTTTAACATCATGCCGGGTAAGGCGTAGCCGCCACCCGGCAAAATCATACCTCCGAAGCCGGAACAACCCTCGGTTTTTCCGGCTTCGCTCTTACCGCCATCACCACCCCCACCACCAGCAGCGCGATCCCGGAGGCCGTTAACAGCGGCGGCACGTTCTGGCGCATCAGGAAGGTGTACAGCAGCCCGGCCAGGGTTTCGAACACAATCAGCGGCCCTAAGATCACCGTCGGCAGCTTCTGGCTGGCAATGTTCCAGCACAGCGCGCCCACCCAGGAGCACAGCACCGCAATCGCAACCATTAAGCCAATAAAGACCCAGGGTCTTGGCCCGAAGGGCTGGGCAAATTCCGGCTGCTGATGACCCAGCCAGAGGCATGCGCCGGCATACCCCACTAACGAGACGGGGAGCGTGACCAGCGCCTGCGCCGTTGCCCACATCATCGGGTGTTTGTCCGGGTTCTCCCGCAGCCAGCGCGCATTGCGCAGGGCGTACCAGGCCCAGCACGCGACCGAGATGAACGCTAAAACGATCCCCGAACCGTAACGCCATAAGCTGAAGTCTGCCAGGCCGTGGCGCAGCTCGGCGATATTGACGCACACCAGCCCCACTGCGGTGCAGGCCAGGGCGGGTATCATTTTCGACCACGCCAGCTTGCCGTCCCGATGACTATAGAGCAGATTCGCGAAGATGGGGATGACCACCGGCAGCGTGCCGATAATCATGGTCGACACCGGCGCTCCGGTTCGCTGAATGGCGCTTGCCAGGCAGACGTAATAGATGAGATTGCCCATCATGGTCAGCGCCAGCGCGGTGCCCCAGTCCTGACGGCTGAGCTGTCGCAAGCGCGTACGCCCCAGCCATGCCAGAGGAAGGGCAATCAGCCCGAGCGCCAGATAACGTCCGGTAGACTGCAATATCGCCGGGTATTCCGGCACGATCAGAGGGCCGACAAAGATCAGCCCCCACATCAGACCTGCAAGCAGGGCATACAACACGCCGCTAATCATTTTTCCATCCACATTGATTTACTCTGCACTCAGTCTAGAAGGGGGAAACGCGCGCGTATTGTATGAGATTGCGCATTAGCGCCGGGTGACCTGTTTCTGGTAGCGCACGGGCGTAATGCCGTAGCGGCGGGTGAAGGCGCGGGTTAAATGCGACTGGTCGGTCAGCCCCGTTGCGGCGGCGACTTCGGCGGCGGGCATACCATGGGTGAGAAACGCCTTGGCGCGCCACAGGCGGATGGCCATCAACATCTGGTGCGGCGTAACGTGAAAATGGGCTTTGAACTGGCGCTGGAAATGGTACGGGCTGAGCGAGACAACGTTCGCCAGTTCGTCCAGCGTCAGGGCGTGCATATAGTTGTCGTGCAAATACTCGCGCACGCGCTCGAAACGGTGTGCGCCTTCCTGAACCACCGGCGCGTGATGGGCTAGCGGCTGAAAGGTCTCGATCAGATCCAGCAATAAGCCTTTTTGCGCCAGCGGATCGTCCGTATGCCACAGGCCGTAAATTAGCCTGCCGATCTGCTGAGAGCGCTGCGGGTCGTAACGGGTTACGTCGCTGAACCACCAGTGGCGCAGGCCGGTTACCTCTTCCAGAAGATCGGGTTCGATGTAGACCATCCGGTAGCGCCAGCCGTCTTCGGTCGCGGACTCCCCGGTATGGATCTCGTCCGGGTTCATGGTAACAACGGATTTTTCAGGTGCGAGATGCTGGGTGCCGCGATAGCGAAAGCGTTCGGCGCCGGTTTCGATGGTGCCGATGCCGAAGGCTTCATGGGTGTGGGGCTCAAAGGCGTAGTCAGAGATATGCGCGTGATAGAGTTCAAGGCCCGGCAGCTCCGCCAGATGGCGAAAGCGCGCGCTGTCTCTCTCATCAATAAACTGTTCCGGTACGCCTTGCACGGTGAGCCTCCTCTGGGTCATCGCTTCATTATCAGAGATGACCCGAGGGGATGCCACAAAAAATAACCAATCCGTAACAATTACAGAATGGCTTTGACGCTCTCCGCCAGCGGTGTAGTCGGGCGGCCAATCAGCTTGCTCAGGGTACGGCTGTCGTCAAACAGGCCGCCTTTGGACGCGCCCACGTCGGAGTCCGCCAGCATATCCGCCAGCCCGGCGGGTAAACCCACGCTCTTCAATGCGGCTGCAAAGTCCGCTTCGCTCAGGTTTTGATACGCCACAGGTTTACCGCTCTGCTTGCTCAGTTCCGCCGCCAGCTCGCTCAATGTCCAGCCGTGGTCGCCTGCCAGTTCGTATACCTTGCCCGCATGACCCTCTTCAGCGATCACTTTGGCTGCCGCCGCGGCATAGTCTGCGCGGGTGGCAGAGGCAATTTTGCCTTCGCCTGCGGCACCAATGAATACGCCGTGTTCCAGCGCAGGCGGCGCGCTCGCCAGGTAGTTTTCGGTGTACCAGCCGTTGCGCAGGAGGGCATAAGGAATGCCGGACGCCGCCAGCGCTTTTTCAGTGGCGACATGTTCAACGTGCAGACCCAACGGTGATTTATCCGCGTGCAGCAGGCTGGTGTAGGCGATAAATTTCACGCCTGCCGATTTGGCGGCGTTGATAACGTTCTGGTGCTGGGTCGCGCGCTGGCCCACTTCGCTGGAGGAGATGAGCAGCAGCTTTTCCACGCCGCTCAGCGCGGCAGTAAAGGCGGCCTCATCGGTGTAATCCGCCTGACGAACCACAATACCCTGTTTGCTTAACGCTTCAGCTTTCGCCGGGTTACGAACAATGGCAACAATCTGGTTTGCTGGAACGGTTTTCAGCAGTTCTTCAATAACGTGCTGGCCAAGCTGGCCGGTAGCGCCGGTAATCGCGATCATGATAAATCTCCTTCGTGTTTGTCTGGTGTTGTGGCACACTATCACCATAGCTAACTTTTAGTAAGTACGTACAAAAAGGTAAGTATGAAAAAGACGATCCCAACGCTTAGCGAGCAAATGCGCGATGGCAATCTCTTCGCGGAACAGTGCCCTTCACGGGAGGTGCTTAAACACGTTACCAGCCGCTGGGGCGTGCTGATCCTGCTGGCTCTGCGCGGAGGAACGCACCGTTTTAGCGAGCTGCGCCATAAAATGGGCGGGGTGAGCGAAAAGATGCTGTCCCAGTCGCTTCAGGCGCTGGAGCAGGACGGGTTTGTCGATCGCGTGTCGTATCCGGTCGTGCCGCCGCACGTCGAGTATAGCCTGACACCGATGGGCATCGAGGTGAGCGAGAAAGTCGCCGCGCTGGCGGACTGGATTGAAGTCAATACGCCGAAGGTGATGGCGAATCGGGATGAGCGTGCGGCGTAAAAGCCGGGTGGCGGTTTCGCCTTACCCGGCACAATCACCGCTACCTGCTCAAATCCACCTGATAAATCGCGAACCCGATATCATCCGTTGCTACCTTCTTCATCGGATACTGTGCCTTATCCTTGATAAACGCGGCGGCCTTATCGGACGGTGATGTTTCAAAGCGGATATCCAGTTTCGCATCGCTGTGGATTGGCGCAAGACGCCAGTTGTTATCCACCGCCGGGTGAATTTCGCCCGCCTTCTTCGACTCCGCGCCGATCCACGCCGCCAGCACCGAGCGGTTTTCGTCCGGTGATGCAAAAGCGATGTGGCTATCGCCCGTACCGGCAAACTTACCGCCGTAGGCACGGTAGTTATTGGTTACCACCAGGAAGGTGGCATCCGGATCGATCGCCTTGCCGTTGAACGTCAGGTTTTTGATGCGTTCGGCCTGCGGGTTAATTGCCTGGCACTCGCCGTCATATTTCGCCGGCTGGGTGACGTCAATCTGGTAATTTACGCCGTCGATCACGTCGAAGTTGTAGGTACGGAAGCCGTCCCAGTTAATCAGCGGCTGTGGTTTACTGCTCTTCGGATCGATCTGGTTAAACTGCCCGGCGGAGCACTCCAGCCACTCCTTCACCTCTTTCCCCGTGGCTTTAACCACCACCAGGGTATTCGGGTATAGATAGAGATCGGCGGCGTTACGGAAGGTCAGTTGGCCTTTTTCGACCTCAACATAGCTTGCCGGGTCGTTCTTGCGTCCGCCCACTTTGAATGGTGCAGCGGCAGACAGCACCGGCAGTTTTGCCAGATCCGGATCGCCCTGAACAAAGTGTTCGGCATAGGCTTTCTGGGCCATGTTGACCACCTGAACGGTCGGGTCATCCTGCACCAGTGCCAGGAAGCTATACATGTTGTCGGCGGATTTGCCGATCGGCTTGCTGACGAATTCGCGGGTGGCGTCGTGGTCGTGCTTCAGCACGTCGACCAGCTTTTTATCTTCACCAGCCAGGGATTTTTTAGCGGCTGCGTCGTAAATTGGGCGCGCTTCGGCTTTTGACTGCGTCACCTTCCAGCTGCCGCTGTCGTTATTTAGCACCAGATCCACCACGCCAAGGTGGTCGCCCCACATGCCCGGCATCACCGACGGCACGCCGTTGAGCGTCCCTTTCTCGATATCAGCCCCTTTAATGCTGGCGAAATCTTTGCCCGGGAAAACGGCGTGAGCGTGGCCGAACAGGATCGCGTCAACGCCCGGGACTTCGCTCAGATAGTAAACGGAGTTCTCCGCCATGGCCTGATACGGATCGGCGGAGAGACCCGAGTGGGCGACAACCACCACCAGATCTGCGCCTTTCGCGCGCATTTCCGGCACGTACTTGCGCGCGGTTTCGGTAATGTCATT
Source organism: Enterobacter cloacae complex sp. P27C (assembly GCF_014895705.1). NCBI lineage: Bacteria > Pseudomonadati > Pseudomonadota > Gammaproteobacteria > Enterobacterales > Enterobacteriaceae > Enterobacter > Enterobacter cloacae complex sp. P27C. The sequence goes on from NZ_JADBQB010000004.1 coordinate 78,534, forward strand.
AACGGTCACTTTGCCGTCGAGGTTGGCTTTATCCCAGGTCATGATCTGCGGCGGTACGAAGCCGATATAGCCGATTTTCAGCGTCTGCTTTTTACCGTCCCGATCGACAACTTCACTCTCTTTAATCAGGTAAGGGGTAAAGAGCGGCTTTTGCGTCTTAACGTCGATGATATTGGCGTTAACGTACGGGAACTTCGCGCCGGCCAGCGCATCGTGCAGGTATTTCAGGCCGTAATTGAATTCGTGGTTGCCCAGGTTGCCGACGGCATAGTCCAGCGTGTTCATCGCTTTATAAACGGGATGGATCTCTCCTTTCTTCAGACCTTTTGCCGCCATGTAGTCGCCGAGCGGGCTGCCCTGAATGAGATCGCCGTTGTCCACCAGCACGCTATTTTTGACTTCACCCCGCGCGGCGTTGATCAAACTTGCTGTACGTACCAGTCCGAATTTTTCCGTAGGGGTATCTTTGTAGTAATCGAAGTCCATCATATTGCTGTGCAGATCGGTCGTTTCCAGAATACGCAGATCTACCGTCGCCGCCTGCACGCTCGCTGCAATCAGCGTTGCCAGAAGCGTTGCACTAAACTTAATCATCAGAGGAGTCCTTTTTTCGATCCGTTCCACAAAAGAGTATGTATCTATCGCTTGTTGCTTACAGAAATGTGAATCCTGACAGAAAAAAGCGACATGAAACCGGAATTGCTTCACAGATAGCGGAATTGTTCACATTACGATATAACTAAAACAAAGAGTTAACCTCACTGCGTTAACAAAGAGGTGGAAAATGCTAGATAAGATTTGTCAGCTCGCACGGGATGCGGGAGATGCCATCATGCAGGTGTATGACGGTGTAAAACCGATGGAGGTCGTCAGCAAGGCGGACGACTCCCCGGTCACGGCGGCCGATATCGCGGCGCATAAGGTGATCCTGCAAGGTCTGCAGGCCTTAACGCCGGATATCCCCGTTCTGTCTGAAGAAGCGCCGCAAAGCTGGGACGAGCGCCAGCACTGGCAGCGCTACTGGCTGGTCGATCCGCTGGACGGGACAAAAGAGTTCATCAAGCGCAACGGTGAGTTCACCGTCAATATTGCCCTGATTGAGAAGGGTAAAGCGGTGCTCGGCGTGGTCTACGCGCCGGTAATGAAGGTGATGTACAGCGCCGCAGAAGGGAAGGCCTGGAAGGAGGAGTGCGGCGTACGCAAGCAGATCCAGGTGCGCGATGCCCGTCCACCGCTGGTGGTGATTAGCCGCTCGCACAGCGACAGCGAGCTGGAGGAATACCTGCAACAGCTGGGTGAACACCAGACCACCTCGATTGGCTCATCGCTGAAATTCTGCCTGGTAGCGGAAGGTCAGGCGCAGCTGTATCCGCGCTTTGGGCCAACCAACGTCTGGGATACCGCGGCAGGCCATGCCGTTGCCGCGGCCGCCGGGGCGCATGTCCATGACTGGCAGGGTAAGCCGCTGGACTATACCCCGCGCGAATCATTTCTCAACCCCGGCTTCCGCGTCTCTCTTTATTGAGCCAGCAGCTTGTGCAGCAGGTCGACAACCTGCTGCACCTCTTCCTGGGTCAGCGCCCCGTCTTTCACCCACTGCACGCGGCCGTCCTTATCCAGCACGACAATCGCGGAACTCTCTTCCTCAAGCTGCCAGGCCTTACGCGTCACGCCGTTGCTGTCGACGATAAACTGCGACCACGGGTAGAGCTTTTTATTGCTCTCAAGGCTTGAGCGCACAAACATCCCGGAGCCAGGAATGGCATCATCGGTGTTCACAATCGTGGTGGTCTGGTAGCGGTCATGGGGGAATTTTGCGGCCTTGATCGCCTCCACCAGGCTGGCATTCTTCTCTTTTGCGGATGTACGACCGGCAATATGTTGTACAACTCTCACTTTGCCCGCGAGCTGCGCGCTATTCCAGGCTTTATAGCTAAACTTATCATTGTCGAGAATCAATTCTCCCCGGTCAGCAATGCCGACTGGCGGTACACGTTGTCCTTTTTCAATGCTGTGAGCGGAAGCCCACAGGGGCAGCAGCAGACAAGCTGCCGCAAGGATGGTACGTAGGGTCATGGCGTTTCCTTATTGTTTGCAGGTGATCCGACCACTTGGTCATACGCTTTTAATCATAAGTGCGATCAATGTGGTTTTCCCGCAATCCCAGTGCCAGTTTGCGGGTGAACGCACATATCCATGAAAAAACGACGGCTTATACTGCTCTCTCTCACGCTTTGCAAAGATTATTCTGAATAATTGTAATCAAACGGTAAATAAACTTATGCACACTGGGTAACACCGTAGTTCTGGTCTATAGTCATTGGGCATCAAAATTTGCGCTCAGGACAGTCGGGCCGATTGTGGCACCGCAAGAGCGTATGATTCGCAGGAGATACAAGAATGAAAATTTTCCAACGCTACAACCCGCTTCAGGTGGCGAAGTACGTGAAGATCCTGTTCCGTGGACGGTTGTACATCAAGGATGTTGGCGCTTTTGAGTTTGATAAGGGCAAGATCCTTGTCCCAAAAGTGAAGGACAAACAGCACCTGTCTGTGATGTCCGAAGTCAACCGTCAGGTTATGCGTCTGCAAACTGAGATGGCTTAACCAACGTGCTATGCAGTAGGTAGTTAAAAAGACGGCTCCCGATGGGAGCCGTTGATGTTTGTGGGGGCAGGAACGTTACGCCGACACCTTCTCTTCCGCGTCCGGCAGCTTCGGCACCAGTACGGTCGGCTTGTTGTCAATACGCGTCACCAGCAGCTGGTCGATGCGGTAGTTATCAATATCCACCACCTCAAACTTGTAGCCGGAGAACTTCACAGAGTCGGTGCGTTTCGGGATTTTACGCAGCATAAACATCATAAAGCCGCCGATGGTTTCGTAGTTACCGGACTGCGGGAACTCGTCGATATCCAGCACGCGCATGACGTCTTCAATCGGCGTACCGCCGTCGATCAGCCATGAATTATCGTCACGCTGAACAATCTGCTCTTCCAGTCCCTGACCAACCAGGTCTCCCATCAGCGTGGTCATCACGTCGTTCAGCGTGATGATACCCACCACCAGCGCGTATTCGTTCATGATCACCGCGAAGTCTTCCCCGGCAGTTTTGAAACTTTCCAGCGCTTCGGAGAGCGTCAGGGTGTCCGGCACAATCAGGGTATTGCGGATCTGCACGCCGCTGTTGAGCGCCAGGCTCTGGTTTGCCAGCACGCGGTTCAGCAGGTCTTTGGAGTCGACGTAACCGATGATGTGGTCGATATCTTCATTACAGACCAGGAACTTGGAGTGAGGATGCTGCGCCACTTTGTTCTTCAGGCTCTGCTCATCTTCATGTAAATCGAACCAGATAATGTTTTCACGGCCCGTCATGGAAGAGGGCACGGTACGGGATTCCAGTTCAAATACGTTCTCAATCAGCTCGTGTTCCTGCTTACGCAGCACCCCGGCCAGCGCGCCGGCTTCCACCACCGCATAAATGTCGTCAGAGGTGATGTCGTCTTTACGCACCATTGGCAGCTTAAAGATGCGGAAAATCACGTTCGCCAGGCCGTTGAAGAACCACACCAGCGGACGAAACACGTACAGACAGAAGCGCATCGGGTTGATGATACGCAAAGCTACAGCTTCTGGCGCAATCATACCGATGCGTTTCGGGGTCAGGTCTGCAAAGAGGATAAACAGGCCGGTTACCAGCGAGAAGGAGAGAATAAAGCTCAGCTGTTCGGCAAGCTCAGCTGACATGTATTTGACAAAGAGGCTATAAAACGCTGGAGAAAAGGCCGCATCGCCCACGATACCGCCGAGAATGGCGACCGCGTTAAGGCCAATCTGCACCACGGTGAAGAACATGCCGGGGTTTTCCTGCATTTTCAGGATGCGGGTGGCATTAATGTTGCCCTCGTCGGCAAGCAGCTTAAGTTTGATTTTACGGGACGCGGCCAGCGAGATCTCAGATATCGAGAAAAATGCACTGACGGCAATAAGACAAAGTATTACTAAAATACTGTTTAACATAGTTTATCCGGCTTCTCGCCAGATCCTCAGAAGGGGAGTTGATACCATTTGTGTGAAAACACGTAGAACGTCAGCTCGTAGCGTTGAGCCGATTATTTCAGCGGTAGTATAGCGTAAAGAGATGTAAATCTGCCAGAGGTCACATTTTTGGCATAAAACAGACCGGACAGCGTGCGCTGTCCGGTACGGGTGACGATTTAACGGTTAATAATCAGGCCAGCTGTGGCGGCAGGCAGACGCCGATGCCCCCGATGCCGCAGTAGCCGTACGGGTTTTTGTGCAGATACTGCTGATGATCGTCCTCGGCATAGTAGAACGGCTTCGCGGTGGCGATTTCCGTGGTCACCTCGCGCGTATCGCCTGCTTCACGCATGGCCTGCTGGAAACGCTCAAGGCTGGCGCGCGCGGCGGCGTCCTGCTCAGGCGTGAGCGGATAAATGGCCGAGCGATACTGTGTGCCGTGGTCGTTGCCCTGACGCATGCCCTGCGCCGGGTCGTGGTTTTCCCAAAAGACCTGCAGGAGCTGTTCGTAGCTGATGACCGTCGGGTCATATACCACGCGGACCGCTTCCGCATGGCCGGTTTCGCCGGAGCAGACTTCGCGGTAGGTTGGGTTTGGCGTGTAGCCGCCCGTGTAGCCGGCCGCGGTGCTGTAAACGCCGGGCAGCTGCCAGAAGAGGCGCTCAACGCCCCAGAAGCAGCCCATGGCGAACAGGGCGATTTCCATTCCATCAGGAACGTTGGTCATTGAATGGTTATTGACGGCGTGTAAGGTCGCCACAGGCATAGGGGTGTTGCGTCCCGGTAATGCATCAGCTTGTGAAACCAGATGCTTCTTGTCGAATAAACTCACGATGGGGCCTCCCGGGGTGCGATGTTTCGGTTAAGGTTGTCACGAAGCGTTTAATTGAACACAATAAATGCGCTGAATGAGACTAGATTTAATCATAAGAAATATTTGGGTGTTACACCCGTTTTCAACCCACGATTTGGGTTTTTGGCTTCCGGGCCGTATTTTGCCGCACGGCGGCACTTCATTTGCTTCCAGGGTGGAAAAGGGATATTCAGGAGAAAACGTGACAAAAATCCGCCAGTTATGTTTAGTCAGTGTATTGCTGACAAGCGGGGTTGCCAGCGCGGCGAATGTCCGTTTGCAGGTTGAGGGGTTATCCGGGACGCTGGAAAAAAACGTGCGTGCGCAGCTGTCGACCATCCAGAGCGATGAGGTGACGCCGGACCGGCGTTTTCGCGCGCGCGTGGATGACGCGATCCGTGAAGGGCTAAAAGCGCTGGGGTATTACGAACCCACCATTGATTTCGATCTCCGCCCGCCGCCAAAGAAGGGGCGTCAGGTGCTTATTGCCCGCGTCTCGCCGGGCGAGCCGGTGCTGATTGGCGGCACGAACGTCATCCTGCGCGGCGGCGCGCGTACCGACCGCGACTACCTGGACCTGCTCAGCACGCGGCCGAAAATCGGCACCGTGCTCAACCACGGTGACTACGACCACTTCAAAAAAGAGCTGACGAGCGTCTCTCTGCGCAAGGGCTACTTCGACAGCCAGTTCAATAAAAGCCAGCTGGGCATTGCGCTGGAGCGACGTCAGGCCTTCTGGGATATTGACTACGACAGCGGTGAGCGCTACCGCTTTGGCGATGTAACGTTTGAAGGTTCGCAAATTCGTGAAGAGTATCTGCAAAACCTCGTGCCGTTTAAAAAAGGCGATTACTACCAGTCGAGCGATCTGGCGGAGCTGAACCGTCGCCTCTCCGCTACCGGCTGGTTTAACTCCGTGGTTGTCGCACCGGAATTTGATAAGTCTCGCAAAACCAAGGTGTTGCCGCTGCATGGCGTTGTCTCGCCGCGCACCGAGAACACCATTGAGACCGGTGTTGGCTACTCGACAGACGTCGGTCCGCGCGTGAAGACCTCCTGGAAAAAGCCGTGGATGAACTCCTACGGCCACAGCCTGACCACCAGCGCCAGCATTTCCGCACCGGAACAGCAGCTTGATTTCAGCTATAAAATACCGCTGCTGAAAAACCCGCTTGAGCAATATTACCTGGTGCAGGGCGGCTTTAAGCGTACCGATTTGAACGATACCGAGCAGGACTCGACAACGCTTGCGGTTTCACGCTTCTGGGATCTCTCCAGCGGCTGGCAGCGCGCCATTAACCTGCGCTGGAGCCTTGATCACTTTACCCAGGCAAACGTCACCAACACCACTATGTTGCTTTATCCGGGCGTGATGATCAGCCGCACCCGCTCGCGCGGCGGCCTGATGCCAACATGGGGTGATTCACAGCGTTACTCTATCGACTACTCCAATACGATGTGGGGCTCTGACGTCGACTTCACGGTGGTGCAGGCGCAAAACGTCTGGATCCGCACGCTGTATGACAAACACCGCTTTGTGATGCGCGGCAATCTCGGCTGGATTGAGACGGGTGATTTCGAGCGCGTTCCGCCGGACCTGCGCTTCTTCGCCGGGGGCGACCGCAGCATTCGCGGGTATAAGTACAAATCGATTTCACCTGAAAACGAAAAAGGCCAGCTGACCGGGGCATCCAAACTGGCGACCGGATCGCTGGAGTATCAGTACAACGTCAGCGGCAAGTGGTGGGGTGCCATGTTTGTTGACGGTGGTGAAGCGGTGAACGATATTCGCCGCAGCGATTTCAAAACCGGTGCAGGCGTGGGCGTACGCTGGCAGTCACCCGTCGGACCCATCAAGCTCGATTTCGCCGTGCCGGTGGGCGACAAAGATGAACACGGATTACAGTTTTACATCGGTCTGGGGCCTGAATTATGAGTTTATGGAAGAAAATAAGCCTCGGGGTGCTGATTTTTATCGTGCTGCTGCTCGGTACGGTGGCGTTTCTGGTGGGAACGACGACCGGGCTGCATCTGCTGTTTAACGCCGCGAACCGTTGGGTGCCGGGGCTGGAAATTGGTCAGGTAACGGGCGGCTGGCGCGACCTGCGTCTGAAGAACATCCGCTACGAGCAGCCGGGCGTGGCGGTCAACGCCGGGGAATTCCATCTCGCGGTGAAGCTGGGCTGCCTGCGGGATAGCAAGCTCTGCGTGAACGATCTGTCGCTAAAAGACGTCAATGTGGCGATAGACTCAAAGAAAATGCCGAAGTCTGCGCCGGTTGAGGAAGAGGACAGCGGCCCGCTGAATCTCTCCACGCCGTACCCGATTGCGCTCTATCGGGTGGCGCTCGATAACGTCAATATCAAAATCGACGACACCACCGTTTCGGTGATGGATTTCACCTCCGGCCTGCGCTGGCAGGAGAAAAACCTCACCCTGACGCCAACCTCGCTGCAAGGGTTGCTGATCGCGCTGCCGAAAGTGGCGGACGTGGCGCAGGAAGAGATCGTCGAACCGAAGATCCAGAACCCGCAGCCGGAAGAGAAGCCGCTGGGCGAAACGCTGAAAGAACTCTTCTCGAAGCCTGTCCTGCCTGAAATGACCGACGTGCATCTGCCGCTGAACCTCAACATTGAGGAGTTCAAAGGCGAGCAGCTGCGCCTGACCGGCGACACCGATCTGACGGTCTTTAACATGCTGCTGAAAGTCAGCAGCATTGACGGCAACATGAAGCTCGACGCGCTGGATATCGATACCAACCAGGGCTCGGTGAACGCGTCAGGCAACGCCCTGCTGCGCGACAGCTGGCCGGTGGATATCACCCTCAATAGCGCCCTGAATATCGACCCGCTGAAGGGCGAAAAAGTGAAGGTTAAAGTGGGCGGGGCGCTGCGCGAGAAGCTGGATATCGGGGTGAATCTCTCCGGCCCGGTAGACATGGCCCTGCGCGCGCAAACCCAGCTGGCGGAAGCCGGGCTGCCGCTCAATCTGGAGGTTGTCAGCAAGCAGCTTTACTGGCCGTTTACCGGCGAAAAACAGTATCAGGCCGACTATCTGAAGCTGAAGCTGAGCGGCAAGATGACCGACTACACGCTCTCGTTCCGCACTGCGGTGAAGGGGCAGGGCGTGCCGCCCGCGACTATCACGCTGGATGCAAAAGGCAACGAACAGCAGGTTAACCTCGACAAGCTGACCGTCGCGGCGCTGGAAGGCAAAACGGAACTGACCGCGCTGCTCGACTGGCAGCAGGCGATCAGCTGGCGCGGCGAGCTGAAGCTGACGGGAATTAACACCGCCAAAGAGGTGCCGGACTGGCCGTCGAAGCTGGACGGGCTGATCAAAACCCGCGGCAGCCTCTACGGCGGCACGTGGCAGATGGACGTGCCGGAAATCAAGCTCACCGGGAACGTGAAGCAGAACAAGGTGAACGTTGAAGGCTCGGTGAAGGGCAACAGCTACCTGCAGTGGATTATCCCGGGACTGCACGTGGCGCTGGGCCGCAACACGGCGGATATCAAAGGCGAGCTGGGGGTAAAAGATCTCAATCTTGACGCCACCATCGACGCGCCTAATCTGGATAACGCCCTGCCGGGTCTGGGCGGTACGGCGAAAGGACTCGTGAAAGTGCGCGGCACCGTGGACGCGCCGCAGCTGCTGGCAGATATCACCGCCAACAATCTGCGCTGGCAGGAGCTGAGCGTTGCCCGCGTCCGCGTGGAAGGGGATGTGAAATCCACCGATCAGATCGGCGGCAACCTGAACCTGCGCGTGGAGCGCATTTCCCAGCCGGACGTGAACATCAGCCTGGTGACTCTGGACGCCAAAGGGAACGAGAAGCAGCACGACCTCCAGCTGCGCGTGCAGGGCGAGCCCGTCTCCGGCCAGCTTCACCTGACCGGCAGCTTCGACCGGAAGGAAACGCGCTGGAAAGGAACGCTGGACAACACCCGCTTCAACACCCCGGTGGGGCCGCTGTCGCTGTCGCGCTCCATTGCGCTGGACTACCGCAACGCCGAGCAGAAGATCAGCATCGGGCCTCACTGCTGGACCAACCCGAACGCGGAGCTGTGCGTGCCGCAGACCATTGATGCGGGGGCGGAAGGGCGCGCGCAGATCAACCTGAACCGCTTCGATCTGGCGATGTTGAAACCGTTTATGCCGGACACCACGCAGGCCAGCGGCGTCTTCAGCGGGAAAGCCGATGTCGCCTGGGACACCACCAAAGAGGGGCTTCCACAGGGCAGCGTCACGCTTTCCGGGCGCAACGTGAAGGTAACGCAGGAAGTCAACGACGCGCCGCTGCCGGTGGCCTTCGACACCCTGAATGTGAGTGCAGACCTGCATAACAACCGTGCGGAGCTGGGGTGGCTTATCCGTCTGACCAACAACGGCCAGATGGACGGGCAGATACAGATTACCGATCCGCAGGGGCGGCGCAATCTGGGCGGCAACGTCAATATTCGTAACTTCAACCTGGCGATGGTCAACCCAATCTTCGCCCGCGGGGAAAAAGCCGAGGGTATGGTAAATGCCAACCTGCGCCTGGCGGGCAACGCGCAAAGCCCTCAGCTGTTCGGTCAGTTGCGGCTCAGCGGTGTGGATATCGACGGTAACTTTATGCCGTTCGATATGCAGCCCAGCCAGATTGCGATGAACTTCAACGGCATGAGCTCGACGCTGAACGGCTCGGTATTAACTCAGCAGGGGCAAATCAACCTGAGCGGCGACGCGGACTGGAGCCAGCTCGACAACTGGCGCGCCCGTATTGCCGCGAAAGGCAGTAAGGTGCGCATCACCGTACCGCCAATGGTGCGCCTGGACGTCTCGCCGGACGTGGTCTTTGAGGCGACGCCAAGCCTCTTCACCCTGGATGGCCGCGTGGACGTGCCGTGGGCGCGCATCGTGGTTCACGAGGTGCCGGAAAGCGCGGTCGGCGTCTCCAGTGATGAAGTTATGCTCAATGAAAATCTGAAACCTGCCGAAGAGAAGAGCGCTGGCATACCGATTAATAGTAACCTTATCGTGCACGTGGGAAATAACGTGCGGTTGGATGCGTTTGGGCTGAAGGCGAGGCTCACGGGCGACCTGAAAGTGGCGCAGGATAAACAAGGGCTTGGCCTCAACGGGCAGATCAATATTCCTGAAGGGCGTTTTCATGCCTATGGTCAGGATCTGATTGTCCGTAAAGGCGAGCTGCTGTTCTCCGGCCCACCGGATCAACCATTGTTGAACATCGAAGCGATTCGTAACCCGGAAGCGACGGAAAACGACGTCATTGCTGGCGTACGCGTCACCGGCTCTGCCGACGAACCGAAGGCGGAGATCTTCTCCGACCCGGCGATGTCGCAGCAGGAAGCCCTCTCTTATCTGCTGCGCGGACAAGGTCTGGACAGCGGACAAAGCGACAGTGCGGCGATGACCTCAATGTTGGTCGGTCTGGGGGTTGCACAAAGTGGGCAGGTTGTGGGTAAAATCGGCGAGACGTTCGGCGTAAGCAATCTGGCGCTGGACACCCAGGGCGTGGGTGACTCCTCGCAGGTGGTTGTCAGCGGCTATGTACTGCCGGGTCTGCAGGTAAAATATGGTGTGGGGATCTTTGACTCACTGGCAACACTCACGTTACGCTATCGCCTGATGCCTAAGCTATATCTGGAAGCAGTGTCCGGCGTAGACCAGGCACTTGATCTGCTCTATCAGTTTGAGTTTTAGCAATGCGAATATTTGTCTACGGCAGTTTACGAACCAGGCAAGGCAACAGTCACTGGATGACCAATGCCCAGCTACTGGGGAATTACAATATCGAGAACTACCAGTTGTACAGCCTGGGCCACTATCCAGGCGCGGTTCCCGGCGAAGGAACAGTACAGGGTGAAGTTTATCGTATTGATAATGCTACACTTGCCGAACTTGATGCCTTGCGCACCAGGGGCGGTGAATACGCTCGCCAGTTGATCCAGACACCGTACGGAAGCGCGTGGATGTATGTCTACCAGCGTCCGGTCGACGGGTTAACGCGGATTGTAAGCGGTAACTGGTTAGACAGAGACCAGTACTGAAAAACGACAACGCCACCGTGAGGTGGCGTTGTTTTTTTCAGTTTCAATTCTCTTCTGTATCCCTGCGTCGGGTTAAAAAAAGAGGAACGAACAGCATGATGTATGGGGCAATAAGCCATAAAAAACACAAGGCGCGTGAACGGCCATAGTAGTTTATGCATCGCGTATTGCTTGATATGACGGGCAGGAAAAACAGTAAAAACAGCAAAATCGCATAATCGCTTCGATAAGGGATCCATAAGTAAAACAAAAACCAGGCAAGTTGGAATGTCAGGATGCAGAGATACTGCCATTTGCTGTCTTTGCCGTAACAGTCAAACGCCTTTATGTAGCCCATCTTTATGCTTTGAAGAAAGAAACTTAGCATGTATAACGCTCACGATCGCGACGGTCAGAAGCGTGCTCGTCAGCAACGCTCCTAAAAAATAGCTGTGGGTGATATCAGTAGCACCCGAGCTTAAAGTATGTAATTTACTATATCCTCTATCTACTGCAACAAAAAGCGTATATAGCCCGATGTTAATACAGAACTGAAGCAGACAAGAAGTGACAATATTCGCTGGAATTCTTTTTAATAGAGTGAGTAACGTATAAATAATACTTGCTGAAAGAGCGAAGTAAAGCCCGTTAAATAAACTGGATAGTAAGGAGCTGTTTATTTCGCTGAATATTAAATTATCGCTTCCATAATACCATGCCAGATATTGAGTATACGTACTTCTGCCAAAGATAAAGGAGGCAATAATAATGACGAGTAGACTTACGATATGGATTTTCTTACTCATAATTTTGCTCCCTTAGAAAGCAGTTCCTTCATCGTTTTACTGGCCTCCAGCTGATCTTTGATTATGGCAAGATCACGATTGTTGTGATTATATTTTGCAATAGCGGTTGGCGTTCCTTTACCACCATTGTCCATAAAGAAGACAATATCCTTACGACCATAAAGAAGGACCTGTGGGATGGGATCACGCCCATAGCTCACCGCCTGAGGAAGGGAGTGAATAGACTCTGTCGTGAGGAAGCGAGGAATATTTTCATGCTCAATATTGCCTAAAGGTGTAGTGGCTACAAGAGAGCCGATAAAATCAGTCGTATACACTAACGTATCTGTATCTTTGGTCGTTACTTTCGAGCCCGTAAGATATTTTATCTGTTGCCAAAGTGTAATATCTTTTGGGGTAACCTTAACACCATCCATAAACATATCTTGCTTGCGTTTTAGCTGAATGACAGTGCGGTGTACCTGTGTCAAAGAGGGGCTGATTTCCCCAACGGAAGGCATAAGTCCATCGCGGGAATATAGCCTTTCAATAATAAAGTAAATTCCAGTTGGGCGGGCAACATCAATGTTAATGGATGACATATGAATCCTGTAATCAATGGGGATTAATGCTCATTATGACAGTATGTGATTAATTGACAGCCTATTCAACCACTCCCACCATAAATGAGAGGGTGTCTTTGTTGTATTAACATGAAAGCCAAAGGGAATGGGATTTATCTTAAAAGCTAATGTATGCTGCTTTTAACAAAGATAAAAAAAGCCCCAGTATGCGGGGCTTTCATCAATCGACAGTAAGAATTACTTCTTAGCAGCGCGTTCGAAGGAGGCGATGATTTCTGCTTTCGCCGCTTCTGCGTTGTCCCAGCCGTCAACCTTAACCCATTTACCTTTTTCGAGGTCTTTGTAGTGCTCGAAGAAGTGGGCGATCTGCGCTTTCAGCAGCTCTGGCAGGTCATTCACATCTTTAATGTGATCGTACTCTTTGCTCAGCTTGGTGTGCGGTACCGCAACCAGCTTCGCATCTTCACCCGCTTCGTCAGTCATCTTCAGCACGCCAACAGGACGGCAGCGAATGACAGAGCCTGGCTGCAGTGGGTATGGCGTTGGAACCAGCACGTCAACCGGGTCACCGTCCAGAGACAGGGTGTGGTTGATGTAGCCGTAGTTGCACGGATAGAACATGGCGGTAGACATGAAACGGTCAACGAACAGCGCACCGGTGTCTTTGTCGATTTCGTATTTGATTGGATCTGCGTTGGCCGGGATTTCAATAACAACGTAGATATCTTCTGGCAGTTCTTTACCCGCTGGGACGTTGAGTAAGCTCATGTCGGTGTCCTTTAAAATGGATGGTAAACAAGTGGCAGGTATTATAGCCAACTCACGCTGAATGTCTCCGCCTCTTTTCGCTTTCTCTCCCCGCAAGCCCCACTTTTCAGACCGTTTCCATGACAGGAAAATCCATAAACTCAGCCGCATTTTTAATGGTGAAATGAAAGCGATTACAAACTTGTGATTAACATTTTATTCACTTTCCTGAAGTGTGATGTAACGCAATTCGTTACATATTTCATTGGCTATAGTCATTTCGCAGAACATCTTTTAACCAACAATAAACACCCCTACGAGGACGCTCATATGTGGAAGCGCTTACTTCTTGTCACAGCAGTTTCGGCAGCCATGTCGTCTATGGCGATGGCCGCTCCCTTAACCGTAGGTTTTTCGCAAGTTGGCTCTGAATCCGGCTGGCGTGCGGCGGAAACCAACGTTGCGAAAAGCGAGGCTCAGAAACGCGGCATCACCCTGAAAATCGCCGATGGTCAGCAAAAGCAGGAAAACCAGATCAAAGCCGTGCGCTCGTTTATCGCCCAGGGCGTGGATGCCATCTTTATTGCGCCAGTGGTGGCGACCGGCTGGGAACCGGTTCTGAAGGAAGCGAAAGACGCTGAAATTCCGGTCTTCCTGCTCGACCGTTCCATCGATGTTAAAGACAAATCTCTCTATATGACCACCGTCACCGCGAATAACGTGCTTGAAGGGCAGTTAATTGGCGACTGGCTGATTAAACAGGTCGACGGCAAGCCGTGTAACGTCGTTGAACTGCAGGGCACCGTCGGCGCGAGCGTGGCCATCGACCGTAAGAAAGGGTTTGCTGAGGCTATTGCCAAAGCGCCAAACATCAAGATTATCCGCTCCCAGTCCGGCGACTTTACCCGCAGTAAGGGTAAAGAGGTTATGGAGAGCTTTATCAAGGCTGAAAACAACGGCAAGAATATCTGCATGGTTTACGCCCACAACGATGACATGGCGATCGGGGCGATTCAGGCGATTAAAGAAGCGGGCCTGAAGCCGGGCAAAGATATCCTCACCGGCTCTATCGACGGCGTGCCGGACATCTACAAAGCGATGATCGACGGTGAAGCCAATGCCAGCGTCGAGCTGACGCCGAACATGGCGGGCCCGGCATTCGACGCGCTGGAGAAATTCAAGAAAGACGGCACGATGCCTGAGAAGGTGACCGTCACCAAGTCCACGCTCTACCTGCCTGATACAGCGAAAGAAGAGTTAGAGAAGAAGAAAAATATGGGCTACTGATCCAGTGAAATTGCCGGGTGGCGCTGCGCTTACCCGGCCTACGGGAACGTGCCGGGGACGTGAATATGAAAACTGAACAACACCAGGAAATCCTCCGCACAGAGGGCTTGAGTAAATTCTTCCCCGGCGTGAAGGCGCTGGATAGCGTTGATTTCAGCCTGCGGCGCGGTGAGATCATGGCGCTGCTGGGCGAGAACGGCGCGGGAAAATCGACGCTGATTAAATCGCTGACCGGCGTTTATCACGCCGATCGCGGCACCATCTGGCTGGAAGGCAACGCCATTTCGCCAAAAAATACCGCCCACGCCCAGCAGCTGGGTATCGGGACGGTTTACCAGGAAGTGAACCTGCTGCCGAATATGTCGGTGGCGGACAACCTGTTTATTGGCCGCGAGCCACGCTGCTTTGGCCTGCTGCGCCGCAAAGAGATGGAGGCGCGCGCCACGAAGCTGATGGAGTCCTACGGCTTCTCCCTCGACGTTCGCGAGCCGCTGAACCGCTTTTCCGTGGCGATGCAGCAGATCGTCGCCATCTGTCGCGCGATCGATCTCTCTGCGAAGGTGCTGATCCTCGATGAACCCACCGCCAGCCTCGATACCCAGGAAGTGGAGATGCTCTTCACCCTGATGCGCCAGCTGCGCGATCAGGGCGTGAGCCTGATCTTCGTCACGCACTTTCTCGATCAGGTGTATGAGGTGAGCGACCGCATTACGGTGCTGCGCAACGGCAGCTTTGTCGGCTGCCGCGAAACCCGCGAGCTGCCGCAGATCGAGCTGGTGAAAATGATGCTGGGCCGCGAGCTGGAAACCAACGCGCTCCAGCGCGCGGGCCGCACGTTGCTGAGCGAAAAACCGGTTGCCGCGTTCAGCGATTACGGCAAGAAAGGCGTGATCTCGCCGTTTAACCTTGAGGTGCGTCCCGGCGAAATTGTCGGGCTGGCGGGCCTGCTAGGCTCGGGCCGAACCGAAACCGCCGAGGTGATCTTCGGGATCAAGCCTGCCGACAGCGGCACCGCGCTGATCAAGGGCAAACCGCAAACCCTGCGATCGCCGCATCAGGCCTCCTGTCTGGGCGTTGGCTTCTGCCCGGAAGACCGGAAAACGGACGGCATCATTGCCGCCGCCTCGGTGCGGGAAAATATCATCCTGGCCCTGCAGGCCCAGCGCGGCTGGCTGCGCCCGATCCCTCGTAAAGAGCAAAACGCCATCGCCGAGCGCTTTATCCGCCAGCTCGGCATCCGCACCCCGAGCGCGGAACAGCCGATTGAATTTCTCTCCGGCGGTAACCAGCAGAAGGTGCTGCTCTCCCGCTGGCTGCTGACCAAACCGCAGTTCCTGATCCTTGACGAGCCGACGCGCGGTATCGATGTGGGCGCGCACGCCGAAATTATCCGGCTTATTGAAACGCTCTGTGCGGACGGGCTGGCCCTGTTGGTTATCTCATCCGAGCTGGAGGAGCTGGTGGGCTATGCCGATCGCGTCATCATCATGCGCGATCGCAAACAGGTGGCAGAGATCCCACTGGATAAACTGTCCGTTCCGGCAATCATGAATGCCATCGCGGCGTAAGGAGTGAATCGTGATGTCCCGTTCGCTTTCGCAAACCGGTGAGTCAAAGCGCCGCTTTAGCTGGCCAACCGGCACGCCGCAAATTGCAGCGCTGCTGGTGGTGCTGCTGGTAGATAGCCTTGTCGCACCGCATTTCTTCCAGATTATTGTTCAGGATGGCCGCCTGTTTGGCAGCCCGATCGATATTTTAAACCGCGCCGCGCCCGTGGCGCTGCTGGCGATTGGGATGACGCTGGTGATCGCCACCGGCGGAATAGATCTCTCCGTCGGCGCGGTGATGGCTATCGCCGGGGCCACGGCAGCCTCAATGACCGTGGCCGGTCACAGCCTGCCGGTGGTACTGCTGGCGGCCTTAGGCACCGGCGTGCTGGCCGGACTATGGAACGGCATTCTGGTGGCGGTGCTGAAAATTCAGCCCTTTGTCGCTACGCTGATCCTGATGGTGGCCGGGCGCGGGGTCGCACAGCTGATCACCTCGGGACAGATTGTTACCTTCAACTCTCCGAGCCTGGCATGGCTCGGCAGCGGCAACCTTCTGTTCTTCCCGACGCCAGTGATTATTGCCCTGGTCACGCTTATTGTCTTTTGGCTCTTCACCCGCAAAACGGCGCTCGGCATGTTTATTGAGGCGGTGGGGATCAACATTCGCGCCGCGCGCAACGCCGGGGTCAACACCCGCCTGATGGTGATGCTGACCTACGTGCTGAGCGGCGTCTGCGCCGCCATTGCCGGTGTCATCGTCGCCGCCGATATTCGCGGGGCCGATGCCAATAACGCCGGGCTCTGGCTGGAACTGGATGCGATCCTCGCGGTGGTGATCGGCGGCGGGTCGCTGATGGGCGGGCGCTTTAACCTGCTGCTCTCGGTGATCGGCGCGCTGATCATTCAGGGCATGAACACCGGGATCCTGCTCTCTGGATTCCAGCCGGAACTCAACCAGGTGGTAAAAGCGGTAGTTGTACTCTGCGTGCTGATCGTCCAGTCGCCGCGCTTTGTCAGCATCATTAAGGGGATCCGTGGCCATGATAAAACGTAATTTACCGTTAATGATCACGCTGGGCGTGTTTGTGCTGGGGTATCTCTACTGCCTCACGCAGTTCCCCGGTTTTGCCTCAACGCGCGTGATCTGCAACATTCTGACGGACAACGCCTTTTTAGGCATTATCGCCGTCGGCATGACCTTTGTGATCCTCTCCGGCGGGATCGATCTCTCCGTCGGGTCGGTGATCGCGTTCACGGGGGTATTCCTCGCGAAGGCGATCGGTTTCTGGGGCATCTCGCCGCTGGTGGCGTTTCCGCTGGTGCTGGTGATGGGCTGCGCGTTTGGCGCCTTTATGGGGCTGCTGATCGACGCGCTGAAAATTCCGGCCTTTATCATCACGCTGGCCGGGATGTTTTTCCTGCGCGGCGTAAGTTATCTGGTTTCTGAGGAGTCGATTCCGATTAACCATCCGGTGTATGACACGCTCTCCAGCCTGGCGTGGAAAATTCCCGGTTGCGGTCGCCTGAGCGCGATGGGGCTGCTGATGCTGGGCGTGGTGGTGATTGGCATTTTCCTCGCCCACCGCACCCGGTTCGGCAATCAGGTGTACGCCATTGGCGGCAACGCCACGTCGGCCAACCTGATGGGGATCTCAACCCGCAGCACCACCATCCGCATCTATATGCTTTCGACCGGCCTGGCAACGCTGGCGGGTATTGTCTTCTCGGTGTATACCCAGGCGGGCTATGCCCTTGCAGGCGTCGGCGTGGAACTGGATGCAATTGCTTCTGTGGTTATCGGCGGCACGCTGCTCAGCGGCGGGGTAGGGACGGTGCTGGGGACGCTGTTCGGCGTCGCGATTCAGGGGCTGATACAAACCTATATCAACTTTGACGGCACGCTCAGCTCGTGGTGGACGAAGATCGCCATTGGCATTCTGCTGTTTATTTTTATTGCCCTGCAGCGGGGGCTGACGGTGCTCTGGGAGAACCGTCAAAGCTCGCCTGTTACCCGCGTAAACACATCGGTAACAGAGCGATAACACACTGAATTTGCTTAAAGTCTAAACATTTTCCGGTAGCGGCCGATACTCTTCTTTTATGCCCAGAAATATCTCGCTACCGGAAATAATATCATGCTTAAAACGCTATCGATTCGTACCGGCTTGCTCTCTTTACTGGCCGTTATGACCCTTCTGCTGCTGATTGTCAGCGGCATCGGCATTTATGCCCTCACACAGAGTTCTTCCTCACTGCAGCGCATTAATCACCTTCAGGGTGAGCAGATGGTGCAGCTGAACACCGGCTATACGCTGATCCTGCGCGCACGCAATGAGGCGGGTCAGGCCGTCCGCATGATGGAAATCGGCATGCTGGACGATGCGGCCAAAGCGGTAAAAAACATCAATCAGGAAGTCGCCCTGGCCCGGAAAACGTTAAAAGGCGTGATTGACGGCGGCGTGGCTGACGAACAGGGGCAGCAGCTCCTCGACAAAGTCGCGGCCAGCCTGGCGACGTATAACCAGCAGGGGATCGGCCCGATGCTGAAAACCCTGAATGACCAGAGCGCAGACAGCTATTACGATCTGCTGGAGAACACGCTGATTCCGGTGGCGAAGCAGTTCGATAACGACATGCAGGCGTTTCAGAAATGGAGCGAAGCGCGAGGTCAGGCGGAAGTGCGTGCCGTACAGGCGAGTAAAACCCGCGTGCTGATCCTGATTATTGTCGCTGCGCTGCTGACGGCGGGCATTATCGTGCTCGCCTGGCTGGCGCTGCGCCATATGCTGCTCAAGCCGCTCTCGGCGTCGATTGCTCAGCTGGAGAACGTGGCAGCGGGCGATTTAACCCACACGCTGAATGCCCCGGCGAGCCAGGAGTTTAACCGCCTCAACGCGGCGATAGAGGAGATGCGTCAGTCGCTGATGAGCTCGGTTCTGCGGGTTCGCGATGCCAGCTCGCAAATTGATACCGGCAGCCGCGAGCTGACGGCGGGGAACCGGGATCTTGCCGAGCGCACCGAATCCACCGCCACGTCGCTGGAGCAGACCGCCGCCAGCATGGAGCAGATCACCGCCACGGTGAAGCTTAACGCCGACAACGCCGAGCAGGCGCACCAGCTGGCGAAGTCTGTTTCCGACACCGCCGATCACGGCAGCGAAATGGTCTGCTACGTGATTGAAAAAATGCGCGATATCTCCGGCAGTTCGGCGCGCATCGCCGACATCCTGAGCGTGATTGACGGTATTGCCTTCCAGACCAACATTCTGGCGCTTAACGCCTCCGTGGAAGCGGCGCGCGCGGGCGAGCAGGGGCGCGGGTTTGCCGTGGTCGCGGGTGAAGTCCGCAACCTTGCCAGCCGCAGCGCCGACGCGGCGAAAGAGATCCGCTCTCTGATCGGCGATTCGCAGGCCCACGTTAACGAGGGCAGCGAGCTGGCCCAGCAGGCGGGTGAAACGATGGATGAGATTGCCACCGAAGTGCTGCGGATGACCAAACTGATGCGTGAAATTGCCACCGCGTCTCAGGAGCAGAGCCGCGGCATCGAGCAGGTGAATATTGCGGTGAACCAGATGGATGAAACCGCGCAGCAGAATGCGGCGCTGGTGCAGCAATCCTCCGCCGCGACCCGCTCCCTTGAGGAGCAGTCGCGTCAGCTGATGGAAGCCATGTCATCATTTAAAGTGACGGCTCAGACTGCGGCATAATATTTCCCAGCCCCGGTGCGTTCTGTGCCGGGGATTTATTTCTCGCGGAATTTATCGCCGCAATATTATCGTGAATATCACCCATTAATAATTCCAGCGAGCTGGTTAACGCTAACGCTTTTTCAGTCGGCTCGAGATATAAACCTTTGCGGAAAAATAACGGCTCATCAAACAGTTGATTAAAACGCTTCAACGCCAGGCTCACCGCAGGACGGGACATCTCCAGGCGCAAAGAGGCTTTTGCCATACTGCCGCAGCGGACGACTTCAATAAATACAGGGATAAGATTTAAATCAATGCCGGTATTAGCCCGGGAATAATTTTTCATTGCAATTCTGCTCCAGGAAATAAATGTCAAACTGTTATGGAAATAATGCAGGAGCAGGGGTGAAGATTAAAGCGTGATTTTTATAAACACTTATACGGTAAAATATATAAATGTGTTGGGGAGCCAGACTGGCTCCCCGGGAGAGATATTACGCGTCCGGGTACTCACGGATAAAACGTTCAACGTCTTCAACCATATGGTTGTTGCCAACGAAGAACGAACGACGCTGGTGAAGGCTTTCCGGCACGATGTCCAGAATACGCTGTTTACCGTCGCTCGCCTTGCCGCCCGCCTGTTCGGCCAGGAACGCCATCGGGTTGCATTCGTACAGCAGGCGCAGCTTCCCGTCCGGGTGGCTGGCGGTGCTTGGGTAGAGGTAGATACCGCCCTTCAGCAGGTTACGGTGGAAATCCGCGACCAGAGAGCCAATGTAGCGGGACGTGTAAGGGCGCTGGGTCGCTTTATCTTCTTCCTGGCAGAATTTGATGTACTTCTTCACGCCGTTCGGGAACTTGATGTAGTTGCCTTCGTTGATGGAGTAAGTGCTGCCTTTCTCCGGGAAGCGCATACGTTCCTGACACAGGCAGAAGACGCCCAGCGACGGATCGTAGGTAAAGGCGTGAACCCCGCATCCGGTGGTGTAGACCAGCATGGTGGACGAGCCATAAACGACGTAACCGGCCGCAACCTGGTTACTGCCCGGCTGCAGGAAATCTTCCTCGGTTACCGGCGTACCAACAGGCGTGACGCGGCGGTAGATGGAGAAAATGGTACCGACAGAAACGTTAACGTCGATGTTGGAGGAGCCGTCGAGCGGATCCATCAGTACGACGTATTTCGCGTGTTCACACCCTTCGAAAACAACAATTTCATCTTCTTCTTCGGAGGCGATACCCGCAACGATGTCGCGCGCGCGCAGTGCAGCTTTCAGTTTTTCATTTGCGAACAGATCGAGTTTCTGCTGAACCTCGCCCTGAACGTTCTCGGCACCGCTGGCACCCAGGATATCGACCAGACCGGCCTTGTTGATATCACGGTGGATGATCTTAGCGCCCAGCTTTATTGCCGACAGCAAAGCAGTGAGTTCACCCGTAGCATGAGAGAACTCGTGCTGCTTTTCGACAATAAATTCACCTAACGTTTTCATAACACTTTCCCTGCATCTTTGTGAGTAGAGCGATTGTATGTTCACTAAAACGACTAAAGCCCAACAATCTTAACAAATATTCAAATAGTAGCGCAGAGGTGAATCGCGCCAGCAACATACGGATTTACCTGAAATGCGTTTCACAGCCGCTAACATGTGAGTAAAATGTGCGCCACATTAAAGAAGGATAGTGACGTATGCGCATTCATATATTGGGGATTTGTGGCACTTTCATGGGCGGACTGGCAATGCTGGCGCGCTCGCTGGGCCATGAAGTGACAGGTTCGGACGCCAATGTGTATCCGCCGATGAGCACGCTTCTGGAGAAACAGGGCATCTCTTTAATTCAGGGCTACGATGCCAGCCAGCTGGATCCCGAGCCGGATCTGGTCATCATTGGCAACGCCATGACCCGCGGTAACCCGTGCGTTGAAGCGGTGCTGGAACGCAATATTCCGTTCATGTCCGGCCCGCAGTGGCTGCATGATTTCGTGCTGCGCGACCGCTGGGTGGTTGCCGTAGCCGGTACCCACGGCAAAACCACCACCGCCGGCATGGCGACCTGGATCCTCGAAGCCTGCGGCTACAAGCCGGGCTTCGTGATCGGCGGCGTGCCGGGTAACTTCGACGTCTCTGCGCGTCTCGGCGACAGCCCGTTCTTTGTGATTGAAGCGGATGAATACGACTGCGCATTCTTCGACAAGCGTTCCAAATTCGTGCACTACTGCCCGCGCACGCTGATCCTCAACAACCTTGAGTTTGACCACGCGGATATCTTTGACGACCTGAAAGCCATTCAGAAACAGTTCCACCACCTGGTGCGCATTGTTCCGGGCCAGGGCCGCATTATCCTGCCGGAGAACGACATCAACCTGAAGCAGACCCTGGCGATGGGCTGCTGGAGCGAGCAGGAGCTGGTGGGCGAGCAGGGCCACTGGCAGGCGAAAAAACTCAACGCGGATGCCTCCGAGTGGGAAGTACTGCTCGACGGTGAGAAAGTGGGCGAGGTGAAGTGGGGCCTGGTGGGCGAGCACAACATGCACAACGGCCTGATGGCGATCGCCGCGGCGCGCCACGTGGGCGTGCTGCCTGCGGATGCGGCCAATGCGCTGGGGACGTTTATCAACGCCCGCCGCCGCCTGGAGCTGCGCGGCGAAGCGAACGGCGTGACGGTGTATGACGATTTCGCGCACCACCCAACGGCCATTCTGGCGACGCTTGCCGCCCTGCGTGGCAAGGTTGGCGGCACCGCGCGCATTCTGGCGGTGCTGGAACCGCGCTCGAACACCATGAAAATGGGCATCTGCAAAGACGACCTCGCGCCGTCCCTGGGACGTGCCGACGAAGTCTTCCTGCTGCAGCCGCAGCATATTCCGTGGCAGGTGGCTGAAGTGGCCGACGCCTGCATTCAGCCTGCGCACTGGAGCGCGGACGTGGATGTCTTAGCGGATATGGTGGTGAAAGCCGCACAGCCTGGCGACCACATTCTGGTGATGAGCAACGGCGGGTTCGGTGGGATCCATCAGAAGCTGCTGGACGGTCTGGCGAAGAAAGCCGCGGCCGCAGAGTAAAAAAAGCCCGGTGGCGCTAGCGCTTACCGGGCCTACATTATCTCTTCTCCCTCTCCCCTTTGGGGTGAGGGGCTTACTCTGCGTTTTCAGACAGCTCGCGCAGATACTGGAAAATCAGACGCGCGGATTTCGGCGGCTTATTCCCCTCTTTCTCTTTCTTCGCGTTGCGGATCAAAGAACGCAGCTGCTGGCGGTCGGCATCCGGCCACAGGTTCAGCACTTCCGGCACCGCATCATCACCCTGTTCAATCAGACGATCGCGGATCTGCTCCAGCTTATGGAACAGCGCAACCTGCTGGTTGTGGCGGTTTTTCAGCTTGTCCAGCGCCTGACGGATCGGATCCACGTCGCGCTGACGCAGCATTTTACCGATAAGCTGAAGCTGGCGACGACGGCCTTCTTTCTTGATTTTCTGTGCCAGTTCAATGGCATCACGCAGATCCTGGTCGAGCGGGATCTTATCCAGCGCGTTTTTACCCAGTTCTACCATTTCTGCGCCAAGCTGTTTTAACTCTTCGGCGTCACGTTTAATTTCACTTTTACTGACCCAGATGATCTCATCATCTTCGTCTTCGATGTCATCACCGGGAACGTCGTCGAGCCAGTCTTCGGGCTGCTTAGTCATGTCAGGCTCCTTAAAAAAAGAGGCTAATGTTACCAGTTAAGACGCGCACTGAAAAACGGTTCTCTGTTAGACTTCACTTAACTCTCTCTTACAGTATGGCATTTGCGATGAAAGTAACCTCACAAGTTGAAGCGCAGCGTAAGATTCTGGAAGAAGCCGTCTCCACCGCGCTGACGCTCGCTTCAGGTAAATCAGATGGCGCCGAAGTGGCGGTCAGCAAAACCACTGGCATTAGCGTGAGCACCCGCTATGGCGAAGTGGAGAATGTAGAATTTAACAGCGATGGCGCGCTTGGGATCACGGTGTATCACCAGAACCGCAAAGGCAGCGCGTCGTCCACCGATCTCAGCCCGGATGCCATCGCCCGCACGGTGCAGGCGGCGCTGGATATCGCCCGTTACACCTCTCCGGATCCTTACGCAGGCGTGGCGGATAAAGATCTGCTGGCGTTTGACGCGCCGGATCTCGATCTGTTCCACCCGGCTGAAGTCACGCCGGATGAAGCGATTGAGCTGGCCGCGCGCGCCGAGCAGGCGTCTTTGCAGGCTGACAAGCGCATCACGAATACCGAAGGCGGCAGCTTCAACAGCCACTACGGCATCAAAGTTTTCGGCAACAGCCACGGCATGCTGCAGGGCTACTGCTCCACCCGTCACTCGCTTTCAAGCTGCGTGATTGCCGAAGAGAACGGCGACATGGAGCGTGACTACGCCTACACCATTGGCCGCGCGCTGGGGGATTTGCAGTCTCCTGAGTGGGTGGGCAAAGAGTGTGCCGAACGCACGCTGTCTCGCCTGTCGCCGCGTAAACTCTCCACCATGAAGGCCCCGGTCATTTTTGCCAATGAAGTGGCGACCGGCCTGTTTGGTCATCTGGTGGGCGCTATCGCGGGCGGCTCGGTGTACCGTAAATCGACCTTCCTGCTCGACTCGCTGGGCAAGCAGATCCTGCCGGAGTGGCTGACTATCGAAGAACATCCGCACCTGCTGAAAGGGCTGGCCTCCACGCCATTCGACAGCGAAGGCGTGCGCACGGAACGCCGCGATATTGTTAAAGACGGCATTCTGACCCAGTGGCTGCTGACCAACTACTCCGCACGCAAGCTGGGGCTGAAAAGCACCGGGCACGCGGGCGGGATCCACAACTGGCGCATTGCCGGTCAGGGCCTGAACTTCGAGCAGATGCTGAAAGAGATGGGCACCGGTCTGGTGGTCACCGAGCTGATGGGCCAGGGCGTAAGCGGCATCACCGGCGACTACTCTCGCGGTGCGGCAGGCTTCTGGGTCGAAAACGGCGAAATTCAGTATCCGGTGAGTGAAATTACCATCGCCGGAAACCTGAAGGACATGTGGCGCAATATCGTTACGGTCGGTAACGATATTGAAACACGTAGCAATATACAGTGTGGTTCTGTATTACTGCCGGAAATGAAAATCGCCGGCCAGTAATACCCGAAAAGCGTTTTAATAATAAAAAAGGAAGTGAGCAATGCGTAAACACCTGTTAGCGATCGTCGCGGCTTCAACGCTGGTTCTTGGCTCTTCTGCGTTTGCTGCCGATCTCGAAGACAACATGGACATCCTCAGTCAAAACCTGAAGGTAGTGCAGAAAACGGACAATGCGGCGGAAATGAAAGGCGCACTGACCAAAATGCGTGAAGCGGCGCTGGACGCGCAAAAAGCGACGCCGCCAAAGCTGGAAAGCAAAGCGGCAGACAGCGCAGAGATGAAAGACTATCGCCACGGCTTTGATGTGCTGGTCGGTCAGATCGACGGCGCGCTGAAGCTGGCTAACGAAGGCAAAGTGAAGGAAGCCCAGGCGGCGGCCGACCAGTTTGTGGCGACGCGCAACACGTATCACAAGAAATACCGTTAATTGGGTGCCTGAGCTGTACGTCCTTCCTCCGTATGCGGAGGCGCACTAAGCGCCCCCGCATCCTTGCTCCCTACTGGCCGGAGCGACAATCCATCCGCGCTGTCACTTCAAGCGAGCCGTTTCGAAAACGGATCTCGCACAGTGTTTTCCTCGTCACCAGCGTTAAGATGATTATTGTCAAAGCAACAATCATCGAAACCCGGATAATTGGGGATTGGCGTTTCATGGATGCCTCCTTGCTTTAAAGCGGGCGAGGTAGCGAACTCCACGGTCGTGACGTGTCGTTTCGAGCCCCCGCCCTGATTTTCTATCAGGCGGGGCTTTCCACTTTCCGTCCCATGCCTGAGACGGTCAGTCTCAAGCACCCGCAGCCACTCTAGCGAATCCCCATAAGAAAACCTTATCCACGTCACATTTCTACGAGCCTGCTCGTAAACTTTTCCACTCCGCTTACCTGTTTAGTGCCGCTTAATAGCGTGATATTCATCACGTAAATGCGGCCGTTAATCCAGATTCACCATATTTATGTGGCACAGATCACTGCTGCGGCTCGCCTTTCCACTTCGAAGTGGAAAACAACTCGCTACAAACCCTTCACGCCCAACGTTAGTTTTATTCCAGAGCCATTAACGGGGTAAGACGAGTGATTAACGGAGCGGTAATGAACGACGTTGGGGAACAGGCGGTGCAAACAGAACAGCTCGCGAACACCATGCTGCAGCAGGTTTATGCCCTGCTGGCCCGGCACAACATCATCCCCAATGCGGTACAGGAGCAGATGCTCACCTCCCACGTTCGCGCAATGGCGCACCGGTCCGTGACCGGCGAGCCGCTGCCGGAGGTTGAAGCAGAGCTGTTCGACGAAATTTCACCAGATTCAATGCAGCTTGCCCGTGAAGTGGTGGCGCAGTTTGGCAACCTTCCTGATGAAGAGGCCTGGCTGCTCTCCGTTCACTTTGAAGTCGCGAAAGACAACCTTTAAGGAGCAACACATGGAACAGATTACAGTCGTGATTGGCGATCGCCTGGGTAAAGGTCAGAAAGTGGCTGCGGGTGTGGAAAAAGCAGGTGGACGCGCAGTGGTTGTGCCGGGCATGGCGGCGGACATGAAGCTCGGCGACGTAATGAAAGCGGAAAACGCCACCTTCGGCATCTCCTTCTGCGGCAGCGGCGGCGCGGGCGCCATCACCGCCCAAACCAAATATGGCTACAAGGCCAAATACGGCATGCGTTCCGTGGAAGAGGGCGTGACCGCCATCAACGAAGGCTGCAACGTGCTGGGCTTTGGCTTTATGGATAAAGAAGAGCTGGGCGAGCGTCTGGTGCAGGCGTGGCAGAAGAAATACGGCGCATAAGCATGAAAGAACAGTTCACAACCACGGTGAGAGTGAAGGGGAAGGGCGACGCCAAAGCGCGCGCCTTTGCCGACGCCCTCAACCACGTTCAGGCCGCGGTGATGAAAACCTCACCGCATATCTTACTGCGTATTGAGCCACAGGATGTGCAGGTTGTTCAGGCGCAAGAAGCGGTGCGTAAAGAAGCGTTTCTGTTCTTCTTTTTGCGCCGGGAAAGACGCACCTACAGCGTGGAGCTGGATGTGACCGTCAACGTGACCGCCATCAATCTTGACCGGGTGGATTTCGTCACGCAACGCTGATTATTCATAAAAGGGCAGACTGATGTTCTTAATTATATTAATAAAATCGCTCATCATTGGCGGCCTGGTTGGCGTCGGTGTCGGAGCCGGGGCTGCACGCATGTTTCATGCGCCTACCACTCAGGGTATGGGCGCGTTTCGTACGTTGGGGGAACTGAACTCCTGTGAAGGGGATCCGGCGTCCCACTTCTCCTTTGGGTTAGGTTTCTTCTTTAACGCCTGGGCCTCTTCCGTGGCTGCAGGTGCCTTCACACAGGACGTTGACCACCGCATCATCCCGAACTGGGGTGCTGCTGCACTGATGATCAAAAACCGTAACGTCGGCGAAACGCTGCACGATCCCCGCAAAATGGCGATTGCCTGCGGCGTGATTGGCATGCTCGTCGTCACCTTCCTGAACCTGACCGCCTCCTCCGTGCCGGCAGCGCTTCAGGTTACCGCCGTGAAGGTGCTGGTGCCTGCCGCGAACCTGCTGGTTAACACCGTGATGCCGGTGATCTTCTGGCTGGCGGCCATCGACGCGGGTAAAAAATCGGGCTTCTGGGCCACCATCTTTGGCGGCGCGGCGCAGCTGATCATGGGGAACGCCGTACCGGGTCTGGTTCTCGGCATCCTGATCGGTAAAGGCGTTGAGGAGAGCGGCTGGAACCACGTCACCAAAGTGATGATGGCGGCGATCGTGCTGCTGTTCGTGTTGAGCGGCTTCTTCCGCGGCTTCGACATGAAGATGATCGAATCCTTCCATCTGACCGTGCCGAACTGGCTCGACATGATCCACAACTCGCTCAGCGGTAAATAACAGGAGCCTCTAAATGGAACAGAATAAAGGTTTTTGGTATGCCGACTGGTCGTTCCCGATCTTCGTTGGCCTGCTCTCCTCCGGCGTCTTCGCCGGGACGCACATGTACTACCTCTACGGCATCGGCGCGTTTAACGAAGTGGCCTTCGTGGCGATGCTGAAAGCGGGCATCGATACCGGCGTCTACGGCGCGGTGGCGGCGTTCGGCGCGAGCTTCCTGTTCGCCCGCATTATTGAAGGGTCGCTGGTGGGTATTCTCGACATCGGTGGGGCGATCCAGACCGGCGTGGGCCTCGGCGTACCGGCGCTGCTGCTGGGCGCGGGGATCATGTTCCCGGTGACCAACTTCATTGCCTCGCTGATTACCGGCCTGGTGATTGGTCTGGCGATTGGCTACGTCATCATCCTGGCGCGTAAGTTCACCATCAACCAGAGCAACTCCACCTACGGCGCAGACGTGATGATGGGCGCGGGTAACGCCTCCGGCCGCTTCCTCGGGCCGCTGATTATCCTCAGCGCGATGACCGCCTCCATTCCAATCGGCGTCGGTTCGCTGGTCGGCGCGCTGCTGTTCTACATCTGGCAGAAGCCGATTACCGGTGGCGCCATCCTCGGCGCAATGATTTTGGGATGGCTGTTCCCGGTCGCCCTTTAATACCCGCGGGCGCTCCGGCGCCCGCCCTATCAGGAGATCCTCATGTTTGATTTACTCCTGCGCCGTGCGCGCCTCGCCGACGATACCCTGACCGATATCGCCATTCAGGACGGGAAGATCGCAGCGACGGGCGAAATTGACGCTCCCGCCCGTAAAACGGTTGAGCTTAACGGTGACGTGTACGTTAGCGCGGGCTGGATTGACTCCCACGTTCACTGCTACCCGAACTCACCGATTTACCACGACGAGCCGGACAGCGTGGGCATTGCCACCGGCGTTACTACCGTGGTGGACGCGGGCAGTACCGGGGCCGACGACGTGGACGATTTTTATGAAATCACCCGTAAAGCCTCCACCGACGTCTTTGCCCTGTTGAATATCTCCCGCGTGGGGCTGATTGCCCAGAACGAACTGGCCAACATGGCAAACATTGACGCCGATGCGGTGAAGCAGGCGGTGAAGCGCCACCCTGATTTTATCGTCGGCCTGAAGGCGCGCATGAGCAGCAGCGTGGTCGGTGAAAACGGCATTACGCCGCTGGAGCGCGCCAAAGCCATCCAGAAAGAGAATGGCGACTTGCCGCTGATGGTGCACATCGGCAATAACCCGCCGAACCTCGATGAAATCGCCGAGCTGTTAAGCTCCGGCGACATCATTACCCACTGCTATAACGGCAAGCCTAACCGCATTCTGACGCCGTCCGGCGAGCTGCGCGCCTCCATCACCTCTGCCCTTAAGCGCGGCGTGCGTCTGGACGTCGGACACGGTACGGCGAGCTTCAGCTTTGAGGTGGCGAAACGCGCCATCGCGATGGGCATTCTGCCGCACACCATCAGCTCGGATATCTACTGCCGCAACCGCATCAACGGTCCGGTGGGCTCGCTGGCAAGCGTGATGTCGAAGTTTCTCGCCATTGGCATGTCATTGCCGCAGGTGATTGACTGCGTGACCTCGAACGCCGCCGACGGCCTGCGCCTGTCGCGCAAGGGCCGCATCCAGCCGGGTCTCGACGCCGACCTGACGCTGTTCACGATTAAACGCCAGCCAACGGTGCTGACGGACGCTGAAAACGACAGCCTGCAGGCTGAATATATTCTGGTGCCGCTTGCCGCGATCCGCGCGGGCAAGGGCTACATGACCGAACAAGGGAGCACGGAACATGCCTTCGATTTATGAGAAGTATAATTTAAAGCAGGTTATCAACACCTCTGGCCGCATGACGGCGCTGGGCGTCTCCACGCCGCGCCCGGAAGTAGTGCAGGCGGCGATGGACGGCATGAATCATTACTTCGAGATGAAGGATCTGGTCAATAAAACCGGGGAATACATCGCGAAGCTGCTGGATGTGGAAGGCGCGACGGTGGTCTCCTGCGCGTCGGCGGGCATCGCCCAGTCCGTGGCGGCGGTGCTGGTAAAAGACAGCGACTGGCTGCTGGAAAACCTGCACGTTACCCCTATCGAGAACAATGAAATCGTCCTGCCGAAAGGCCACAACGTTAACTTTGGCGCGCCGGTCGGCACCATGGTGGCGCTGGGCGGCGGCAAGCTGGTGGAAGCGGGTTATGCCAACGAATGTTCCGCCGACCAGCTGGCGGCGGCCATCACCCCGCGCACCGCGGCGATCCTCTACATCAAATCGCACCACTGCGTGCAGAAAAGCATGCTCAGCGTCGAGCAGGCGGCAGTCGTCGCACGTAAACACTCCCTGCCGCTGATCGTCGATGCCGCGGCGGAAGAAGATCTGCACGTGTACTACCGCTCCGGCGCGGATCTGGTGATTTACAGCGGCGCGAAAGCGATCGAGGGGCCAACCAGCGGCCTGGTGATCGGCAAAACCCAGTACGTTGAGTGGGTGAAGTGCCAGACGGCGGGCATTGGCCGCGCCATGAAGGTGGGTAAAGAGGGGATCCTCGGCCTGACCTGCGCCATCGAACACTACCTGACGGCCACCAAAGAAAGCGGTGCCGAGATGGTGGCGAAGATGACGCCGTTTATCGACGCGCTCAACACCCTGAACGGCGTCACCGCGCGCGTGGTCTGGGACAGCGCGGGTCGCGATATCGCCCGCACCGAAATTAAGTTCGACGAAGCCACCACAGGCGTCGGCACGGGTGACCTGGTGAACGCGCTCAAGCAGGGCGAATACGCCATCTATTTCCGTGGCTACAAGGCCAACGAAGGGATTATCGAAGCGGACGTGCGCAGCGTAAGTGCTGACCAGCTGAACATCGTCTACCGCCGCATTAGTGAAGTATTAGGACAGGAGAAAAACGCATGAAACTGACCCCAAATTTTTACCGTGATCGCGTCTGCCTGAACGTGCTGGCCGGCTCAAAGGCCAACGCCAGCGCCATTTACGAGGCGGCGGAAGGTCACGTGCTGGTGGGCGTGCTCTCCAAAAATTACCCGGACGTGGCGAGCGCGGTCGCGGATATGCGCGAGTACGCGGCGCTGATTGATAACGCGCTCTCCGTGGGCCTCGGCGCGGGCGATCCGAACCAGTCGGCGATGGTGAGCGAGATCTCCCGCCAGGTGCAGCCGCAGCACGTTAATCAGGTCTTCACCGGCGTGGCAGCGAGCCGCGCGCTGCTGGGGCAGAATGAATCGGTGGTCAATGGCCTGGTCTCTCCGACCGGTACCGTCGGCATGGTGAAAATCTCCACCGGCCCGCTGAGCAGCAAAGCGCCGGACGGCATCGTGCCGGTTGAAACGGCGATTGCCCTGCTGAAAGACTTCGGCGGCAGCTCGATCAAGTACTTCCCGATGGGCGGCCTCAAGTGCCGTGACGAATACCAGGCGGTGGCGGAAGCCTGCGCCCGTCACGACTTCTGGCTGGAGCCGACGGGGGGTATCGATCTGGAAAACTATGAGGCGATCCTGCAGATCGCCCTCGACGCGGGCGTGAGCAAAATCATCCCGCACATCTACAGTTCAATTATCGACAAAGCCAGCGGCGATACGCGTCCGGAAGATGTGCGTACGCTGCTGGCGATGACGAAGAAGCTGGTGAAGTAGAACTCACACATATAAAGGAGCCACCATGCACACCCGTAACCTGCTTGTCGCTTCACTCTCAATGCTCGCCACCGCCGCCATCGCCCAGACGCAATACGCCTGGGTGGGCACCTATAATCCGAACGGTGAAGGGCTGTACCGTTTTACCGTCGACCCGCAAACCGGCGCGCTGGACGATAAAACGCTGGTGAGCAAACTGCCGAACGCGGCGCAGTTGACCCTTTCGCAAGACGGTAAAACGCTGTATCTGGCAAGCGAAGTGGAGCAGGGCGTGGTGCAGGCGCTGCGCGTCGGCGATAACGGTGAGCTGAGCGAACTGAATCAGGTGTCCTCCGGCGGCGCCGGGCCGGTTTATCTTTCGCTAACGCCAAACGGCAAGCATCTGCTGGTGGCGAACTACGTCAGCGGATCGATTGCCGTTTTGCCCGTCAACGCGGACGGCAGCCTGGGTGACGCGACGGACAGACATCAGGACCAGGGCGAACCGGGCGCGGCGAAGCCGGAAGCGGCCGTTGAGGGCAGTTTCGCGATCAGCGATCACAACGGCCCGCATGCGCACATGATCGCCGCCGATCCGAGCGGGAAGCACGTTTTTTCCACCGATCTTGGGCTGGATCGTATCTATCAGTACCGCTTTGACGATCGAACCGGAAAGCTAACGCCGAACGATCCGCCGTTTATCAGCGCCTCTTCGAAAGGTGCCGGTCCGCGCCACTTCGTCTTTACGCCGAAAGGCGATGCCCTGTGGCTGATTAACGAAGAGGCCTCTACGCTCACCCATTATGCGCTGGACAGCAACGGCAGGCTGAAAGAGGGCAAAACGGTCTCTGCCCTGCCGGACGGTTACAAAGGCACCAGTTTTGCTGCCGGGCTGGCGCTAAGCGCCGATGGTAAACAGCTGTATGTGGCGAACCGTTTGCATAACAGCATCGGGCACTTTACCGTAACAGCGGAGGGCACGCTGACGCATCAGGAGGATGTCTGGACGCGCGGCGACTACCCGCGCACCCTGACGCTCGATCAGCAGGGCCGCTGGCTGTACGTCATGAACCAGCGCAGCGACAACATTACCCGTTTCCGCGTGGCGCCGGACGGCAAGCTGAGCGCCGAGCCAGACTATACCCCGGTCGGCAGCCCATCCCAGATGGTCATTTCACCCTGAGCAGTAAGAGGACAACGACGTGCGATTTCCGAACCAACGTTTAGCGCAACTTTTCGATCTGTTGCAAAACGAGACGCTGCCGCAGGACGAGCTGGCGCAGCGGCTGTCGGTCTCCACGCGAACCGTCCGCGCAGATATCACCGCCCTGAACGCGCTGCTGGCGAGCCACGGCGCGCAGTTTATTCTGAGCCGGGGTAACGGCTACCAGCTTAAAATTGACGATGCCGAGCGCTATCAGCAGCTGCAGGCATCGCACCCGCGTGCACTGCGTATTCCCCGAACGGGACCGGAGCGCGTGCACTATCTGGTGGTGCGTTTCCTGACGTCGGCGTTTTCACTTAAGCTTGAAGATCTGGCCGACGAGTGGTTTGTCAGCCGCGCCACCTTGCAGAGCGACATGGTGGAAGTGCGCGAGTGGTTCCAGCGCTATAACCTGACGCTGGAAACCCGCCCGCGCCACGGCATGAAGCTGTTTGGCAGCGAGATGTCGGTCCGCGCCTGCCTGACCGATCTTCTGTGGGAGCTGGCGCAGCAGGACAGCCTTAACCCGCTGGTGACGGAGGTCGCGCTCAACGCTGGGGTACCGGAGCAGATGGTGGTCGTGCTTCACGACGCGCTCACCCGCCATCACATTCGTCTGACCGACGAAGGCGAACTGTTCCTGCGCCTGTACTGCGCGGTGTCGGTGCGGCGCATCAGCGAGGGGTATCCGCTGCCGGAATTCCACGCGGAAGACGTGGAAGAGAACGTGCGCGAGGCGGCGAAGGATATCGCGGTGGCCATTCAGGAGCTGGCGGGCAAGGCGCTTGCGCCATCGGAAGAGAGCTGGCTGTGCGTCCACATCGCGGCGCGGCAGATTCAGGAGATTGCCCCCAGCGCGATTAACGCCGACGACGACGAAGCGCTGGTCAACTATATCCTGCGCTACATCAACACCCACTATAACTACAACCTGCTCAGCGACGCGCAGCTGCACGCCGATCTGCTCACGCACATCAAAACCATGATCACCCGCGTGCGCTATCAAATCATGATCCCCAATCCGCTGCTGGACAACATCAAGCAGCACTATCCGATGGCGTGGGATATGACCCTCGCGGCGGTGTCGAGCTGGGGGAAATACACGCCATATGCGATCAGCGAAAACGAGATTGGTTTTCTGGTGCTGCACATCGGCGTGGGGCTGGAGCGCCACTATAACATCGGCTACCAGCGCCAGCCGCGCGTGCTGCTGGTGTGCGACGCCGGTAATGCGATGGTGCGCATGATCGAGGCGGTGCTCCAGCGCAAATACCCGCAGATCGAGGTGACGCGCACGCTCACTCTGCGCGAGTACGAGCTGGCGGATGCCATCGGTGAAGACTTTGTCATCTCCACCGCCCGCGTGAGTGAAAAATCTAAACCGGTGGTGACGATCGCCCCGTTCCCGACCGATTATCAGTTAGAGCAGATCGGCAAGCTGGTGCTGGTGGACCGCACCCGCCCGTGGATGCTGGAGAAATATTTCGACGCGGCCCATTTCCGCATTCTCGACAAGCCTGTTGACCAGCAAACGCTGTTCCGCGAGCTGTGTGAACAGCTTGAGGCCGAAGGCTTTGTCGGCGCGGAGTTTCTGGATTCGGTCGTTGAGCGTGAAGCTATCGTCAGCACCATGCTCGGCGACGGTATCGCGCTGCCGCACTCCCTCGGCCTGCTGGCACAGAAAACGGTGGTCTATACGGTGCTGGCTCCGCAGGGTATTCAGTGGGGGGATGAAACGGCGCACGTCATCTTCCTGCTCGCCATCAGCAAAAGCGAGTACGAAGAGGCGATGGCGATTTACGACATCTTCGTCACTTTCCTGCGAGAACGCGCGATGACGCGCCTGTGCCAGTGCGAGGATTTTGCGGCGTTTAAGGCTGAGGCGATGGAGAGTTTGAGCCGGTTTTGAGGCCAGGCGGATAGAGGTTATCCGCCTTCATTCACCGCAAATGATGCACAACCTGGTTGCTGCTGCCGCGCCAGATCAGGGCCGGGTCTTTTAAATCCTGCACGAACTTGCCGTCCACCAGCACGTTAATTAAATCCACAACTTCCTTCTGAGCTGCATTCAGCTCATCCAGCTTATATCCCGTCCAGACCCAGATATCTTTTCCCGCGCACTCGCGGCGGATGCGCTTCACCAGCTTCAGGATCTCCGGCACGTTTTGCGGATGGAGCGGATCGCCGCCGGAGAGCGAAATCCCCTGGCGTTTGATGCGCGTGTCGTTCAGGTCGTTGATGATGCGGTCTTCCATTTCAGCGGTAAACGGCATGCCGGAATTTACGCGCCAGGTGCTTTTGTTGTAGCAGCCTGGGCACTCGTGAACGCAGCCTGAAACGAACAGGGTGCAGCGGGTGCCGGGGCCGTTGACAATATCGACGGGGTAGTACTGATGGTAGTTCATAGCGGTTAACCAAGCCGGGTACAGTGTGAGTGCGGATTGTAGGCCCGGCAAGCGTAGCGCCACCGGGCATAAATGTGGCAGTGGCTCAACCGATCTGCCCACTCCCCAGATGTTTCACCCGGCGCTTCACCTCTTCCTGCTTGCCGGCGTTAAACGGACGGGCATCCGGGCTGCCGAGATAGCCGCACACGCGGCGGGTCACGGAGACACGGGCTGCATCGTGGTTGCCGCATTTCGGGCAGGTAAAGCCTTTGCTCGTACACTCGAACTCACCGGTAAAGCCACACTCGTAGCATTCGTCGATTGGCGTATTGGTCCCGTAATACGGCACGTGCTGATAGCTATAATCCCACACGTCTTCCAGCGCCTTCAGGTTGTGCTGAATGTTCGGGTACTCGCCGTAGCAGATGAACCCGCCGCTGGCGATGGGCGGATAGGCCGCTTCGAAGTCGATCTTGTCGTACGGGTTTACCTTTTTCTCCACGTCGAGGTGGAAGCTGTTGGTGTAGTACCCTTTGTCGGTCACGCCTTCCACAATCCCGAACTCGGCGGTGTCCAGACGGCAGAAGCGGTCGCACAGGTTCTCGCTCGGCGTACTGTAGAGGCTAAACCCGTAGCCAGTTTCCTCTTTCCACTGGTCAACCGCGTCGCGCAGGCGCTGGACAATCGCAATGCCTTTTTCGCGCAGGGCCGCGCTGTCGTACATATGCGCGTCGCCAGACAGGGCGTTGATGGTTTCGTGGATGCCGATATAGCCCAGCGAAATCGACGCGCGGCCGTTTTTGAAGATCTCGGACACGTCGTCGTCCGCCTTCAGCCGCACGCCGCAGGCCCCTTCCATATAGAGGATGGGCGCCACGCGGGCTTTCACCCCTTCAAGGCGTGCGATACGGGTCATCAGCGCCTTACGCGCCAGCTGCAGGCGTTCATCCAGCAGTTTCCAGAATTCAGCTTCATTGCCTTTGGCCTCCAGCGCGATGCGCGGCAGGTTCAGGCTGATGACGCCCAGGTTGTTACGCCCGTCGTGGATCTGCTCGCCGTTTTCATCCTCGTACACCCCGAGGAAGCTGCGGCAGCCCATAGGCGTTTTAAACGAGCCGGTGACTTTTACCACCTGGTCGTAGTTCAGAATGTCCGGGTACATGCGCTTGCTCGCGCACTCCAGCGCCAGCTGTTTGATGTCGTAGTTCGGATCGCCAAACTTGTGGTTCAGGCCGTCGCGGATGGCGAACACCAGTTTCGGGAACACCGCGGTTTTGCGGTTCTTGCCGAGGCCGGAAATACGGTTGCGCAGAATGGACTGCTGGATCAGGCGTGATTCCCAGCTGGTGCCCAGGCCAAAACCGAAGGTCACAAACGGCGTCTGCCCGTTGGCGGTGTGCAGCGTGTTCACTTCATATTCCAGCGACTGGAACGCGTCGTAGCACTCTTTTTCGGTACGGGAGCGCGCATAGCCGTCCGCGTCCGGGATCTGCCACTCTTCGGCAGTTTTCCGATGCTTGTTGAAGCTCGCCGTCACGAACGGGGCCAGCACTTCGTCAATACGGTTAATGGTGGTCCCGCCATAAATGTGGCTCGCCACCTGAGCGATGATCTGTGCCGTTACCGCTGTCGCCGTGGAGATCGACTTAGGCGGTTCAATCTCGGCGTTACCCATTTTAAAGCCCTGGGTCAGCATGCCTTTCAGGTCGATCAGCATGCAGTTGAACATCGGGAAGAACGGCGAGTAATCGAGGTCGTGATAGTGGATCTCGCCGCGCTCGTGTGCCGAGACCACGTCGCGCGGCAGCAGATGCTGGCGGGCATAGTGTTTGGCGACGATACCGGCCAGCAGATCGCGCTGGGTCGGGATCACTTTGCTGTCTTTGTTGGCGTTTTCATTGAGCAGGGCAGAGTTGGTCTGCTCCACCAGGCCACGGATCTCCTGATTCAGACGACCGCGCTTCTCACGCTGCACGTCGCGATCGTGGCGATACTCAATGTAGGCGCGGGCTAACTGTTTGTAGGGGCCAGCCATCAGCTGGTTTTCAACCGCGGTCTGGATCTCGTTGATATCGACCTGGCTGCGTTCAGTCATCTGGCTGCTAACGACTTCTGCGACGGTGGCGCAGTAATCTGCGTCATCGACTCCCGCTGCTTTAGCTGCACGCAGAATGGCTTCCTGGATGCGCTCTGATTTAAACGGCACTTTACAGCCATCACGTTTCATCACATGCGGTGTCATGATCACTCCATTTTTAAAAACAGGTTATCCACAGAGGTGGAGAAG
This sequence comes from Enterobacter cloacae complex sp. P27C, assembly GCF_014895705.1. NCBI lineage: Bacteria > Pseudomonadati > Pseudomonadota > Gammaproteobacteria > Enterobacterales > Enterobacteriaceae > Enterobacter > Enterobacter cloacae complex sp. P27C. The sequence goes on from NZ_JADBQB010000004.1 coordinate 115,652, forward strand.
TATTCACCGGACGTATTCCCCGCCAGGCCAAAGACTTCCCCCGTTCCCAGCTCATGTTATCCACAATTCCGGCCAGCGTAAGCGCCGTCTTGTTGTTGGAATAGTAGACGATTAATACAAGATGTTGGGTCGGCGTGCATTTTAAGTTCTACATATAGTGATTTGCATCAAACAAGTTTGCGATTTATTTGACGCAGAACAAAGTAAAAAGACGAGAGTACAAACGGCGGGCGCTTCAGCCTTTGTAAAGACGCGAAGGAAAAATCTGATTAATTATTCAACAAAAACAAGCGCTCAACGTGGTACATGCTGAGCGCCGTTCGGTTAACTCACCGCGCAGGCCCAGCTCAATCCTGCCTGTAAAAAGGCTGCGGTAGCGATACTGCCCAGTATCACCGGAATGAGAAGGGAGCGGTCAGGGGCCGCATCCTGTTTTTGAGGTTCTTCAGCACTCAGGGCGGACATCGCCTCTTCCCGGGTGCGCGCCGCCAGAAGCTGCGCGCGCACTCGATCTTCTGTCAATAAACTGGTCAGCGTCGTCAGCAGTTGCATATGGGTACTGCCTGCTTCCGCGGGCGGAATGGCGAGCAGGAAAACCATTCTGACCTCTTCATCACCGTCCAGCCCCGGCCAGCGTATCGGGTCGTCAAAGAGTGCCAGACAAAACGCCGCCTGCTGCACCGCCTCGGTTTTACCGTGCGGAACGGCGAGCGCTTCACCCAGCGCGGTAGGGCCTTCGCTTTCGCGCTGTAACACGCTCTGGATGAATGTTTCTTCATCGCAGATGATTTTTCGCTTGGCGAGCGGTTCGGCGAGCCAGCGGATCAGCGCTTCAGGCGTACGGTGCGGCGGATTGATAAAAACCAGATCGGGGTGCGTCAATGCAAGCAAGTTCATATTAAGCCTCCATCAAAAAATCGCAGGTTGCGAAAGGGGGGATTGCCGTTACCGGCGGCACAGGCTCTTCCAGATAGTTGATCTGACGTAGCCCCGCCAGACTTTCCGGGACGGGAACCGGCTGCGTCCCGGCGTTAAACACCCGGACGACGGTGCCATTCGATCGTTGCGCATGGGGCAGGGCAGAAAGGACTAGCGGCTCCGGCAGGGTCAATAATGAGAATTGTGCCGGAAGCTGATGCTCGGGCAGACGCAACGCAAAGCGCTCAAGGCGGTGATCGAGCGTGTGTAACGATTGCCGTTGGTAGGTGAAGGGCTGTCCGGCCGCCTGATTTTCCAGCTGGCGAAGCGTGAGATGGTCGGCGTTGTCGGCCAGCGCGACGGTAAATGAAAAGTGCAGCGGTTTCAGTAACTGGGCGTCGGGGGTCTCAACCACCGTATTATTAATGCCGGACGCCCGGCCCGGTCGCCAGTCGAGATCGTTGCGCCCGAGCACGCCCGTCGCTTTAAATAACGTCAGGGCAATCGTCGCGGGTTCGCTGCCGATAATCTGAAATTCCTTCATACCGCGACTATTCACCACCAGCGCTTTGCCCGCTTCCGCGACAGCAATAATGCCTTCGGTGGTTTCGATATCCACGGGCATCTCGCGATAGCGCTCCTGCCAGTTTCCACTCTCACACCCCGTATCGCGCTGGATTATCGCGAAGGGCTGGGAGGCGATAGCGTGACGGGTGCGAATATCGCTGCCGATCAGTAAACGTAGCCGGTGATCGCAGTGGCTGTTTTCCAGCGAAGCCTCGACGTACAGGTTCGGATCGTCTTCGCGTAATGTACACTCCAGACGAATGGATAACGGCGTTCGGGCAGTATCCTGGCGTCCGGCGAGATCTGGCGGAAGAAACAGGGTGACTTCAACGATCAGCTTTTCGACAAGCGGCGTTTTCAGGCAGTCGACGAGCGTGAAATGGTCGCATCGCGTCGGCGTATCGCCCGCAAGCGGTGAGAAATCGTAGCTGTCGCCCGCATCCGCACAGTCTTCAAGGGTAAAGAACGAGGGGATGCATCTGCCACTGCGTTTGTCGTGCAGAGTTAGCGTTCCGTCGTCCAGCGTTAATCTGTACTGTGCATTCTCTATCTCGCTGCCCGTTGTCTGTTCAGGCTGCCGGAAAGGCGCCGGGTCATCTTCAACGTTAACGCTGAGATAGCCGACCGGCGGCAGAACCGGTGTTTTCACAGCAACGTGCCAGCGGTAATAAGGGGGAAGGGGCGTTTCACACTCGCCTTCGGCGTTAAGGGAGATCGCCGTTCCGCCGGGCAACACGTCTCTTTTCAGGACGTCGAAGGGGATGGCCTGCCCCTGATACATCAGGGCGATATTTTCAGCGCGGCTATAGAGAGTGGTTTTCACCACGCGCTGCGTTTGCGTGGCCAGCGGGTTAAAAATCAGCAGATCGCCTTCCCGAGCGCAGCCGGCGGCCAGCGTTTTTACCACCAGGTTCCACAGGCTGTGGCACAGCTGTTCGGTTTGCTCCAGTCGATGCAAAATATCGCGGTTGGTGGCATCGCTGTTACAGCCGCCGATGGAGTCATGGGCATGGCTTCGCAACAGCTTCTTCCAGAGCGTATCGACCACCGAGAGGTTGACCGGGAGCCCCTGATGACGCGCCATGGCGATTGTCGGCTCCAGCTGCCGCAGGATGAACTGCTCAACTGCATCATTTTTCTTTTTAATGTCGTAGCGCACGGAGCCGATCGTTTTATGGATGCGGGTGTAGCGCGGCGATTTCAGCTCTCCTTCCCAGAATTCAAACTGCTCACGCTGCGCGCGCAGAATGTCGACGTAGCGCTCCAGCGAACTGATGACGTAATGGTCCTCATCCGGGGAGCGTGCGCTGGCGACCTGCAGGATTTTCGGCAGCGCCGGGTCGATACTGACCTGATCGCCGCCGCAGGGCAGCAGCAGGTCATTTATTCCGGCCCGCGAGCGCAGGAGATTAACCATCGGGAAGATTTTTCCCTGCAAATGGCTCGCGTCTGAAGAGATGTTTTTAGCCGCGCCATAACCGAATGCCATCGCGCAGGCGATAACGGTCGCCCCTGACGGCGCGCGCCAGAGGAACTGGCTGCTTTTCGCCTGTCTGTCGTGATCGATGCCGCGCCAGAAGACGATGTTGTCGATATTGCAGCCCTGCAAAATCGTGGGCATCTGCGCATTGTGGCCGAAGGTATCCGGAAGATACCCAACCTGCATGGTGTGCCCCAGCTTACGGGCAGAGAAGATGCCGTATTTGAGGTTGCGGATAATGGATTCGCCATGCACGTTGTAGGTGTCCGTCTGGGTATACCACGGCCCCACAAAAATCCTTTTCGCTCTGACCAGCGTCTCCAGCCTGGTGCGATACTCGGGATTGATGGCGAGAAAGTCCTCTACCACCGCCATCTGTCCATCAAGGTGATAGCAGCTGTAAGCCGGGTCCTGCTCCAGCGTGTCGATGACGTCCGCAAAGTTATATGACGCCAGCACCATGCTGTCCTGACGGGTGAAATACCACTCCTGATCCCAGTGCGTATGGGCAATGACGTGGATCTGATTCATAACCTTCCCCTTAGCTGGCGTTCTTTGGGCTGACGTAAAGCACGCCCAGGGCGCAAATCAGTGCGCCAATAAAGACGCTCGCCAGGTAGCCCACCACGTTGGTTGCCAGCGGCCAGCCCCAGATGGCAGGCAGCGGCAGCGTCTGCTTCACGCCGAGTGCAATGGCGACCAGCGCGCCGGCGACGGCACCGGTCATGAACACCGGGATCAGACGTGGGTTTTTCAGGATGAACGGGATCGCGCCTTCGGAGATCCCAATCACGCCCAACAGCAACGAGGTACTCCCGACGGTTTTCTCTTCCCGGCTAAAAACATCCGGTAATCCAAAGCGGCCGTTGAGGAACGCGGCAAAGCCGACACCAATAGAGGGGATCACGATGGTGAGTTCGCGGGCGGTGAGATCAAACGTTTCGCTCATGCCATTCAGGCCGAGCGCGACTGAGCCTGCCGCCTTGTTGACCGGGCCGCCCAGGTCGAACGCGGTGCCTGCGGCGATCATCGCGGAATAGAATCCGCGCCCGGTGTCACCTGCCGAGGTAAAAAAGACCACCATCAGCTGGTTAAGCGAGCCAAAAATCGGGTTAATCAAATATTCCATGACCATCACCAGCGTAATGCCGGTGATCAGTGGGACGACCAGCATGGTCTTGATGGTGGTGAGCTGCTGGCGGACGTGAATGGAATCATTCAGCCAGCGCACCAGATAGCCCACAAAAAAGCCAATGCCGATCGCGCCGAAAAAGCCGGACGGCATAAAGCCTTCGATATCAAAGAAGCGCTTGTAGACCTCGTCTGACATGATGCCGCCGATAAGTCCGGGGATCAGCGCCGGTTTGCCGGCAATGGAAAACGCCAGATACATGGCGAAAACCGGATACATGAACTTAATGGTCATAAAGCCCACTTTATCCAGCACGCTGAACGGCGAATGGTCGATGTTAATAAACTGGCCGGTAATTTTGGCCGTTGCCATCATCAGCCCGCCCATGACCACCACCGGCAGCATATAGCTGATGGCCGCCATGATATGGCCGATAAAAATCTGGTAAGCCGAAGGCTGGAGTTCGTCTTCATGTACGACAGTCGTGACGTTTTTTTCCATGGCAAGCGCCTGACGCAGATAGCGATCGGTATGCTTGATCAGCTCTTGCGTGCGGGTCTGAAGGTGGGGAATGTTTTCAAAGCGCTCGGCATCCTGAATGGGGACGTCGGTTGCCAGAATAATGGCCGTGGCGGAGGCGATATCCTGCTTCGTTAAGCGGTTTTTAACGCCGTCGCTGCCCTGCGTTTCGACCTTAACCTCAATATTGTGCTCTTTAGCCCATGCAATAATTTTATTCGCCGCCATAAAGGTATGTGCAATGCCCGTCGGGCAGGCCGTTACCGCGACAACTTTCTGTTTCGTCATTGTCATAATTCCCTGGATGTGAAAACAGGGAAAGTATAAAGAGAACCTAAAACAGTTTTTAACGTTTGCTAATACTAATTACGTATCGCGATACGCGTAAATGCAATGTGTGAAGCGCCTTCCAGAGACTATTTCTCTGTTGTGTTAATATCATGCCGGGATTAAACAGGGTGTAATATATGAATTCATTCCAGGGAAGTGAACGCTTGATATTTGAATACATTCAGCATCACGCGTGTAATATTTCTAATATTTCGGCAAAAGAGATTGCCCGTGATACCTTTACAACGACAACATCCGTTAATCGTGTGTGTAAAAAAATGGGGTATAAAAGCTATACCGAGCTTCGGTATCGTTTTTTACGCGATCATTTTACCCCGGCGCCTGCAGTGCCCGACGCGGGTCCGCAGGCGGACGACATTGTGGCGGAGGTGTCCAGGCTGCTCATCCATTCCAGCCATATCTATCTGTACGCACGCGGCGCCTCGCTTACCAGCCTCAACTACCTGTCGCGCTTTTTATCGCTGGCGAGCCTGCCGCATCTTATTTTGAATGACATGCACCAGCTGACACGGGTATCGAAGGGGACGCTGGTGCTGATCAGCAAATCCGGGGAGACACAGTCGCTGATAGAAATGGCGCGAAACGCGCTGCGCAAGGGCTTAAAGATTATTGCAATTACCCGTCAGGGGGCGACGCTGGCGTCGATCTCAACGCTATGCTGGCCGTTATCGATCGACATTAACGCGGTATCGCTGTATCAGCGGGAGGGCCAGCTTGAACTGTTAAGCGCCGTGGACCGTATCGGCTGCAGGCTGCTGCAGCACGATACGGTGTAGTCAGGCCGTCAGAGCTGCTTCACTATCCCCAGACGTACGGCATAATCATTTTCATGGTTGCCGTCATTGTTGATATAGGTTTTATCCAGTGACACCAGCTCGACGTAAGGCGTCCAGCCATCGTCGAGCTGGTAGTTGAACGCAACGGTATGCTCCCAGTAGGTATCATCCCCGGTTCCCTGATCGACATTATCCTGCCAGCGGAAGCGCGGGTTGTAGGACATACCGAATTTGCCAATGTTGTACGCGAACCAAATGTCGAACTGGTGTGACTGGCGGCGGGTATAGCCGCTGCCGTCGAGTTCTTTGTCGCTGTGCGCGTCATTGACGGTGTTATAACGGTAACGGGCGGAAAGATTCAGACCGTTATCAAACGCTTTCCAGCCCTGAATGAAGGGGCGATAGTGGGTATTACTGGGGGTGAAAACCGTCACCATGCCAGGCGCAACGGCAAAGCCATTGCCCAGATTGAAGCGCCAGCGCGTTTCAATCTCCTGTGCCGCCTCCGTTAATCCTTTGTCATCGGGATTATTTCGGTCGGTATCACCAAAAAAGGTATCGTTGTGGTTTTGTGCAGCTTCAACGGAGAAGTAAAAACCGTTATCCGCCTGATGCATAACCTTAATACGTGAATCATTTACGTCAGAGCGCGTATTATGGCCAAAGCGAAGGTCGACGGACGTATTTCCGCACCATCCCTGTGTGCTCAATAATAATGCGCTAATACACGTTACTTTAATAATTGTCTTTTTCATCATGTCCTGCCGAGGTTATTTAATTGGCAGGGCTATTTTTATTTTCGGTACGCCGTGATGTAAAAGTTATCGTCGTACATTTAGCGTATCGCTAAACATAAAAAAAGGAGATACAGCATGCTGTATCTCCTGACGTTTATTCCTGCACCCACCAGATGGCTTCAAACGGGCGCAGTTGCAGCGTATCGGGACGAGAGGGGACGTCCTCATAGTTGCTGAGTGCGACCTGCCATGCGCCCTGTACCGGGTCCGGCTGCCACTGCTGGTGCTCTCGGCTCAGGTTCGCCACCACCATCAGCGTCTGGCCCTGCCACTGGCGGCGATAGCACCACAGGGAAGGGTGTTCCGGCAGGAGATCTTCATAATCTCCCCACGTCAGCACCGGGAGGGCTTTGCGCAGACGAATCAGCGACTGATAGGTGTAGAACACTGAATCCGGGTCGTCCAGCGCCGTACGGGCATTCACAGTTTCATAGTTATCGCAGACCCCAATCCACGGCTCGCCCTCGGTAAAGCCCGCATTGTGTGACGCGTCCCACTGCATTGGGGTTCGCCCGTTATCGCGGGATTTACTCGCCAGAATCGCCAGTAATTCATCCGGCTCACGGCCATTGGCCCGCAGTTCGGCGAACATGTTCAGGCTTTCCACGTCGCGGTAGTCGGTGATGCGGCTGAAGTGCGGGTTAGTCATGCCCAGCTCTTCACCCTGGTAGATATACGGCGTGCCCTGCATGCCGTGCAGCACCATGCCGAGCATCTTTGCAGCGTGAACGCGGTGTTCCCCTTCGTCGCCAAAGCGCGACACGATGCGCGGCTGGTCGTGGTTACACCAGAACAGCGCGTTCCAGGCTTTGTTGTGCATCCCCTGCTGCCAGTGGCGGAAAAGGGTTTTCAGCGCCACGAAGTCCGGCTTTGCCTTCGTCCACTTTTCGCCGCCGGGGTAGTCCACCTTCAGGTGGTGGAAGTTAAAGGTCATCGACAGCTCGCGCCCGTCGAGCGACGCGTACTGCTGGCAGTTCTCCAGCGAGGTTGACGACATCTCGCCCACCGTCATCAGGTTGCGCGGGGTGAAGACGTCGCGGCTCATCTCCTGGAGATATTCGTGGATGCGCGGGCCGTCAGTGTAGAAGCGGCGACCATCGCCAATGGTGTCGTCCGGGAAATCCTGATCTTTAGAGATGAGGTTAATCACGTCCAGACGCAAGCCGTCCACGCCGCGATCGGCCCAGAACTCGCATACCTTTTTCAGCTCGGCGCGCACCGCCGGGTTTTCCCAGTTGAGATCCGCCTGCTCGGGCGCGAAAAGGTGAAGATAATACTGCTCGCTCTCGGCGTGCCAGCGCCAGGCGTTGCCGCCAAACTTGGAGCGCCAGTTGTTGGGGAGCTGCTCCGGCGTGCCGTCGCGCCAGATGTAGAACTGGCGGTACGGGCTCTCTTTGTTCAGCGACTCGCGGAACCAGGCGTGCTGCGTGGAGGTATGGTTAAACACCATATCCAGCACGATGCGAATGCCGCGTTCGTGCGCTTCTGCAACCAGCTCGTCAAAGTCATCCAGCGTGCCAAAGGACGGGTCGATGGCGGTGTAATTCGCCACGTCGTAGCCGTTATCCACCTGCGGGGAAATATAAAACGGCGTCAGCCAGATGGCGTCGATGCCGAGGGTTTTCAGGTAATCCAGCCGCTGCGTCACGCCGCGCAGATCGCCGGTGCCGCTGCCGGTGGTGTCCTGAAAACTCTTTGGGTAAATCTGGTAGATGACGCCGTTCTGCCACCAGTGAGGAAGGGTATTCATAATGCGTTCCTGCAAATGCGAAGGGGCGCAACTGCGCCCCGAAAGATGAAGTTAAACAATCTGCAGCGTGCCCTGACGGAACTTACGCTGGTAAACCACGGTGGTGAGCGCCATGGGGACGATAATCGCCACCGCCATGGCCAGGGCAAACACTTGCCAGAAAGTAGGCTGGATGGAGAGGATCCCCGGCAGGCCGCCGACGCCAATCCCGTTCGCCATCACGCCGTTCAGGCCGCACAGCAGGCCCGCCAGGCCAGAGCCGATCATCGCGCAGAGCATCGGGAAGCGATACTTCAGGTTGATACCGTACATCGCCGGTTCGGTGACGCCGAGATAGGCGGAGATGGCCGCCGGAACGGAGATCTCACGCTCGTTGTGCTTACGGCTAACGATAATGATGCCGGTCACCGCAGAGGCCTGTGCGATGTTAGAGAGGGCGATAATCGGCCAGACCGGGGTACCGCCGAGGCTCTGGATCATCTGCATATCGATGGCCAGCGTGGTCTGGTGCACGCCGGTGATCACCAGCGGGGCATACAGGAAGCCAAACAGCGCGGCACCGATTGGCGCGAAGCTGCCGGTCATCAGATGACGCACCGCGAAGGCCACGCCGTCGCCGATCATGCGGCCAAACGGACCGATAAAAGCGTGCGCCAGGAAGACGGCCAGGATCAGCGAGCAGACCGGCACCACCACCAGGTAGAGGTAATCCGGCACGATGCGCTTCAGACGCGTCTCAATAAAGCCCAGCGCCAGACCCGCCAGCAGGGCCGGAATGACCTGCGCCTGATAGCCCACCTTGGCGATGGTAAACAGGCCGAAGTTCCACACTTCCGGCACCTGCTGACCAAGTAAGTAAGCGTTCATTAACTGCGGAGAGACCAGCGTGACGCCCAGTACGATACCGAGAATTGGCGTACCGCCCATCTTGCGCACCGCGGACCAGCAAATCCCCACCGGCAGATAGAAGAAGATCGCTTCGCCAATCAGCCACAGGAAGTCATAGATGCTTTGCAGCGCCGGGTACATCTGCGCCAGGGTTTTACCGTCGCTCATTGGCACATCGCCGATGACGTTACGGAAGCCCAAAATTAAGCCCCCGCTGATCAGCGCCGGCAGCAGCGGGAAGAAGATTTCTGCAAAGTGGGAAATCAGCTGCTCGTGCCACTTCATATTCTGGCGCGCCGCCTTCTTCGCCTGCTCTTTATCGGCAGAAGAGTGTCCGGTGGTCGCCAGCAGAGCCTGATAGTAATCGCCCACTTCGGTACCAATCACCACCTGGAACTGTCCGGCGTTGGTGAAGCAGCCTTTCACCATGGAAAGCTCTTCAATCGCCTTCGGGTTGGCCCTGGCCGGATCGTTCAGCACGAAGCGCAGGCGGGTAATGCAATGGCTGACGGTGGCGATGTTCTCGCGGCCGCCGACCAGGACGATCAGCCGATCGATATCTGCTTGTTTGACTTTACTCATCATGAAACCTCATGACAGATGTTGAGGGGGGTAATGACCTGAGCGCAAGCCTACTCCTTCAGCGTGACGGCGAAAATGGGAACGTTCCCGAAATCGGGCGAAGATCACAATAAACGATTCAGGGGGGTTATGAGAGACGGGCAGGAATAACGATCTGGCGCGGCTCGCTCCGCCCGTTGATCTGCTCGATCAGCTGCGCGGCGGCCTGTCTGCCGGACTCGGCGTAGCCCGGATCGACGGTGATAATTTCAGGGTGCAGGAACTTCATCAGCGGCGTGCTGCCGACGCTCGCCACCTGCAGGTTATCAATGCGCTGCTCCTGCAGATACTTGCTGGCACCCAGCGCAAGGGTGTCCGTGGCGCACACCAGCGCGGTGGTCTGCGGCGTCAGGACGCTGGCGACCTGCTCGTAGCCCTGCTTCATGCCCAGCCCCGGCAGGGAGGCCACGGCAGGGAGATTGTGCTTTTTGCAAAAGGCCAGATAGGCTTCGTGGCGGCGCTTGCCGGTGGTAACGTCCGCGTGCGGCACGCCCAGATAGCTGATGTGGCGGTGGCCTTCTTCGTACAGGCGCTGCATCAGGGTAATAATCGCCCCCTCATCGTCATAACAGACGGAGGCAAAGCCGTGGGCATCGCGCGCCAGCAGCACCAGAGACGGCTGCCAGTGTTTCAGCATCTCCTCGTCAATGCCGGTAAAACCAAACAGCACCACGCCGTCAATGTTACGGCGCTGGAGCATGCCGAGATGTTCTTCCACCAGCTGTGGCGAGAACTGGCTCTCCATCATGATCGGATCATAGCCCTGCTCGTAGAAGGCAGGCAGCATGGTCTGAACGGCGAGGTTTTCGGAGAGGGAATCCAGACGCGAAACGATGATCGCAACCACTTTATCGCTCTGCCCGCGCATGGCGCGCGCGGAGCGGGAAGGGGAAAAACCGTGCTGATTCATGACCGCCTCAACGCGCTCGCGGGTGCGTTCGCTGACGCCGCTTTCGTTGTTCAGCACGCGTGAGACGGTTGATTTCCCCACGCCGCTTAAACGCGCGATGTCTTTAATTGTAAGGCGGTTCTGCATGCTGTTTTCCCTGTAACAACGACAAAATGGTCAATTGAGCCTAATGCTATAGCGCGATTTCGCTATGGGCAAAGTCTGGTTTACGTACTGTTTATTTGCAGGCGCGTATAATACCGCCCGAATCGTCACAAAGGGTACGCTTAAATCTTTATACTGCGCGGCGACACCCTGTTTTTTTACTTACCGGAGGCTTTATGGATCCCGATCCCGCACCTCTCCTGAACGGGAGAATTTGTTCTTTCCGGTAAGCCAGCTTTTGCTGTCTCACCGGTAATGTGAGGCAGCAACGTCCCAAACGTTCCTGCTTGAAAAATTGAGTGCCTGACAGGTACGGCTTTGCCACGCCTGAAGGGAATGCTGCGTCCGCCTGGCGGATGCGGAGGAATGTCTATGTTTAAAAATATCACCCGGCAGCTGCAGGCGCTGCTGAGCCGCCATCTGCCACACCGTCTTGTTCAGCGCGATCCGCTGCCCAATGCCAAAAACATGGCGGGAGCGGCGATCCCGGCGTCCCTGACCGAACGCTGCCTGAACGTGGCGGCGATGGATGAAAACGAAGTCTGGCGCGCCTTTGGCGGCCATCCGGAAGGGCTGAACGCGTCTGAAGTGGAAAAAATCCGCGCCGTGCACGGCGATAACCAGATCCCGGCGCAGAAGCCCTCTCCGTGGTGGGTGCACCTGTGGCTCTGCTACCGCAACCCGTTCAACCTGCTGCTGACCGTACTCGGCATTATCTCTTACGCGACGGAAGATCTCTTTGCCGCGGGCGTGATTGCCCTGATGGTGGGTATCTCCACGCTGCTGAACTTCATTCAGGAAGCCCGCTCCACCAAAGCGGCGGACGCCCTGAAGGCGATGGTCAGCAACACCGCGACCGTCTCGCGCGTGATTAACGACCTCGGCGAAAACGCCTGGGTTGAGCTGCCCATTGACCAGCTGGTGCCGGGCGACCTGGTGAAGCTGGCGGCGGGAGACATGATCCCGGCGGATTTACGCATCATCCAGGCGCGGGATCTGTTCGTGGCGCAGGCCTCCCTGACTGGCGAGTCCCTGCCCGTTGAGAAGGTATCGCGCAGCCGCGACCCGCAGCAGATGAACCCGCTCGAGTGCGACACCCTGTGCTTTATGGGCACCACGGTGGTCAGCGGCACGGCGCAGGCAATTGTCACCGCCACCGGGGGCAACACCTGGTTTGGCCAGCTGGCCGGACGCGTCAGCGAGCAGGAGAGCGAGCCGAACGCCTTCCAGAAAGGGATTGGCCGCGTCAGCATGCTGCTGATCCGCTTTATGATGGTCATGACGCCGATTGTCCTGTTGATCAACGGCTACACCAAGGGCGACTGGTGGGAGGCGGCGCTGTTTGCGCTCTCCGTGGCCGTCGGCCTGACGCCGGAAATGCTGCCGATGATCGTTACCTCCACGCTGGCGCGCGGGGCGGTCAAACTCTCTAAACAAAAGGTGATCGTCAAGCACCTCGACGCCATCCAGAACTTTGGCGCGATGGACATCCTCTGCACCGATAAAACCGGCACCCTGACGCAGGACAAAATCGTGCTGGAGAACCACACCGACATCGCTGGTAAAACCAGCGAGCGCGTGCTCCACAGCGCGTGGCTGAACAGCCACTACCAGACCGGGCTGAAAAACCTGCTCGACGTGGCGGTGCTGGAAGGCGTGGACGAGGAGGCCGCCCGTACGCTCTCCGGCCGCTGGCAGAAGGTGGACGAAATCCCGTTCGACTTCGAGCGCCGCCGCATGTCGGTGGTGGTGAGCGAGCAGCCGGACGTGCACCAGCTGATCTGCAAAGGCGCGCTGCAGGAGATCCTGAACGTCTCCACGCAGGTGCGCCATAACGGGGAGATCGTGCCGCTGGACGACACCATGCTGCGCCGCATCAAGCGCGTCACCGACAACCTGAACCGTCAGGGGCTGCGCGTGGTGGCGGTGGCGAGCAAATTCCTGCCCGCGCGGGAGGGGGACTATCAGCGTATCGACGAATCCGATTTGATCCTCGAGGGTTACATCGCATTCCTCGATCCGCCGAAAGAGACCACCGCACCGGCGCTGAAGGCGCTGAAGGCGAGCGGCATCACCGTCAAAATTCTCACCGGTGACAGCGAGCTGGTGGCTGCCAAAGTGTGTCACGAAGTGGGGCTGGACGCGGGCGACGTGGTGGTCGGGAGCGACATTGAGCACCTCACCGACGACGAACTGGCGCAGCTTGCCCAGCGCACGACGCTGTTTGCCCGCCTGACGCCGATGCACAAAGAGCGCATTGTGACGCTGCTGCGTCGTGAAGGGCACGTGGTGGGCTTTATGGGCGACGGCATCAACGATGCGCCCGCGCTGCGTGCGGCGGACATTGGCATCTCCGTGGACGGCGCCGTGGATATCGCCCGTGAAGCGGCGGATATCATCCTGCTGGAAAAGAGCCTGATGGTGCTGGAGGAGGGCGTCATTGAAGGGCGCCGCACCTTCGCCAACATGCTCAAGTACATCAAAATGACCGCCAGCTCCAACTTCGGTAACGTCTTCAGCGTGCTGGTGGCGAGCGCGTTTCTGCCGTTCCTGCCGATGCTGCCGCTGCACCTGCTGATCCAGAACCTGATGTACGATGTCTCTCAGGTAGCGATCCCGTTTGATAACGTGGACGACGAGCAGATCCAGAAGCCGCAGCGCTGGAACCCCGCCGATCTGGGCCGCTTTATGCTGTTCTTTGGGCCGATCAGCTCCATCTTCGACATTCTGACCTTCTGCCTGATGTGGTTTGTGTTCCACGCCAACACCCCGGAACACCAGACGCTGTTCCAGTCCGGCTGGTTCGTGGTAGGGCTGCTGTCCCAGACGCTGATTGTGCATATGATCCGCACGCGCCGCATTCCGTTCATCCAGAGCCGTGCCGCGTGGCCGCTGATTGTGATGACGGGCATTGTGATGGCGCTGGGTATCGCGCTGCCGTTCTCACCGCTGGCAAGCTACCTGCAACTTCAGGCGCTGCCGCTGAGCTACTTCCCATGGCTGGTGGCGATCCTCGCGGGTTATATGGTGCTGACCCAGATGGTGAAAGGATTCTATGCGCGTCGATATGGGTGGCAGTAAGCTCATTTTGCCACAATCCAAACGTAGGCCGGGTAAGGCGAAGCCGCCACCCGGCATCTGGCTTTCCTCCCAAATTCAACAACCTGTGATCTCCGTTGGCGCATTCGCTTGACGACAATTTGTACGCATGTTAACAGAATGTTTTGCCTGTATTTGGCCCGTCAGATAAGGAACATTCATGTTACGGTACAGTCTCTTAACCGCCGGGCTTATGCTCGGCGCCTCCGCTTTTGCCGCGCCGGCAGGCGATCTTCCCCTGATGCCCTGGCCTGCGAAGGTTGAACGCCCGACGACGCAGGGCGCGCTGGTGCTTAACAATCAACTCTCCGTGAGCGTCAGCGGCGACGATCTGGGGGACGCGGTCAACCGCCTGCGCCAGCGCATTGCGCTGCAAACCGGCTGGACGCTACAGCCACAGGCCGAAAAACCTGACAAGCCGACCATCCGTATCGCCATCGCTAAAAAGGTGAAGCCGCAGCCGCTGCCGGACAGCGATGAGAGCTACAAACTCATAGTGGATGCCAACGGCGTGAACATCTCCGCTAACACCCGCTTTGGCGCATTGCGCGCAATGGAAACCTTGCTCCAGCTGATGCAGAACGGTGCCGAAAACACCTCGATTCCGTGGGTAACCATCGAAGATTCGCCGCGCTTCCCGTGGCGCGGGCTGCTGCTCGATTCGGCGCGCCATTTCATCCCGTTACCCGATATCAAACGCCAGATCGACGGTATGGCCGCGGCTAAGCTCAACGTCCTGCACTGGCATCTGACTGACGATCAGGGCTGGCGCTTTACCTCGAAGCGTTATCCAAAATTAACCCAGCTTGCCAGCGACGGGCTGTTCTACACCCCTGAGCAGATGCGCGAGATTGTGCGTTACGCTGCCGAACGCGGCATACGCGTGGTGCCGGAAATCGATATGCCGGGCCACGCCTCAGCGATTGCCGTCGCCTATCCAGAACTGATGAGCGCGCCGGGGCCGTACGCTATGGAGCGCCACTGGGGCGTGCTGAAGCCGGTGCTGGATCCCATCAAAGAGGCGACCTACACCTTCGCCGACGCGATGGTCAGCGAACTGGCGGCGATCTTCCCCGATCCGTATCTGCATATCGGCGGCGATGAGGTGGACGACAGCCAGTGGAAGGCAAACGCGGCGATCCAGAGATTTATGCGCGACAACAAACTGGCGGACAGCCACGCGCTGCAGGCGTATTTCAACCGCAAGCTGGAGACGATCCTTGAGAAGCACCACCGGCAGATGGTCGGCTGGGATGAGATCTACCATCCCGATCTGCCGAAAAGCATTCTGATCCAGTCCTGGCAGGGACAGGACGCGCTGGGGCAGGTGGCGCAGAACGGCTATAAGGGCATTCTCTCAACCGGCTTCTACCTCGACCAGCCCCAGTCCACCGCCTATCACTACCGCAACGAAATCGTGCCGCAGGGGCTGAGTGGCGTGGACGTGATAGCGGACACCGACAGCGCCCAGAGCTGGGCTTTCTCCATGCCGCGCCTGAAGGGCAAGCCGGTGGAAGGCAGCTTTACGCTGGTGAAAGGCGACGCCGGGTGGCGCGGATTTATTGATTTTGCCGGGAAATCGCGTCGGGCGGTGAATAACATTCAGTGGCGCGACGACAACCAGGTGACCTTTACCGTCGACACCTGGATGGGTGAAACGCGCCCGGTGGTCAACGTTGATAACGACAAACTCACCGGCTATTTCCTGGTGGGAAACACCCGCTACCCGATTAGCGGCGCGCGTCTGGACGACGTGCCGAAAGGTACCCCTCCGGTCGTGCCGGACGTGGCGAATCAGGCCAACCTGCTCGGCGGCGAAGCCGCGCTGTGGGCGGAAAACGTGGTCGCGCCGGTGCTGGACATCCGCCTGTGGCCGCGCGCCTTTGCGGTGGCGGAGCGGCTGTGGTCCGCGCAGGACGTCAACGACGTCGATAACATGTATACCCGCCTGCAGGCGATGGACAGCTGGTCGACGGTGTCCGTCGGGCTGCAGCAGCATACCCAGCAGCAGGTGCAGTTCACGCGCCTCGCTAACAATGCCGACACACTGCCGCTGCAAATCCTCGCCCAGGCGCTCGAGCCGGCCCAGTATTACACCCGCCAGCACCTGAAGTTCCAGGCCGGAAACTACCATCAGTTTGAGCCGCTTAACAGACTTGCAGATGCGCTGAACGCCGAAAGCGCTACCGTGCGCCAGATGCACAAGTGGGCGGACCGCCTGGTGAGCGACGCGGAAGACACGGAGAGCGCCGAGGCGCTGCGCCACGTCTTTAACCGCTGGCAGAACAACACCAGCGATGTGCTGGCCTTGAGCGAAAACAGCTATCAGCTGAAGGCCATTAAGCCGGTCATTCTGGAGGTGGATAAGCTGGCCTCGATTGGCCTGAGGCTGACGGATCTGGTGGCGCGTCAGGGGACGCTGGACGACAAAGAGATCGCGTCGATCCAGAGCGAGCTGGACAGCGCGGCGAAGGTGCAGGATGAGGTGGTGATTGCGGCGGTCTATCCGCTGGAGACGCTGCTACGCGCCACGCGAAATCAGTAACACGCATGCCCGGTGGCGCTGCGCTTACCGGGCCTACGTGGTGTGTAGGCCCGGCAAACGCAGTGCCGCCGGGCGTAAAGGCCACTCAGTTCTTCAGAACCCACGCCTCTTTCCAGTGTGCGCCAACGCCTGGCTCATACTGGTTTGCGGTTGGGCTGTACTGCACGCAGAAGCCGCTGTACGGGAATGGCTTACATTCGTAGGTCTTACCGTCTTTAGGCTGAAGCACCACGGTACCCGCCTTGTACGACGCGATATTGTCCGGGAAGGTAAAGTCGTGGTGGCCGGTGCTATCCGCAGCGGCATCGCCTTCCAGCATCAGGTTCAGGACGTCCTGCGCGAACAGGGTGCCGTCTTTATTGGTCGCGTAGTATTTCAGCATGTGGTGACCGGCGGTCACGTCGGTCAGGGTCATGGTGACGTCCTGATTGCTGTTGTTCATGTCCTGCTTCAGGTAGCCTTTTTCCGCACCGTGGTGGTTCATCACGTGTGCTTCAAAATTCACGTCGCCCTGCGTATTCACGTGGAAGGTCACGGTCGCGTTGCCATGTTCGATTTTGCTGTATTGCAGATCGGTAACGGCAATGGTCTCATTCACCTGCGCTTTTTGCTCTTCATAAGAGATAGCAACGGACTGCAGCGTGCTGCCGTCTTTCACGAATACGCTGTTGGCGCCGTGAACCGGGCTGATGTCACCGGCTTCATCTTTCACGCCGACGCGCACGTCGTGCTGTGCGGTGTTGATCTTCTGCGCCAGATCGTAGGACCACTGGTTAGCGTCGCCTTGTTCAGCAGAGCCGATGGTCATCTCGGTGCGCATGGCGGTCACTTCGCCGTGGGCGTCGAAGAAGCGTGCGATAACTTTATCGCCCACGTTCAGGTTATTACCGGCAATCTGGCCGCTCAGGGTTTTGCTCCACTCGGACACAACCGCAGGCGTTTCGTCCGGGGTAACGTTGCCGCCATTCCCGAAATCAACGTCGATAGCCTGATAGAAGCTGTTTGTGGTATCTGCAATTTCCCATACGCCGTAAATTACCTGATAGCCTGTGCGTTCAGGAACATTACAGGTCATGGATTTAGTTACGGCTGGCGCCTGGCTATTTCCGTTAATTGTACAGAACGGGGTTAATTCAAACTGATCGCGAGTTAGCGGCTTATTTGGGTCCCAGTTTTGTTTGGTAATGTAATAACGCCAGTTGGTGGTTTTGTGCGGCGCAGTATGGTGCCAGACAAATTCATGCGGGCCCGCGGTCATCGGGTTTTTAGTCCACGCATTCAGGCTCTGCTTATCCAGCTGAGAATATTGAGAGATACCCGCGCTGGCGAGGTGTCCGTCTGCTGGCTCTGCCCCGGTCGGGAAGCCGGAGGTTTTCTCTACGCTCTGCGGTTCATACTGTACGGAGCCGCAATCAATATTTTGACCCAGCTTACACATATAGGCGCGGCTGGCAGGAGATTCAATATATCCGTGAGCAAATGCCGAAGATGCAACGGTCACTGTTGCGAGGGCAAGTGCAATTTTTGAAAGTTTCATTACTCATCCATTATTAGAGAATATTACTAGGCGAGGGAGAGTCTAATAATGGATCTGGCTCTGTGTCATTTTACCCGGAGAGTAAAAATAACCGAAATAAAAAAGGCAGCCCGAGCTGCCTTCTGTTTATTGAAATGTATTAACGACGTACGGCGATCGCTTCAATTTCAATTTTCACGTCTTTTGGCAGACGCGCCACTTCCACGCAGGAGCGCGCCGGGAAGGTGGCGTTGTGCTCGGTGAAGAACGCTTCGTAAGTGGCGTTAACGGTGGCGAAGTCGTTCAGATCTTTCACGAACACCGTCGTTTTGACGATATCACCCACTTTCAGGCCCGCAGATTCAACGATAGCTTGCACGTTTTCCAGCGACTGACGCGCCTGCGCCGCCACGTCGGCCGGTACTTCACCGGTTTTCGGGTTTACCGGGATCTGGCCAGAGGTGATGATCATGCTGCCCAGATCAACGCCCTGAACGTATGGGCCGATAGCCGCTGGTGCATTTTCCGTCGCGAGTACTTTGCTCATTTTTTCTCCAGAATTACAGCGTTAAGAATGTTCCCGGCCATTATAACAGCCGGGATTTCATTACCAACCTCAATTAGTTGGCCAGCACCACATAATGGGAAAACTCTTTTTCGCAGTATTTGCATTTAAGCGCGATGTCATTGGCGCGCTTTTTCACTGCAAAGCTGGACGAAACCGGCTCGGCGTGGCTGATGCAGTTGCTGTTCGGGCAGACCAGCACGCTTTCGATGCGCTCCGGCAGGCTCGGGCGGGATTTGCCCACCACGTCGTAATCGTCGATGCGGTTAACCGTGGCGTCCGGCGCGTACAGCGACAGCTGGTTGACCTGCTCGTCGGTCAGGAAGGTGTTCTCGATCTTGATCAGATCTTTACGGCCCATTTCGCCGGACGGCAGGTTCAGGCCGATGGTGATGCGCTGGTCGGTTTCGGTCAGTTTGAACAGCGTCAGCAGCTTAAAGCCCACCTGCGCAGGGATGTGGTCAATCACGGTGCCACGCTTGATGGCTTCAACCTGGAGTTTGTTATCGTGTGTCATGGTCGTCTCCCCTTACAGAGCTAATTCGCGATTCAGAACCAGTGCCAGTAACGCCTGGCGAGCGAAGATGCCGTTTCCGGCCTGCTGGAAGTACCAGGCGTGCGGCGTTTTATCCACGTCGGTGGCAATCTCATCGATGCGCGGCAGCGGGTGCAGCACCTTCATGTTGTCGCGTGCGCCGTCGAGATCGCTGGCGCGCAGCACGAACTGCGCCTTCACGTTGGCGTATTCGGACGGATCCAGACGCTCTTTCTGCACGCGGGTCATATAGAGAATATCCACGTTACCCACCACCTCTTCGATGCTGGCGTGCAGGCTCCACGTAATGCCTTTCTCGTCCAGCATGTCGAGGATGTACTGCGGCATCGCCAGCGCGTCCGGGGCGATGAAGAAGAAGCGGTTGCCGCTAAATTTCGCCAGCGCCTGGGTCAGGGAGTGGACGGTGCGGCCGTACTTCAGGTCACCGACCATGGCGATGTTCAGGTTTTCAAGCGTGCCCTGTGTCTCCTGAATGGTGAACAGGTCCAGCAGGGTCTGCGTCGGATGCTGGTTGGCGCCGTCACCGGCGTTCAGCACCGGAATGCCGCCAGAAAACTCGGTCGCCAGACGCGCCGCGCCCTCCTGCGGGTGGCGCATCACAATCGCGTCAACGTAGGTGCTGATCACTGAAATGGTATCCGCCAGGGTTTCGCCTTTTTTGCCCAGCGACGTGTTGCTGCTGTCCGAGAAGCCCACCACGCTCGCGCCCAGGCGGTGCATGGAGGTTTCAAAGGAGAGGCGGGTGCGCGTCGAGGCTTCAAAGAAACAGCTCGCGATCACCTTGTGCTTCAGCAGCTCCGGCTGCGGATTGGCCTTCAGTTTTGCCGCGGTTTCCAGAACCAGTTCCAGCTCTTCGCGGCTGAGGTCGTTTATGGAAATGATGTGTTTTTGATAAAGCGGATTCATGTTTATCTCCTGACGCCGGGCAAAAAAAAGCCCCTCAAATGAGGGGCTCTGGGAATAGGTTTAGCAACGGGAAGAAAAACGGCAGGCCAGCGTCTGATTTCAGACGCGGTAAGACGTTATGTCGTACACGCTTGACCATGCTTCCTCCCGGCAAATTGTCGGGCATTATACGCAGCTCGTTTTTGGGATCAAGCGATTTAATGCACGCTTTACTCAATGCAAACGGTTCTTTATGAATATTAATGCATTCTGAGTAAATAATTAATTTGCTTATGCACCAGCGCGGTACGTTTCACCACCCGGGGCGCGACCCAGACAATACTGCTTCCCGCCACCACGCCTAAAATTTCCGGTAACTGGTGATAATCCAGAATACGCGCCACCGCGCGGCCATATCCGGCAACGGTATGAATAAGGATAAATTCGCTATTGTGCTCCACGCTCACCACCATTTCGGAGACGGTACGCGCGGCGTCGGGGGCAGGGCGCAGCTGGGGATTCAGCGAATAAATCTTTAGCCCTTTGGCATTGCGAATTTTTATGACGCCAAGCAGCTTGAGCAGACGTGAAACGGTGGACTGGCTGATGGTCTCAAAACCCCGCTCCTGCAAGTCGCGGCGGATCTCTTCCTGAGAGAGATAGCTCTTTTCCGCGATCAGACGCTGGCAGACCGTTAGCTGTAGTTGCTCTTTGGGAGAGTACTCTTCGTAATCCATCATAGTTCCCATATCAGTTCCCGAAATAACCGGTGGCACCGCACCGATCCGTAGGCCGGATGAGCGCAGCGCCATCCGGCAAATCACAACAACGCGCCCAGGCTTAACGCCACCATAATCACCACCGTCAAAATCCCCAGCAGCGGCGCGACCCATTTCAGATAACGCACGTAGGGCACGCGGGCGATAGCCAGCCCGCCCATCACAACGGCAGAGGTGGGGGTGATAAGGTTAACGATGCCGGACGCCGACTGGTAAGCCGTAACCACCAGGTCGCGGTTGACGTTAGCGAAATCGGCAAGGGGCGCCATGATCGGCATCGTCAGAACGGCCAGGCCGGACGAAGAAGGCACAAGAAACGACAGCACCACCTCCAGCCAGTACATCACGTTAATGAACGCCACCGTCGACAATCCGGTGACCATCCCCTCGGCGCTGTGCAAAATGGTGTGGGTAATCATGCCCTTATCCATAATCACTACGATACCGCGCGCGATGCCGATAATCAGCGCGACGCCCAGCAAATCTCGCGCGCCGTTGATAAACGTCGACGTCAGCTCCTCTTCGCTCATGCGGGCGATAAGCCCAACGATAATGGCGCTGGCGAGGAACACCGCCGAGATCTCCGCCATCCACCAGCCCAGCACCGCCACGCCGTAGATCATCACCGCGAAAGCGAGGGCGAAAATCACCAGGATGAGTTTGCGCACCGGAGTAAATTCCAGCGACTGCTCGCCCTTGTTGCCGAGGAAGTGGGCGAGGTTCTCCTCCTGTTTATCCGCCACGATCGACAGCGACGGATCTTTGCGCACCTTACGGGCATAGCGCATCACCCACGCCACGCAGATGATCCAGCCGATGACCAGCAGCGCGATGCGCAGCATGATCCCATTGGTGAAGGGGATCCCGGCGGCGTTGGCGGCGATCACCGTCGCGAACGGGTTAATGGTGGACCCGAGCGTGCCGATCCCCGCCCCGAGCAGTACGGTGGACGCGGCAACCACCGGATCGAACCGCGCCGCCAGCATCACCGGCACCAGTAAGGTATAGAAGGGCAGCGACTCTTCGGCCATGCCGTAAATCGTGCCGCCTGCGGCAAACAGCGCCATCAGGATCGGGATCATCCACTCTTCGCGCCCGCGCAGCTTAGTGGTGACGCGCTCGATCCCGGCGTCAATTGCCCCGGTTTTGGTGACGATCCCGAGAAATCCCCCGATGATCAGGATAAACAGCGCAACGTCGATCGCCCCGGCCTGGCCGGATTCCGGATCGTACAGTCCGGCAATCGGCGCCATCAGCACCGACACCAGTCCCTGCGGGTGCGATGCCACGTGCGCATAGGTGCCGGCAACCGGCACCTCTTTGCCGAGCGCCTCGTTCATCGCCATATGGTACTGCCCGGCCGGAACAATCCACGTCAGCACGGCAACCACGGCAATCAGAAAAAAGAGAATGGTGTAAGCGGAGGGAAACTTGAACTTGCCCATGATGTTCTCCTGAAACCCGGCGCACCCCGCGGCGCGCCGGGCGGTGATTAGTCGCCGAGTGTCGCCACCATGACCGCCTTAATGGTGTGCATGCGGTTTTCTGCTTCGTCAAAGACGATAGAGTTCGGTGATTCAAAGACCTCTTCCGTCACCTCCAGCCCCTTCAGGCCGTACGCCATCTCGATCTCGCGGCCCACTTTAGTGTGCTCGTTGTGGAACGCGGGCAGGCAGTGCATGAACTTGACGTTCGGGTTGCCGGTGGCCTTCATCACGTCCGCGTTGATTTGATACGGCTTCATCAGGCTGACGCGCTCGGCCCAGGCCTCCTTCGGCTCTCCCATGGAGACCCACACGTCGGTGTAGAGGAAATCGGTGCCCTGCACGCCTTCTTCCACGTCGTCGGTGAGGGTGATGCGTGCGCCCGTTTCTTTGGCGATGGCGCGGCACTGCTCAACCAGCCCGGCTTCCGGCCAGAAGGATTTCGGTGCCACAAGGCGGATATCCATCCCCATCTTGGCCGCGCCGACCATCAGGGAGTTGCCCATGTTGTTGCGCGCGTCGCCGAGATAGGCAAAGCTCAACTCCGGCAGGGTTTTGCCCGGAGAATGCTCCAGCATGGTCATCAGGTCAGCGAGAATTTGCGTTGGGTGGAACTCGTCGGTCAGGCCGTTCCACACCGGCACGCCCGCGTACTCGCCCAGCTCCTCGACGATGGCCTGGCCGTAGCCACGGTACTCGATGCCGTCATACATGCGGCCCAGCACGCGGGCGGTGTCTTTCATCGACTCTTTGTGACCGATCTGCGACCCGCTTGGGCCGAGGTAGGTAACCTGCGCGCCCTGGTCAAACGCGCCCACTTCGAAGGCGCAGCGGGTGCGGGTGGAGGTTTTTTCAAAGATCAGGGCGATGTTTTTCCCGACCAGGGTCTGCTTTTCGCGCCCGGCTTTTTTGGCCGCCTTCAGCTCGATGGCGAGGTCGATCAGGTACTGAATTTCCGCCGGGGTGTAGTCCAGCAGTTTGAGGAAGTTGCGGTTTTTCAGGTTGATGGTCATGGCTAAATCCTTTTTAAATGAGTGATCAGTTACGAATCAGCGTGCCTTTCTCGCCCGCGAGGATCTCCGCGCCGTCGGCCAGCGCGCCGATCCCGGCAATGCCGTTGCAGGCCTCAACAAATTCGCGGCAGGCGGCCACTTTCGGCCCCATCGATCCGGCGTCGAACGGCATGTCTTTAAGCAATTCCGGCGTCACCTGCGCCAGCGGGCGCTGGGTCGGCTTGCCCCAGTCGAGGTACACCGCGTCGGCATCGGTGAGGATCAGCAGGGCATCTGCCTCGATCTGGCGCGCCAGCAGGGCGGCGGAGAGGTCTTTGTCGATCACCGCTTCAACGCCGCGATAGCCGTTGGCGTTTTCCACTACCGGCACGCCACCGCCGCCGTTGCAGATGACCAGGTGGTCACGCTGGATCAGCGCCGTAATGGCGTCGCTCTCCACGATGCGCTTCGGCTGCGGAGAGGGCACCACGCGGCGGAAATAGGCGCCGTCGGCCCTGAACGTCCAGCCTTTTTCTGCGGCCAGCGCTTTCGCCTGCGCTTCGCTGTACACCGGACCGATGTACTTGGTCGGGTTGCTGAACGCCGGATCGGCGGCGTCCACTTCCACCTGGGTGAGCAGAACGCTCACCTCACGCTGCGGCAGATTGTTTTTCAGCGCCTGCTGGAGCATGTAGCCGATCATCCCCTGGCTTTCCGCGCCGAGAACGTCCAGCGGGTAGGGCGTCACTTTGTCGTAGGCGCTGTTCTGCAGCGCCAGCAGCCCGACCTGCGGCCCGTTGCCGTGCACCAGCACCACGCGCCACTGTTCTGTTAATCCGGCGATGATGCGGGCGGCCTGCTCGATGTTCTGGCGCTGGATATCCGCTTCCAGCGGCTCGCCGCGCTTGAGCAGCGCGTTGCCGCCCAGGGCCACAACCAGAGTGGGTTTTCGTTCCATGATGGCTCCTTAAATTCCGTCGCGTTCCAGTGGGCAGCTCATGCAGCGCGCGCCGCCGCGACCGCGTCCCAGCTCGTCGCCGGGGATCGGCAGCACGGTAATGCCCGCTTTGTCGTACTTCTCGTTGGTCCAGACGTTGCGCTCGTAGCCAATCACCACGCCAGGGCGGATGGTCAGAACGTTGTTGGCGTCGTTCCACTGCTCGCGTTCGGCTTCAAAGGCGTCGCCGCCGGTGGTGATGAGGCGGACCTGGTTAATGCCGAGGGCTTTTTCGATGGCGTGCAGCAGGTCGGTTTCCTGCGTGCGCAGCAGGCCGCCGCGTCCGTCCGGCGTGAGCGTCCAGCACTGAGCGTCTTTACGCACCACTTCCGGATAGACGGAGAAGGTGTCCACGTCGATGTGGGTCATCACGGTGTCGAGGTGCATGCAGGAGCGGTGTTTTGGCAGCTCAACGGCAATCACGCGTTCGGCCTGACGGTGTTTAAACAGGCTGTTGGCGAGGAACTCCACGCCCTGCGGCGTCGTGCGCTCGGACATGCCGATCAATACCGCCCCGCGGCCAATCACCAGTACGTCGCCGCCTTCTAAGGTGGCGTGGTCGTAATTAATATTCTCGTCGCCGAAATACTTAATAAAATCGCCGTCGGCAAATGCCGGGTGCCAGCGATATATCGCGCGCAGATTATTGGTTTCACGCTGGCGGGCGGGTTTCGCCATCGGGTTAATGGACACGCCGTTATAAATCCAGCAGGAGGTATCGCGGGTAAATAAATGGTTCGGCAGCGGCTTCATAATAAAATCATTCGCCGTGTGGGTATCCACTACCATATTTTTAATGGCTGCCGGAATTTCGCCGTAGGTTAATCCCCCGCTTAATCGCCGCGCCAGTTCGCGGTGCGGCATATCCGCCAGCCAGCCGCGCACGTCGCCGGCAAAGGTTGGCCCGAGGCGATAGTCGGAGATTTGCGTTTCAAGAAGCCAGGCTTTCGCTTCTGCAATATCAAGCGTTTGCGTGAGCAGGTCGGTCAACAGCAGGACTTCCACACCCTGCTCGCGCAACGTGTTTGCAAAGATGTCATGCTCCTCACCCGCCCGTTCAACCGACAGTACATCATCAAATAACAGCTCCTGACAGTTTGAGGGGGTTAACCGCTTCAGACTTAAATTAGGGCGGTGCAGCATAACGCTACGCAATTGACCAATTTCAGAACCGACGTAATGCTTTTCCATAATTATTCCTTTAACTGTTTTTCAGAATAAAAAGGGCATGCGCCATGTGGTGTGTTTAATTACATGGCGGCTAAGCTCAATTGATTTCGTGATTTATACTAGGCAGTTAAATAATCCGTAATGTGATATTGCTCACGCGAAAATGGATATTAATGAGTTTGTTTTCATTTGCATGATTCGCATCAGATAATGATTAATTTCATATTATTGGGAGTTGAATAGCTAAGCAGGATCCGGTGGCATTATTTGAGGTTGTTATTATTTTGTAGAATTACACATTTTGTAATTATTGGTTATCCATTTGATTTTAAACGATTAAATGAAATTGAAAGAATGGCTATGCAATAATGACAATTAACTATTTTTGACTTAAGGAAAATCCATAAATAATTATTGGCTTATAACGGAAATTATCAAAGTCGTAAAATGTGATACGGCAGCGGGTTTTGTTATTATGTTCTTTATTTCAGTGGGTTATGTGAGAGCCTTAGCGCGCGCGAAATGAGGTTATGCATAACCGCTGCATAATTGCCTGGGCAGGATTAACAGTGGGTTAACACCTTTCCCAATAAACATGCGCTCGCGCAAACCTCGTCCAAAAAGGGCTGGTATGGCAGCCTAGATTCTCGTATAAAAGGTAAAAATGAAACATTGTTTTATATTGAGGATTGAAACATGATTATTGGAAACATTCACCATCTGCAGTCCTGGCTGCCTGACGCGCTGCGCCAGGCCATTGAGCACGTTAAAGCCCACGTCACCGACGCCACACCGCTCGGCAAGCACGACATCAACGGTAACAGCCTGTTTTATCTGGTGTCAGAAGACATGGCCCAGCCGTTCGCCGAGCGCCGCGCCGAGTACCACGCGCGCTATCTGGATATCCAGATTGTGCTGAAGGGGCAGGAAGGGATGACGTTCAGCACCCTGCCGCACGGCACGCCGGACACCGATTGGCTGGCGGATAAAGACATCGCGTTCCTGCCGGAAGGCGAGCAGGAGAAAACCGTGGTGCTGAGCGAAGGGGATTTTGTGGTGTTCTGGCCGGGTGAAGTGCATAAGCCGCTGTGCGCGGTGGGGGAGCCTGCTAAGGTCAGAAAAGTGGTTGTTAAAATGCTGGTGGAGTAATTTCCCCTCACCCTAACCCTCTCCCTGTGGGAGATGGTTAGGGCACCAGACCGCACCCACGCATAATGTGATCCAGCTTAAACTTCCCGCACTCCCTCCTCATCTCCCATTTACCTCCCCTTTTTCTGCGTCATAGTATGATCGTTAAATTAATGAACGCTGTTCTATAATATAGAACAAAATGATTCAACAAGGAGATCTCATGCCGCAGTCCGCGTTGTTCACGGGAATCATTCCCCCTGTCTCCACCATTTTTACCGCCGACGGCCAGCTTGATGAGCAGGGCACCGCCGCGCTGATCGACGATCTCATCAAAGCAGGCGTTGACGGCCTGTTCTTCCTGGGCAGCGGCGGCGAGTTCTCCCAGCTCAGCGCCGAAGAGCGTAAAACCATTGCCCGCTTTGCTATCGATCATGTCGATCGTCGTGTGCCGGTGCTGATCGGCACCGGCGGCACCAACGCCCGGGAAACCATTGAACTCAGCCAGCACGCGCAGCAGGCGGGCGCGGACGGCATCGTGGTGATCAACCCCTACTACTGGAAGGTGTCGGAAGCGAACCTGATCCGCTATTTCGAGCAGGTGGCCGACAGCGTCACGCTGCCGGTGATGCTCTATAACTTCCCGGCGCTGACCGGGCAGGATCTGACTCCGGCGCTGGTGAAAACCCTGGCCGACTCGCGCAGCAATATTATCGGCATCAAAGACACCATCGACTCCGTCGCCCACCTGCGCAGCATGATCCTCACCGTTAAAGCCGCTCATCCGCACTTCACCGTGCTGTGCGGCTACGACGATCATCTGTTTAATACCCTGCTGCTCGGCGGCGACGGGGCGATTTCGGCGAGCGGCAACTTCGCCCCGCAGGTGTCGGTGGATCTTCTGAAAGCCTGGCGGGATAAAGACGTGGCGAAAGCGGCTGAGTATCATCAGACCCTGCTGCAAATCCCGCAGATGTATCAGCTGGATACGCCGTTTGTGAACGTCATTAAAGAGGCGATCGTGCTTTGTGGTCGTCCTGTCTCCACGCACGTGCTGCCGCCCGCCACGCCGCTGGACGAGCCGCGTAAGGCGCAGCTGAAAACCCTGCTGCAACAGCTCAAGCTCTGCTGAGCCGGACGATAACGATGACCATTGAGAAAATTTTCACCCCGCAGGACGATGCGTTTTATGCGGTGATCACCCACGCGGCGGGGCCGCAGGGCGCGCTGCCGCTGACCCCGCAGATGCTGATGGAATCCCCCAGCGGCAACCTGTTCGGCATGACGCAGAACGCCGGGATGGGCTGGGACGCCAACAAGCTGACCGGCAAAGAGGTGCTGATTATCGGTACCCAGGGCGGTATTCGCGCCGGAGATGGACGCCCGGTTGCGCTGGGCTACCACACCGGGCACTGGGAAATCGGCATGCAGATGCAGGCGGCGGCGAAGGAGATCACCCGCAACGGCGGGATCCCGTTTGCGGCCTTCGTCAGCGATCCGTGCGACGGGCGCTCGCAGGGCACGTACGGCATGTTCGACTCCCTGCCGTATCGTAACGACGCGGCGATCGTGTTTCGCCGTCTGATCCGCTCTCTGCCCACGCGCCGGGCGGTGATCGGCGTGGCCACCTGCGATAAAGGGCTACCCGCCACCATGATCGCGCTGGCCTCCATGCACGACCTGCCGACCATTCTGGTGCCGGGCGGGGCGACGCTGCCGCCGACCGTGGGGGAAGATGCGGGCAAGGTGCAGACCATCGGCGCACGCTTTGCCAACCACGAGCTCTCCTTGCAGGAGGCCGCCGAGCTCGGCTGTCGCGCCTGCGCGTCGCCGGGCGGCGGGTGCCAGTTCCTCGGCACGGCGGGCACCTCGCAGGTGGTGGCGGAAGCGCTGGGGCTGGCGCTGCCGCACTCCGCGCTGGCGCCGTCCGGGCAGGCGGTGTGGCTGGAGATCGCCCGCCAGTCGGCGCGGGCGGTGAGCGAGCTGGATAACCGCGGCATCACCACGCGCGATATACTCACCGATAAAGCCATCGAAAACGCCATGGTGATCCACGCGGCGTTCGGCGGTTCCACGAACTTACTGCTGCACATCCCGGCCATCGCCCACGCGGCGGGCTGCACTATTCCGGACGTAGAGCACTGGACGCGCGTCAACCGTAAGGTGCCGCGCCTGGTGAGCGTGCTGCCCAACGGCCCGGACTACCACCCGACCGTGCGCGCGTTCCTCGCGGGCGGCGTGCCGGAAGTGATGCTCCACCTGCGCGATCTCGGCCTGCTGCATCTGGACGCCATGACCGTCACCGGCCAGACGGTGGGCGAGAACCTCGACTGGTGGCAGGCATCCGAGCGCCGGGCACGCTTCCGCCAGTGCCTGCGAGAGCAGGATGGCGTGGAGCCGGATGACGTGATCCTGCCGCCGGAGAAGGCCAAAGCGAAAGGGCTGACCTCGACGGTCTGCTTCCCGACGGGCAACATCGCGCCGGAAGGTTCGGTGATCAAGGCCACAGCGATCGACCCGTCGGTGGTGGATGACGATGGCGTGTACCGCCACACCGGCCGGGTGCGGGTGTTTGTCTCGGAAGCGCAGGCGATCAAGGCCATCAAGCGGGAAGAGATTAAGCAGGGGGATATCATGGTGGTGATCGGCGGCGGGCCGTCCGGCACCGGTATGGAGGAGACCTACCAGCTCACCTCCGCGCTGAAGCATATTTCGTGGGGCAAGACGGTGTCGCTCATCACCGATGCGCGCTTCTCGGGCGTGTCGACGGGCGCCTGTTTCGGCCACGTGTCGCCGGAGGCGCTGGCGGGTGGGCCGATTGGCAAGCTGCGCGACAACGACATCATCGAGATTGCCGTCGACCGCCTGACATTAACAGGCAGCGTGAACTTTATCGGCACGGCGGATAACCCGCTGACGCCGGAGGAGGGCGCGCGCGCGCTGGCTCGGCGGCAGACGCACCCGGACCTGCACGCTCACGACTTTTTGCCGGACGATACCCGGCTGTGGGCGGCATTGCAGTCGGTGAGCGGCGGCACCTGGAAAGGCTGTATTTATGACACCGATAAAATTATTGAGGTAATTAACGCCGGTAAAAAAGCGCTCGGCATTTAATTATTTTTCACGCGATTGTCGTCTACGGAAAATATTCCGTGGGCGGCTTTTACGCATCTGTAATTTGTTAATTTAAACAATACGTTGCGATATATCGTTGGCGTCACAAAAGCAAAATAACATAATTCAGAAATAAGATATGACCATTGCTGGTTAATTGAACAGCTCATTACACTCCATTAACACGATGTTGTAATTCAGCACACTACCAAAGGGTGTAATTCTGATGACGCAATTAACCATGAAAGACAAAATTGGCTACGGGCTGGGTGACACCGCCTGCGGCTTTGTCTGGCAGGCCACGATGTTCCTGCTGGCCTATTTCTACACCGACGTGTTTGGTCTCTCCGCGGGCATTATGGGCACGCTGTTTTTAGTCTCCCGCGTGCTCGACGCCGTGACCGACCCGCTGATGGGGCTGCTGGTAGACCGCACCCGCACGCGGCACGGCCAGTTCCGCCCGTTCCTGCTGTGGGGCGCCATCCCGTTTGGCATCGTCTGCATGCTGACCTTCTACACGCCGGACTTCTCCGCGCAGGGCAAAATCATCTACGCCTGCGCGACCTACATTCTCCTGACCCTGGTTTACACCTTCGTTAACGTCCCGTACTGCGCCATGCCGGGGGTGATCACCGCCGACCCGAAAGAGCGCCACGCCCTTCAGTCCTGGCGTTTCTTCCTCGCCGCGGCGGGCTCGCTCGCCATCAGCGGCATCGCGCTGCCGCTGGTCAGCATCATCGGCAAGGGGGACGAGCAGGTGGGCTATTTCGGCGCCATGTGCGTGCTGGGGCTGACCGGCGTGGTGCTGCTCTACGTCTGCTTCTTTACCACCAAAGAGCGCTACACCTTTGAGGTGCAGCCGGGCTCGTCGGTGGCGAAAGATCTCAGGCTGCTGCTCGGCAACGGCCAGTGGCGCATCATGTGCGCGTTCAAGATGATGGCGACCTGCTCCAACGTGGTGCGCGGCGGGGCGACGCTCTACTTCATGAAATACGTGATGGATCATCCGGAGATGGCGACCCAGTTTTTACTCTACGGCAGCCTCGCCACCATGTTCGGCTCGCTCTGCTCGTCCCGCCTGCTGGGCCGCTTCGACCGCGTCACCGCCTTTAAGTGGATCATCGTCGCTTACTCGCTCATCAGCCTGCTGATTTTCTTCACCCCGGCCGAGCACATCGCGCTGATTTTCGCCCTCAACATCCTGTTCCTGTTCGTCTTTAACACCACCACGCCGCTACAGTGGCTGATGGCCTCCGACGTGGTGGATTACGAGGAGAGCCGCAGCGGGCGTCGCCTCGACGGGCTGGTGTTCTCCACCTATCTGTTCAGCCTGAAGATTGGCCTGGCGATTGGCGGGGCGGTGGTGGGCTGGATCCTGGCCTGGGTGAACTACTCCGCCAGCAGCAGCGTGCAGCCGGTTGAGGTGCTCACCACCATCAAAATTTTGTTCTGTGTGGTGCCGGTGGTGCTCTACGCGGGCATGTTCATCATGCTGTCGTTCTACAAGCTCACCGACGACCGCGTGGAGGCCATCAGCCAGCAGCTGATCAAACACCGCGCGGCGCAGGGCGATGCCGTACCCGACGCCGCGACAGCCGCATCCCATTAACCGGAGGCAACATGGAAATTACTAACCCGATCCTGACCGGCTTCAACCCGGACCCGTCTCTCTGCCGTCAGGGCGAGGACTACTACATCGCCACCTCGACCTTCGAGTGGTTCCCGGGCGTGCGCATCTACCACTCCCGCGACCTGAAAAACTGGTCGCTGGTCAGCACGCCACTGGACCGCGTGTCGATGCTGGACATGAAGGGCAACCCGGACTCCGGCGGCATCTGGGCGCCTTGCCTGAGCTACGCAGACGGCAAGTTCTGGCTGCTCTATACCGACGTGAAGATTGTCGACTCGCCGTGGAAAAATGGCCGCAACTTCCTCGTTACCGCGCCGTCCATCGAAGGGCCGTGGAGCGAGCCGATCCCGATGGGCAACGGCGGGTTTGACCCGTCCCTGTTCCACGACGACGATGGCCGCAAGTACTACCTCTACCGCCCGTGGGGGCCGCGCCACCATAGCAACCCGCACAACACCATCGTGATGCAGGAGTTTGACCCGCAGACCGGCACGCTCTCGCCCGAGCGCAAAACCCTGTTTACCGGCACGCCGCTCTGCTACACCGAAGGAGCACATCTTTATCGCCACGCGGGCTGGTACTACCTGATGGTTGCCGAGGGCGGCACCAGCTACGAGCACGCGGTCGTGGTACTGCGTTCCAAAAATATCGACGGGCCCTACGAGCTGCACCCGGACGTAACGATGATGACCAGTTGGCACCTGCCGGAGAACCCGCTGCAGAAGAGCGGCCACGGCTCGCTGCTGCAAACCCATACGGGAGAATGGTATATGGCCTACCTCACCAGCCGCCCGCTGCGCCTGCCCGGCGTGCCACTGCTGGCCTCCAGCGGGCGCGGCTACTGCCCGCTGGGGCGCGAGACCGGCATCGCCCGTATTGCGTGGCGCGACGGCTGGCCGTACGTGGAAGGCGGCAAGCACGCGCAGCTGACCGTGCCCCGCCCACAGGTGGCGGAGCAGCCCGCAGCCGCTCAGGGTAACTGGCGGGAGGATTTCGACGGCAGCACGCTTGACCCGGAACTGCAGACCCTGCGCATTCCGTTCGACGACACCCTCGGCTCGCTCACCGCGCGCCCGGGCTTCTTACGGCTCTACGGCAACGACTCGCTCAACTCGACCTTCACCCAATCGACCGTGGCGCGCCGCTGGCAGCACTTCACCTTCCGTGCCGAGACGCGGATGCAGTTCTCGCCGATCCACTTCCAGCAGAGCGCCGGGCTGACCTGCTACTACAACAGCAAAAACTGGAGCTACTGCTTTATGGATTACGAGGAGGGTCAGGGGAGAACCATCAAGGTGATCCAGCTCGACCACAACGTGCCGTCGTGGCCGCTGCACGAGCAGCCCATTCCGGTGCCGGAACATGCGGAGAGCGTCTGGCTGCGGGTGGACGTGGATACGCTAGTCTACCGCTACAGCTACTCGTTCGACGGCGAGACGTGGCACGCCGTGCCGGTGACGTATGAGGCCTGGAAGCTGTCGGATGACTACATCGGCGGGCGCGGCTTCTTTACCGGCGCGTTTGTGGGGCTGCACTGCGAGGACATCAGCGGTGACGGCTGTCACGCGGACT
Source organism: Enterobacter cloacae complex sp. P27C (assembly GCF_014895705.1). Lineage (NCBI taxonomy): Bacteria > Pseudomonadati > Pseudomonadota > Gammaproteobacteria > Enterobacterales > Enterobacteriaceae > Enterobacter > Enterobacter cloacae complex sp. P27C. Next base: position 148,537 of record NZ_JADBQB010000004.1, read on the forward strand.
TCGACTACTTCACCTACGAGCCGGTATAGCCCAGCGCACGTGACAGCTCGAGCCCGGCCTGCTGAAGCTGCTCGCGGAAATTAGCCAGCTCAGCGTCGTCCACGCGGGAGGTCAGCGTCGACAGGCTCAGGGCGGCAATCACGCGGGGCTCGTGGTTCCACACCGGCACCGCCACGCAGCGCACGCCCTGCTCGTTCTCTTCGCTGTCCAGGGCGTAACCTTGCTCACGGGTCTGCGTCAGGGCGCTCATTAAGGCTTCGCGAGAGGCAAGGGTTGAAGGGGTATAGGTGGTGTACTGATAGCCCTCAAGCAGGGCGTTAAGCTCGGTCTCGCCCAGCCAGGCAATCAACACCTTACCGATGGCGGTGGCGTGAACCGGCAGGCGGCGGCCGATGCGCGAATAGGCGATGGCGGCCAGCTTGCCTTCAATCTTCTCGATATAGACCCCTTCACGCCCGTCCAGGATCCCCAGATGGGTGGTCTGCCCGGTCCGCTGGGACAGCTCCGTCAGCCAGCCTTTCGCCTTCTGGCGAATATCGATGGAGCCCACGACAAAATGGCCGCGCTCGACCAGCTTCATGCCAAGGCGATATTTGCCGTTCTCCGGGTTCTGATCGATATAGCCGTGAAGCTGCAGGGTTTTTAGCAGCGAGTGGAGGGTACTCTTGCTCAGCCCCATCAGTTTGCTGATGTCGGTGATCTTAAGCTCGGTGGCCTGCTCGTTGAACAGGTCGAGGATCTGCAACGCACGTTCAACAGACTGAATAATCGGCATAATGCTGGCATGTCCACGCTGGAATTAAGGCGAAAACGTACCTTTTTTGGGGTGAAAAATCAATGAAATGGAGCCGGTTTGCCCGGCGGCGCTTCGCTTGCACGGGCCTACGGGTTTTGTAGGCCGGGTAAGCGCTGTGTCACCCGGCAGGAAGATCGCACCGATCCAATATCATGTCAGTACGTTTGGCTCAGTTCGGTATAGTCAGGTTTCTTGAGAATTCAACAGCAGAAACCGACTGCACCTTCCATAAGTTGTTTTCTTTAACCATGCAGTCTATGACTATGTGGTCCTGCTTTTTACCGAATGCAATATATACGTTGACACAGACTGGATCGGTATCCCCGGCTATGGCTGTTACATTCTGCGGCCAGTCATCGCCGACGTATTGCGCTTTTAAAAATATATCAGCCTCGTAAAAGTCTTCGTCTGCATAGCGAGGATCCTGCGCGTGACGGAGTTTTTTCATTGTTGATGCTGTGACATATTTATCTATTTCGTTTCCATCAGTGATGGGAAATACGTCTTTGTTGATTTGATTTACGTACCAGCTGTTAAATTTTACAGCACGCTCAATCGGATCAGAATGGCCAGCCATTGCAGAAAAAGAGAATATGAAGAGAAGCAGTAAGATATTTTTCATATCAATAGTGCCTGTAAAGGGTGATTTTGGGTTGTATCTTCCGATATGTCTGGCCGGGATAAAGGCTATTCTGTTTAAAGTCTGAATACCAGGTACCCGATCCGTCGTAGATACAAGCATGCCCGTTCTGATGCGCTCCAGGTAATGCGTCAATGACTGCAACATCACCCTCAATAGGGGTGCCATACACTTTACTGAATCCTGCCTTCTCAAGAGAACGCCAGAAGTTTTTTGCATCAGCGCCATCAATCTTCAGTCCTCCGGCACGGATAGCTGCAGCAACCGCGCGGGCGCAGTAACCGGTACTGTTATGATGTGCGTGGCTGCGGGCATACGACACAGCTTCATGCTTATTCCATGACATAAATAATCCTCATTAACGAAATGCAACAATAAGGAAATATTACGCCGATAAAATACGGTATTTTGTAATTGATAATGACCTGATGTTAACCACTATCTGCTCAATAAATAATGGTTAATAAAAACATAAATACTTATTATGGTTAATGTCTATCTGAGAAAGCGGCAGTAAAAATAGTTTTCTGCCAGACCATAACGCTGTTGTCATATTTTAGGGTTTTCTCCCTCTCCCTGTGGGAGAGGGCCGGGGTGAGGGCACCAGACCGCAGACGAGCCAATCACTCCCCAAGCGTCGCCACCATTACCGCCTTAATCGTATGCATCCGGTTTTCCGCCTGGTCGAACACGATGCTCGCCGCCGACTCAAACACCTCGTCCGTCACCTCCATCCCGCCGTGCAGGTCGAACTCCTTCGCCATCTGCTTGCCGAGCGTGGTCTGGTCGTCATGGAACGCGGGCAGACAGTGCAGGAACTTCACGTCCGGGTTGCCGGTGAGCGCCATCATCTGCGCATTCACCTGATACCCGCGCAGCAGGGCAATACGCTCCGCCCACTTCTCTTTGGCTTCGCCCATCGACACCCAGACGTCGGTATAGATAAAGTCCGCGCCCTTCACGCCCGCCGCCACGTCTTCCGTCAGGGTGATCTTCCCGCCGTGCTTCTCCGCCAGCGCGCTGCACTCCGCCACCAGGCTCTCTTCCGGCCAGCAGGCCTTCGGGGCCACCAGGCGCAGATCCAGCCCGGTCAGCGCCGCCGCTTCCAGCATTGAGTTGCCCATGTTGTTGCGCGCGTCGCCCGCGTAGACCAGCGTCATCTCGTTAAACGCCTTGCCCGGCAGGTGCTCCTGCATGGTCAGCAGGTCCGCCAGCAGCTGGGTCGGGTGGAACTCGTTGGTCAGCCCGTTCCACACCGGCACGCCCGCATACTGCGCCAGCGTCTCGACGACTTCCTGGCCGTGGCCGCGATACTGAATGCCGTCGTACATCCGCCCGAGCACGCGCGCGGTGTCCTTAATTGACTCTTTATGCCCAATCTGGCTGCCGCTCGGCCCTAAATACGTGACGCGTGCGCCCTGGTCAAATGCGGCAACTTCGAAAGAGCATCGTGTACGGGTCGAGTCTTTTTCGAAGATGAGCGCGATATTTTTACCGGTAAGCTTCTGTACTTCCTTGCCATTTTTCTTATCGGCTTTGAGCTGTGCGGCAAGGGTCAGCAGAGAAGTCAACTGTGCAGGGGTAAAGTCGAGCAATTTCAGAAAGTGTTTCTTGTACAGATCAGACATTTTATCCTCGCATGGCGAACGCCACTTATTGAATTAAAATTCACTTTATATGTGTAATTATTCATTTGCAACCCCGTTTCACAAATCTTTCCAACAAAGGTGGAGGCAAACCCGTCCGTGTGTGAAAATAGAAGTATCTGCCGCACTTTAAAGAGGATTGAGCCATGGCAAACCCGGAATTACTGGAAGAGCAACGCGAAGAGACGCGTCTGATTATTGAAGAACTGCTGGAAGACGGTAGCGATCCGGACGCGCTGTACACCATCGAGCACCATTTCTCTGCGGATGATTTCGACGCGCTGGAAAAAATGGCCGTAGAAGCCTTCAAGCTGGGTTACGAAGTGACCGAGCCGGAAGAGCTGGAAGTGGAAGAGGGCGACACCGTCATCTGCTGCGACATCCTGAGCGAAGGCGCGCTGAAGGCGGAGCTGATCGACGCGCAGGTAGAACAGCTGATGAACCTGGCCGAGAAGTTTGAAGTGGAGTACGACGGCTGGGGAACCTACTTCGAAGATCCAAACGGTGAAGACGGCGAAGAGGGCGACGACGAAGATTACGTCGACGAAGACGACGACGGCGTGCGTCACTAAGCGTTTCAGGCGGTGGCGCGCGCCACCGCTTTTTTCAAGGCAGAACCATGGATTACCCGCAGATACTCGCCCCCGTACTCAACTTCCTCCAGTGCCCGACCCCGCAAGCATGGATTGATAAAGCCCGAGACCCGTCGAACCTGCCGCTGCTGCTCACCGACCATATGGTGTGCGAGCTCAAGGCCGCCCAGACCGCGCTGCTGCTGGTGCGTAAATACGTCGCCGACGAAAGTGGTGCCGACGCGCTGCTCGACTGGCTCAAGCCCTACGAACAGTTCACCTTCCGCGACGGCCCGGAGCCGCACTTCATCGCCCTGCATAAGCAGATTGGCAAAAGCGTAATGCCCAAAACCGACGACCCGTGGGGCCAGGCGCTCATCGACAGCATGGTGCTGCTGATTAAAGAGGAGCTGCACCACTTCTGGCAGGTGCGCGAGGCGATGCTGGCACGCGACATTCCGTACGTCAAAATCACCGCCAGCCGCTACGCCAAAGGGATGCTGAAGGAAGTGCGCACTCACGAACCGCTGACGCTGATCGACAAGCTCATCTGCGGCGCCTACATCGAAGCCCGCTCCTGCGAACGCTTCGCCGCGCTGGCCCCGTTCCTCGACGATGATTTGCAGAAGTTCTATCTCTCGCTGCTGCGCTCGGAAGCGCGCCACTACCAGGACTACCTGACGCTGGCCCAGCAGGTAAGCAACGACGATATCTCACCGCGCATACAGCTTTTTGGCGAAATTGAAGCCACACTTATCTCGACACCGGACCACGAGTTTCGCTTCCACAGCGGCGTGCCGGTGTAAACCGGCATAACGCAAGGATAAGGATGCGAGATGAAAAAAACGTGGATCAGTACGGTCATTGTTGTTGTCGCGGCTGCCGCCGTGGCGTTCTGGGTCTTCTTCGACAGGCAGCGCGCTCCGGAAGCGCAAATTGATACCGCTCTTAACGCGATGCCCGCCTGGCAGGTGATCAAGGAGCAGGAGCCTGTGCTGCATCAGCGCATCCTCGACCAGATGGCCGCCCTGCAAAAGGCCGGCGAGCCGGAGCAGCACATTATCGACACCATCCAGCCGCAGATCCTGCATTTGCAGATGACGCGCCTGCAAAATGCCCCGGATGCCAACGTGGTGAACTACATGACCATCAACATGGAGCAGACCGCCGCCATCCAGAAGGTGAGCGACGACGCCTGTTTCCGCTTCCTCTACCCGATGGTGAAGGGCGGCGTGAACCCGATGCGCATGCTGGATAAAGACCTGATGACGCGGCGCATGCAGGCCGATGCCGACATGATGCGCGCGGCCTACGGCAAAAATCGCCACACCGTGACGCAGGCCGAACGCGAGGCGGCTGTCGAGGATGTGCGACCGATTATGAAGGAACTCGCTGATAAGTACGGCGAGGACATCCAGCTGTTGCAGATGCCGGAGAAGGCGGCGGGCAAAGAGAAGCTCTCCTGCGATATGGTGCAGGAGATGTGGGCGAAGGTGCTGGCGCTGCCGGAGCAGAAGGCGGCAGGGGTGATTCGGCTGGCGGTGTCTGAGCTGGAGTGACAAAGGGCGCTGGTTTTTTGGGCACTTAGCGCGGGTTTAGCGCGTCGTCGCTTGCATGGCGGCGCGCGACGGGTATAATCCACAACGTTTCCGCATCCCCTTCAGTGCCGAAGTGGCGAAATCGGTAGACGCAGTTGATTCAAAATCAACCGTAGAAATACGTGCCGGTTCGAGTCCGGCCTTCGGCACCATCGGAACATCAATAGACGTCAACGGACGTCTTTTTTTGTGCCTGAAATCCAGTATCCGCAAGGCTTTCCTCGCTTTTTCACTCTACCTAAGTCAACCTGATTCAATCTACATCAACTTACTGATGTGGGTACAACTGCGGGTATATCCCGGTTCGATAATGTTTGTACCCACACAGAACCCTTGAAAGGATACTCATCATGGCTCTGAGTGATGTGAAGGTTCGTTCGGCTAAGTCTGAAGCAAAAGCCTATAAACTAACTGACGGTGAAGGCATGGTTTTGCTGGTTCACCCTAACGGTTCCAAATATTGGCGGCTTCGCTATCGCTTCGGCGGCAAAGAGAAAATGCTGGCGCTGGGGAAATACCCTGATGTGTCATTGGCAGATGCCAGAGCTCGCAGGGATGAGGCCCGTAAGCTATTAGCGAATGGCGTCGATCCCAGTGAGAACAAGAAAGCTGTTAAGGTAGAACAAGAGCAAGAAGCGATAACGTTTGAAGTGGTCGCCAGAGACTGGCACGCCAGCAATCAAAAGTGGTCTGAGTCGCACAGTGCTCGTGTATTGAAAAGTCTCGAAGACAATTTATTTGCTTCAGTTGGGAAGCGAAATATCAAAGATATTGGTACTCGTGACTTACTGGTCCCAATTAAAGCGGTGGAAAAGTCAGGACGCCTTGAAGTGGCTGCGCGTCTTCAACAGCGAACAACGGCAATAATGCGCTTTGCGGTACAGAACGGCTTAATTGATTACAATCCTGCACAAGAGATCGCTGGTGCGATCGCAACAGCTAAACGAAAGCATCGCGCTGCGCTAGATCTCAACCGCATTCCTGAGTTACTCCATCGTATTGATCGCTACTCCGGTAGGCCGTTAACTAGATTAGCCGTCGAACTCACATTGTTGGTTTTCATTCGTTCAAGCGAACTGCGTTTTGCCCGCTGGTCAGAAGTGGATTTTGAAACGGCTATGTGGACGATTCCTGGTGAGCGTGAACCACTGGAAGGTGTTAAACATTCTCAGCGTGGTTCAAAGATGCGAACACCTCATCTCGTTCCCTTGTCGCGCCAGGCGCTGGCCATTCTGGAAAAGATCAGAAGTATGAGTGGGAATCGAGAGCTGATTTTTGTGGGCGATCACGATCCGCGTCAGCCTATGAGTGAGAACACGGTGAACAAGGCGCTACGCGTAATGGGGTATGACACGAAAACGGAAGTTTGTGGACATGGTTTCAGGACAATGGCATGTAGTTCTTTGATTGAATCGGGATTGTGGTCGAGGGATGCGGTGGAGCGGCAGATGAGTCACCAGGAGCGTAGTTCTGTACGGGCAGCTTACATCCATAAGGCGGAGCATCTGGGTGAGCGTAGGCTGATGCTGCAGTGGTGGGCGGATTATCTTGATGCGAATCGCAATGAGGCCACATCACCTTATCTCTATGCAAAGATTAATGAACCCTTATCTTGATTGAATATAAACAGCCATTCAGTTATTTATCAATGAAATGGCTGTTTATACCCGTGTTGTGCGCTGTATCGTCAACGGCATTACGACCGCCAGGCAACCTTTCTCCTTAAAGGCGGAATTCAACATATTTTTATAATACTCTTTTTTGATGACTTCGCTGCGCCGGAGGCCATGTGTAACGTGGTTTAGAGTAAGTAATGTTGATGATCTACCCCGAGATAGATTCTTCTAGCCATTAATTAAAATTTATAACTGTTGGCTAACAACGCTGAACGGTTCTCTGCCAACGGTGGAGATAATCGGCTAGGTGTTGAAGGTATCATATTCTTCCAGCAACCAAGTGGATTTGCCGACATTGCTGCTCGTGCTTGTTGAGCTCATCAAAAAATTAATCGCTCGAACGCGGCTATTGGATTGGATTTTATACTGTCTATTTATCATTCAACTAAAACACATAAACCATGTTAATGATATTGTTTTTATGCTTGTTCTTCAGCTCAGTCACGGTATGATTTAACAATTCGCCCTTCAGTTTATGCTATATGACTTTGCTATAAGTAAGCAATTTTGGGAAGCATGATCAGCTATTAATAGCTTGAAATAGCTTATCAAAAGTCAACTTACTCCGGTGATATTAGACTGATATGTAACCAATATTTTTTTGTCGTGGTCGCTTCGGAAGGTAGTCGAAATCGTTAGTAAAAAAACATCAATGTTGAGGCGAAAAATAGTTGGCAGCTACTTTGATCAGGCGATGAGGAGATGTGCGTTCATGTTGTTGTTCGTCAGGGACGGTTCACCATTTATCGGAAAGGTGACTGCCCTATCACAGTGTGTGCTCAAATAGTAAACACGTTGTAGATATGGCCTATCCTGCACGGTTTTAAGACCGTCTCATTTGCTGCCGTAGTTGAAGTTGAAAAACACGCTCGGGAAAGTTAAGCAGACGCTAAGCAATGCACTACAGGAAGGTTTGTCCTCCTGAGTTCCGTCTTGCCAAGAGCATCTCTGAAAAGTGCCTCGAAAATATGATGAATATTTATCGAAAACGTTTTTGGCGTGGGAGTATGGATTACGGGTTTTGACGTTGAGCGTTTGGCTGAGTGGTTGCAGGTGCATTTATATTAAGGGGGAGAAGAATGAGAAAAAGCTGGACTATAAAGGAAGATTGTAAGCTGCTTACCTTGGTACGTCAGCACTTTTCCGCGTTGGTCAGCCATAACCGGCTGAATGCCACAATGCCATTTAGCCAGCAGCTTCACGATGCATTTGACTCACCTGATCGCGATGCCGCAGCATTGTTGTATCGACTCGAACAGGCAAAAATCCTGGGATTTGCCAGCCGTCCTGGAGGCGATCCCACTAAACAGCGGTTTCGCTGTCTGATAAACAATGATTTGGCGCTATACGATTATAGCCTCACCTTTCCCACTCTCAAAAAAGCATTGCATCCAGATACCGTTGCAGCAGCACTAAACCACTTCACGAATAGCAATCCACACGAACCACTGTCCAATACTATCAATGAAATTGCAAAAGCCTTGCATCTTTCCTCCATGCAGATAGAAAAGCTTCTGATCGACAGTGGCCAAATAACCATCAATAGTTACCGTGAGTGTGAGCGTGTTGGAGAGATAACTATCAATAATAATCTGCAAGATCTTATCTCCAGGCAAATTCCTGACATAACGCTGGTTGAAGATATTAACGCTTGCCGCGCCCAAGTCTCTCAACTTTACCACGTGCATGAACGTGATGGTGCTGAGGTCATATTCAGTTCCGATGGTACGGGATTCGGCAAAAGTTATGGCGTAATTCAAGGGTATGTCGAATATCTAGAGTGTTTCGCCAAAAACCAAAAGTCAGATGATCTGTTTCCCGAAGGTGGCTTTACCAACCTGCTGTTCATGTCGCCGCAAAAATCACAAATCGACTTGGATAGCAGCCAGAAAGACAAAATTCTGGCTTCTGGCGGCGAATTCATTTGCGTTCTCTCTCGTAAGGATATTGCCGATCTCGACTTCATGGACTGGGCCACGGGCTTGAAAAATCGCGACCGCTATATTCAGTGGTACGAAGGGGCGAAAGGTAGCAAATATATTGGCAGCGCAATGCGTTCGCTCAATTACCATGTCTCACAAATTGATCGCTGTGAAGAGCAGTTAAAAAAGCTGACAACATACGGTTCTCAGGATACCAACTACGAAAGAGAAATTCTTGAAGAGCAGCTAAAAAACTGTCGTCATAGTATCCGCAATACGATTGAGTCAGCCTGTAAATTACTATTTGGACCAGATAGTGAAAAAGCTTCCATTAAAGAGTACATTCGTCGCGGGCTCCAGGCGCGCCAAGAGCGAATGCAACACGTGGAGACAGCACGAAAACCAAGCAAGTCTGAACTAAGCGTACACGAAGTCTACTTCGAGCTTATCAAACAGGTATTGCCTTTCGAAGTTTGCCAGTACCGCCCGTCGGTGCTATTAATGACTACAAATAAGTTCGACACATCAACTTACCGACTGGCGCCTCGTCAGCGAGGTGAAGGCGTGCGTTTTGAGTCCGTAGGTTTCGACTTGCTGATTGGCGGCAAGCTGACTCCCAAAGATCCACAGATCAGCACCGTTGCGGCAGCTGGCCATACCGGGCAGGTTGCCTATCTTCGTGATGAACACTTCAGAAGTAATCCAGACTGCCCTTTTCGCCAGAAAAATATTCGCTTTACGGTAATCATTGATGAACTACATGAAGCCTACACCCGCCTTGAAGAAACATGCCATGTAAAGCTAATCACACAGGAAAATAATCTGGCGCATGTTATCTCTGTCGCGGGACGTATTCACAATGCGGTACTCAGCCTGGAGCGCCGGAAAAAGCCCAAAGAAGCGCAAACGACCTTTGAGCAAGAGATGGTCAAATTCATCACCATCCTTCGAGATCTACTGGCGAAAAAGTGCGAATTATCACCCGGTACGACGCTGGGCTCGATACTGGAGATGTTTCGCGACCAGTTAGGAGCATTCGAAGTTAACGGCGACGCCGCCGAACGCATCATTTCCATTACCCGGAATGTGTTCAGCTTTAACCCCAAAATGTACGTTAATGAAGAGGGGCTGAAACGTATTCGTATGCGCAACAGCGAAGGCGACATAACGCGCACCGAGCTGTATTACGAAGTCGAAAATGATGCCAGCGACACCAATCCCACCCTGCACGATCTGTTCCAATTGGTCTCCGTCATCCTCGCCGCCTGTTCTGATATCACCAACCGACACTTTAAGCGCTGGGTAAAAAATGGTGGCCAGGATAACTCCAGCAGCCAGAATACACCCTTGGGCCAATTTGTTGACGCAGCCAATAATGTAGCTGGAGTGGTGCGACATATCTTCGATCGCACCACCGATAAAAACTTGTTGATTGATCATTTCTACACTTATCTGCAACCCAAAACTGTATTCACGATGACGCCGATAGTTGAACTCAATTACGTGAACAGTGGAGCCGAGCGTACAATTATTCTGGCGTTCGAGATGGATCTGGTACAAGAGTTGCCTGAAGCCATGCTGCTACGTTTATTAACGGGCACGCACAATAAAGTGATTGGACTTAGCGCCACCAGTGGTTTTAGCCACACCAAAAACGGTAACTTCAATCGTCACTTCCTGGAGCGCTATAGCCGTGACCTTGGCTATCGAGTCATTGAACGTAAAAAAACAGATATCGATACGCTTAGAGCACTACGCGCGTTGAGAGCCAGTATCCGCAACGTCGACTTCAGGGTGTTCGATGATAAGCAGTTAAAATTGACCGATATCTACCAAAATTGTGAGATCTATAGCAGGACGTATGACAACTTTTTTGACGCGCTGAAGAAACCGCTGGAGTACGACCTGAAAAATGCCTATAAACGGCGTCAGTACCAGCGGGAACTTGAAGCGTTATTGCTTGCCGCCTACGAGGGTAAAAACAGCCTGATTTTGTCCCTTTCAGGGACATTTAAGCGGGCCTTTATCAGCGCCTGGCGCACTCATCAATCAGCCTGGCGTCAGCAGTACGGTATGCACTCCCGGTGCGATGAAAAAACGGATAACGATAAGAAACATGACCAGATCCTGACCTTTACCCCATTCAAAGGGCGTCACACAGTCCATTTAGTCTTTTTCGATTCACCACTGGCTAATGTCGAAGATATTAGGCAAGAAACCTATCTCCAGAACAGCAATACCGTACTGGTATTTATGAGCAGCTACAAAAGTGCAGGCACCGGCCTCAACTACTTTGTGAAATACCATGACGGCGATATTAATGATATCAATGCACCACGTCTGGATGTCGATTTTGAGCGCTTAGTGCTCATCAACTCCTCGTTTTACAGCGAAGTAAAGGACAACAGCGGCAACCTTAATACATTACCTAACTACGTTACCGTGCTTAAACACTACGCTGATGACGATATTACCGTCCACAAGCTGGCCGATTTCAACGTTAATTTCGCCCACGGCGAAAACTATCGCCTGTTAATGGCCGAACATGATATGAGCTTATTCAAAGTCGTCGTGCAGGCCGTAGGGCGAGTCGAGCGTCGCGACACTCTATTGAAAACAGAAATCTTTTTACCTCGCGATGTGTTCCGTAATGTTGCATTCCAGTTCGCCGCTCTCAGTGAAGATAGCGGTAACGAGGTAGTATCAGAAAGCATGTCCTTGCTTAACCACCGCCTAATGGAGGAGTGCGAAAAGCTGAGTCAGAACCAGTCATTTAGTGATGCAGAACAGCGGTATGCGTTTGAACAGGCTATCGTAGAAAATGGTCGCCGCATCGATGCTGTTCATAAGCGAGTCCTGAAAACCGACTGGATAAATCAGGTACGCGCCGGCAACCTTGAATATCTCGAATTGTGTAATTTATTCCGCGATTCTGACTCCTTTACCGATCCCATGCGTTGGCTGGAAAAACTTCAGGCTAATTCCTTGTATGCCGCCAATCGGCAAATGCAGTCAATCCACCACGCCCTGTTTATCGACCGCCATCAGGGCAACCAAACTATTTTACTTTGCCACAAACGCGGCCCGGATGGACTTGTCCACAGAGATTATTCCGCCCTGTCGGATTTCGCTGGCGGCGCAAGAGAGTACCGGCCTGAGCTCACCCTCTTTCCGCAGTATAGAAACGATGTCGATTTTACCCCCGGCAACCTGGTCGGCGAGTTGATTCGTGAATGTGACAACATCCAGGAAACGGCATTCAAAAAATGGGTACCCAACCCCAGGCTAGTTCCGTTGCTCAAAGGCAATGTCGGTGAATATCTCTTCGATAAAGTGCTAAAAAGCTATGGCGTTACCCCACTTTCTGATCAACAGGTGTTTGAACGCCTTGAACCGCTAGTATATGAGTTTTTTGACCGCTTTATTGAAGTGGGTAACGACCTGCTCTGCATCGACGTTAAACGCTGGGCGACGCAGTTGGATGATTTAACGCGGGCAGAAGAAACGCTTGAGAAAAGCAACAACAAGATTCGCCAGATCCGTAATATCACCAGCCAAAAGGCAGATACAGAGGGGCAGAAACAGCTTCAGGCTGTGCTGTCAGGCCGTTACGAACGCATTCGATTTGTCTATCTGAACGTCGCCTACAGCCAGAACCCCAATAATCTGATGTGGCAAGATAACGTGGATCACACGATCCACTACCTTAACCTGTTGCAAACCGACTACCAGTACTATCAGCCCAAAAATCGAGAGAGCGGACGAGCTCAGGAAAACTCGAAACTGAGCATGACATTGGACATTAACCCAATGTTACTAACCCTGCTGGGTGTAGAAAAGTTGCCGACTAAAGGAAAAGTCTCATGATCCCTAATCTGAATGAACTGACGGATACTCCGATTGCCCGAACCAATTTGATCAAGCTTGAAGAAGATCAGCTGACGACTATCCAGCGTCTCTTGGCCCCTATATCTAATATCTATACGATAGACTTTATGGTTCAGCGCTTTACTAAAGAGCGAAAAGAAAAATCCGCTGATTACTATGCGCGAATTCATCAGGAGGTAAAATCTTGCGTGCGGCAGAAGCTTGGGCTGGAAGCCGGGCAGGAGGTAAAATATGAACTGCATTGCTTACCAAATTACCATCACGTCTTTTTTTTCCTGGCGCCTGCAACTAACCCGAACAGTCAGGCTCATAGGACGTTGGCAGAACGTATTGAAACGCTTTGTCAGCAACTCACCGCTGAAAATCATGACCTATCTCGCCTGATTCAGGGATTATTTAGCCTGCATTTGAAAATGGTAATGCTGGAAAAAGCCAGTGAGCGCTTTTCGGTATCGCCGACTTACTTCAACTCAACGCTTTACCTTAACGCTCGTCTGAGTCAGCCCGTCACACAAAAAAAAGGCATCGGGGTGATGGAAGCCTTTGAGCTCGACATTTATGCCTCAGAATATAATGAACTCGCTTTTACCCTGCACAAACGAAAATTCTTGGTCGAACCGGCGGATGAGATGCACCTATCCCTGGACGATACCAGCGTGTGGTTTAGCATCGATAATCGTCGGCTTAAAGCTCGGCGCAAACTTGATGCCCGTGATAGCAAACTGGATTTTTTTCGTGAGCGCAGCGGTTATGGCGAATGCCAAGCCTATACCTATAACGTGGTCATGAATGCTGCCTGCGAGCGGCTCAGTGAACTAGAGATCCCCCATCAACCTATCCCATTTCAGGCTACACACGAGGTCAATCAGTTTGCTACCGACCTCGATCAACAGCTGGCTAATACGCTGTTGGTGGTTAATAACGGCGTCGAATTCAGCGTCACGCAAGAAGCTTATTTCTTTGATGCATTAGCCAACCAGTTCCCCGGGTATCAACTCTGGTCTCTGGCATCGCTTAAACATTCCCGACAAACCGGATTTGCTGAGCTGCCTGCTAATACATCTATTCTGGTACTCAATGCGGTAGAGGAAGAACGAAGCAACAGCATCCGGCAGCAAGAGAATGAATCTGTTGAGTACAATGATTTCTATTCAGCCTTTGCCGACGCCCGAAAACAACCTGAACTCAACTGGGATATTTATACCCAGCTTAAGTTAGATCGTTTGCAAGGGTGGCTAAATCAACAACCACTGCCTGTGGTTTTACAAGGAATGAACATTGATCGTAAGTTGCTGGATGCGATTGATTTTATTAATGAACAATTGATAAGCAACCCTGCTCAATACGAAATCGAACTTACGAAACCACACAGTCGTCTCAAGTCAGCAGTTACCTTATTGAAAAGTAAGGTACGCCGAACGAAAACTGAACTATGGTTCAAAGAGAGCTTACTCAATCAACATCACATTCCACTGCCAGACTTGGCGAACGGGCACTATACCGCCTATGCGGTACGCAAAACGAAAAGTAATATCCACCTGCTTGGGTATGTTGAACTAAAAATAGAGCACGGCCAACTTAGGGTGGTTGATACCGGGATCGTCGAAGGTGAATTCGAGTATCTATCTGTTGATCATCCAGCTCTGGGACGACTAAAGAAATTATTCGATAAAAGCTTCTATCTCTACGACCATACAGCAGATGTGCTGCTTACCACCTATAACAGCTCCCGCGTGCCGCGCCTGATTGGCCCGGCGCAATTTAATATCGTCGATTCATACGCTTATCAGGAACAAGAAAAAGCGCTGGCGGAGCGTCAAGGTGATAAATTTAACGGGTATACTATCACCCGCTCAGCAAAATTGGAGCAAAACGTACTGCCCTATCTGATATCACCGGGCCGCTCGAAATACGACTCGTTGACTAAAACTCAAAAGATGAAGCATCACCATATTTACCTGCAACCGCATGAGAATGGAGTGTTTGTTCTGGTAAGCGATGCTCAGCCTACAAATCCTACTATTGCACGGCCTAACCTGGTAGAAAATCTGCTGATATGGGATGCCCAAGGTAAGGCCGTAGATGTATTTAATCACCCGTTAACTGGTGCTTACCTCAATAGCTTCACCCTGGATATGCTAAGGAGCGGCGAAAGTAGTAAGAGTTCGATTTTTGCCAAGCTTTCACGATTGATGGTTGAGAACTAACACGGTCTATAACCTTCGTCCCTTAATCACGAATTCTCCCCCACCGACTCAGTGTGGGGGAGTTGACCCAGCTCACTTTTTAACTATCGTTGTTTGAAATTTATGCGTGATTTCTGCGCATTACATTCCATTTTATCCCCCTGACGCTGCCCTTCATGTTATCTTTAAGGCCCTCTTTTTTATCGCAGTGTGCCGCACCACATCGCTCGGGATAGTGTTACCGCCACTGCCTCATACAGACAGAAAAACCGATGAATAAGCAAAATTATGCACCTGGGATGCGGGTGGTTATTCGTGATGCAGAGTGGCGCATTCGCCGGGCGGATGACAGCGGAGATGGTGGTCACCTGCTGACCTGTGATGGAATTTCGGAGCTGGTACGCGGTAAAGAAGGGCTATTTCTGACAAAGCTGGAGCAAAAAGTCGAGATTCTCGATCCAGCAAAAACAAATCTGGTGGAAGATGAGTCAGCCAATTACCAGGCGGCTCAGTTGTACATAGAGGGCCAGCTACGCCAACGCGTCCCGACTGACAGCAAAGTCCATTTTGGGCATCAGGCTGCGATGGACTCCATGCCCTTTCAGCTCGATCCCACGCGCATGGCACTGGCACAGCCGCGCCAGCGGATATTAATTGCTGATGCGGTAGGGCTGGGTAAAACGCTGGAAGCTGGTATCCTGGTTTCAGAGCTGATTCGCCGTGGACGTGGCAAACGCATTCTAGTGCTGGCGGTTAAATCCATGCTCACGCAATTCCAGAAAGAGTTCTGGAGCCGTTTTGCTATTCCGTTGACGCGACTTGACTCCGCTGGTTTACAAAAGGTGCGTAACCGCATCCCAACCAACCACAACCCGTTCCACTATTTCGATAAGACCATTATCTCCATCGATACTCTGAAACAAGACATCGAATATCGCCACCACCTGGAAAACGCCTGGTGGGATATTATTGTTATCGATGAAGCACATAACGTCGCTCAACGTGGGACCAGTTCCTTACGCAGCAAACTGGCAAAATTGCTCTCCGGGCGTAGCGATACGCTGATTATGCTCTCGGCCACGCCGCATGACGGTAAGGCTGAAAGTTTTGCTAGCCTGATGAACATGCTCGACCCGACGGCCATTGCTAATCCTAAAGAGTATGAATACGCCGATTTTGCCGATAAAAATCTGGTTGTGCGTCGCTTCAAAAAAGACGTAAAAGATCAGATGGCTGGTGAGTTTCCGGAACGTAATATCGTCAAATTGATGCGCCCGGCAACCGGAGCTGAAGAGGAAGCCTACCGCCGATTGGTTGAGAGTCAGTTCCGTGACGATGATGATGAAGACTCGCTGTCAAATAAAGGCCACCTGTTCAAAATTACGCTCGAAAAAGCGTTGTTCTCCAGTCCAATGGCATGTGCCAGCGTGGTGGCTAACCGCCTGAAGCGGCTTGAGAACCGCAAAGAAATAAACAGTCAGAGCCAGATTAACGAATTAGAGTCACTGCTGCTGGCGCTCAATAATATTGATGCCAGCCAGTTCAGCAAGTATCAGTTGTTGCTGGAGACCATCCGTAACGATCTCTGCTGGAAAGCGAATAACACGGAAGATCGTCTGGTGATCTTTACCGAGGGTATCAAAACGCTCGAGTTCCTTGAGCAGCAACTGCGCTCCGATCTCAAGCTGAAAGACGATCAAATTGCCACGTTGCGAGGCGATCAGGGCGATACAGTTCTGATGGAAACCGTCGAAGCGTTTGGCAAAACCCAGTCTCCGCTACGCCTGCTCATCTGCTCGGATGTGGCGTCTGAAGGTATCAACCTGCATCACCTCAGCCATAAAATGATTCACTTCGATATTCCGTGGTCGCTGATGGTATTCCAGCAGCGTAACGGACGTATTGACCGCTATGGGCAAAAACACCAACCACAGATCCGCTACTTGCTGACTGAAGCCAGCGAACCGCAGATCAATGGTGATATGCGTGTGCTGGAAGTGCTGATCAATAAAGACGAACAGGCGCAGAAGAATATTGGCGACAGTTCCGAATTTACCGGCAAATTTACCCAAGAAGAGGAAGAGGAGCAGGTTGCTGAATTCATGATGCAGGACGATGGCGCCAGCCTGTTCGACGACCTGTTGAATAGCAATGTCACTGAAAATTCTGAACACGACCTGTTTGGCGAAATCTGCAGCGCAGTGTCCAGCGATGCTTCGATCGTGACCGAAAGCGACATTAGTCTGTTTGATAATGAGCAGGCATACTGCGAAAAAGCGCTAGGCTATCTGAAGGCCTGCGGCCAGACCGTGCAATACAATACCTTGCCTGATAACACCTTATCGCTGGTCGCACCGGAGGAGTTACGCCGTCGCTTTAACCAGTTACCGCCGGAAATTGCGCCGGAAAACTGGCAGCTTTATCTAAGCCAGGACAAAACCGTTATCACGGAAGCCATTTCGCGTGCGCGCGGTGAGCAACATGCCTGGCCCGATGTGCAGTATCTCTGGCAAATTAACCCGGTAGTGCAGTGGTTAGACGACAAAATTCAGTCTGCCTTTGGTCGCCACCAGGCTCCGGTGATGCGCCTGCCGCACCTGTTTGAACCTGATGAGGATCATTTCATCCTTTCCGGGTTGTTCCCGAACCGTAAGTCGCACCCGATGGTGAACCCGTGGCTGGTGGTGAGCTTTAACCGCGAAACGTTAAGCGGTAGCCTGCCTTTTGCTGAGTTCCTGAAACGACATCCGCAACTGAGAAGCAAACTGACTAACAGTGGTGGTAAAGATCGTAACCACCAGCGCCAGCAGGATCTGCTGGAAGCGGCAATCTCCCATGCGCGGGATGTGTTTGTTCACGATCGAAATGCTTTTGAGGAGCATATCAATCAGCAGCTCAATGAACATCTACAAAAGCTGGAGGTTCTGCGTGGGCGTCAGCTGAGTCAACTGGAGCTGGATTTTGCCGATAATAAACAGCTGCTTTCAGTGAAACAGAACCGCAAAGAACAACGTCAGCGCGAAATCGAACACAATTTTGACAGCTATATCCAATGGATTGAGGACACCATGACCACCGAAAAAGAGCCCTACATCCAGGTTATTGCAGTAATCACCGGAGCGGAGGGCTAATTATGGCGCTGGTCGGTATTAATAACGAAAACGAATTTTACTCTAACCACTATTTGGGCGAAGTCTTTACCAGCGATATTCGCGATGTCCTGGAATCCTGGATTGAGCAGGAAAATGCCGCTCGTGAAGCTGAACGCGCTGCCCGTGAACAGGGCAAAGAGGTTGAGGCGGGCTACCGCGCGCCGTGGAACCAGCTTAACAGCCTGGCGACAGAGTTTTTCCGCAAACTCACTGATCATGAAAAACAGCGCCAGATCCCGCAGCGTCTTGCCGATCAGCGCACTCGCTGGCAGCCGCTGTTAAAGGCATTGGGTTATGAACTCAATCCGCACATTCAGATGCTGGATGACGATACGCCTTTGCCGGTACTGGCTCGTTACAACAGTACCGACGGCAGCCCGTGGCTGTGGATTGTTGAAGCACATGATCAGGATGAAGGAACGCTGGATCCGCTGGCGCTGTCGCTGCTGACCGCGCAGTTCCCGGCAGATACCGATAAACATAAGCGCGACAGTCTGCGTAAAAAAGCGAACGGCGAATACCGTAGCTGGCAGGATCTGCTCTCCACGGTGGTCTTCACGCAAAATGAACCGCCGCGTTTTGTACTGCTGCTTGGCAATCGCCAGCTGTTATTGCTGGATCGTACTAAGTGGGCGCAAAACCGTCTGCTGCGTTTTGATTTTGAAGAAATTTTAAGCCGTCGTGAAACGGATACGTTGAAAGCGACGTCGGTGTTGTTACACAAAGACTCGCTGTTACCCGGCAGCGGTGCGCCATATCTCGATTCGCTGGATGACAATTCGCACAAACATGCGTTTGGCGTGTCGGAAGATCTGAAATATGCCCTACGTGAGAGCATTGAGCTGTTGGGCAATGAAGCGATGCGTTATCTCATCAACAACGAGCTGGCCTATTACACCGGGAAACGAGCTATTAACCCGGATGAGTTGAGCCGCGAATGCCTGCGGTATATGTATCGTCTGTTGTTCCTGTTCTATATCGAAGCGCGCCCGGAGCTGGGCTATGCGCCGATGACCGCCAAAACCTATCTGCAGGGCTACAGTCTGGAAACGCTGCGCGATCTTGAGATGATTCCGCTGACCAGCGAAGAAGATCGTAACGGGCGCTACTTCCACGATAGCCTGAATATGCTGTTCAAGCTGGTACGTGACGGCTATAGCGGAGGCGTGAAAATGCAGAGCGACCTGGAGAGCGGCGACCGGATCACTATTCACAGCCATCAGTTCAGCGTGCCGCGTCTGGAAAGCCATCTGTTTGACGCGAATAACACCCGCATTCTTAACCGCGTGGTGTTTCGCAACGAAACCCTGCAACAAATTATTCAGGCGATGTCGTTAAGCCGCCCGGGTAAAGGACGTTTTAACCGTCGGGGGCGTATATCCTATCGCCAGCTGGGTATTAACCAGTTAGGTGCAGTGTATGAAGCGCTGCTCTCTTATCGAGGTTTCTTTGCCAGTCATGACCTCTACGAGGTGAAAAAAGCTGGAGAAGAGTTTAACGAGCTGGAGACGGGCTATTTCGTCAGCAAAGACGAGATCGGTAAATACCACGACGACGAGAAGGTCTACGAAAAAGACGGCAGCCTGCGTATTCACCGTAAAGGCAGTTTTATCTATCGCATGGCCGGGCGCGACCGCGAAAAATCCGCCTCTTACTACACCCCGGAAGTGTTGACTCGCTCATTAGTCAAATATGCCCTGAAAGAGCTGTTTAAAGAGCAGATTGATCCGATTACCGATCTGCACGCCAAAGCCGACGCAATATTAAACCTCACCGTGTGCGAACCGGCGATGGGCAGCGCAGCGTTCCTTAACGAAGCCATCAACCAGCTGGCGGAAGCTTACCTGTTCCACAAACAGCAGGCGGAAGGTCGCCGCATTCCTCAGGATCGCTACACCCAGGAGCTGCAACGGGTGAAAATGTACATTGCCGACAACAACGTATTCGGCGTGGACTTAAACCCCGTGGCGGTGGAGCTGGCGGAAGTGTCGCTGTGGCTGAACGCCATCAGTGGCGATGCATTTGTACCGTGGTTTGGCTACCAGCTGCACTGCGGCAACTCGCTGGTTGGCGCACGTCGTCAGGTGTTCAACAAGAGCGAGCTGACCTACAAAAAAGCGAAAGATCCGAGCTGGCTTAACAGCGAACCGGCCGAGCTGGCGATGAATATTCCACGCGAAGATAAGCAGATTTTCCACTTCCTGCTCCCGGACAGCGGCATGGCCAACTACAGCGACAAAACCGTTAAGCAGCGCTATCCGGATGATTTCAAAGCGTTGGACAGCTGGCGCAAAGAGTTTACCAAAAGCTTTGCACCGCATGAGATTGTTGATGTGCAGCGCATCAGCGGCAAAGTGGAAGCGCTCTGGAACACATTCCGTCAGCAGCTGAAAGCCGAGCGCCAGAAAACCGCCGACAATTATCCGGTTTGGCCTGCGGAAAATACGACCCAAGCCCGCTCTTCTTTAAGCAGTAAAGATGAAACCTTCAGCGGCCGCCTCGAAGATAACAGTACCTATCAGAAACTGCGCTGGGTGATGGACTACTGGTGTGCGCTATGGTTCTGGCCAATCGACAAAGTGGATGAACTGCCGGATCGCGGTATGTGGCTGATGGAGATGGAGACTCTGCTCGATGGTATTGTCGTCACGGAAAGAGTCACTGAAGTTGCAGAGCAGGCCACCGGCAATCTGTTTGCCGACGAGGATATTGTGCGTGAAGAATCTTCGCTGTTTTCCGGTGCAGGCCGCCTGAAAACTGAAGTACTGTTCCGTCATTTGCCGCGTTTGGCGATTGTTGATGCGCTGAAGAAGCAACATCGTTTCTTCCATTGGGATCTGGAGTTTTGTGATTTGTTTGCCGAACGCGGCGGCTTTGACCTGATGCTCGGAAACCCGCCGTGGCTGAAAGTTGAATGGCAGGAAGCGGGCGTGCTGGGCGACTATGAGCCGGAGTTTGTTCTAGGCCGATTGAGTGCTTCGAAGTTGGCGACATTGCGTCATGAAACCTTCAATCGAATTCCGCTGCTCGAAAATGCTTGGCGCAGCGAGTATGAAGGCTGTGAGGGGATGCAGAACTTCCTGAATGCGCAGCAGAACTACCCTGTACTGCGCGGTGTGCAGACTAATCTGTATAAATGCTTCCTGCCGCAGGCATGGCGCTTAGGGGCGCAGAAAGGTGTGGCAGGTTTCCTGCATCCGGAGGGTATCTATGACGATCCTAAAGGCGGGCAGTTGCGTGCGTCGGTGTATCCGAGGTTGAGGGCGCATTTTCAGTTTGCGAATGCTTATTTATTATTCAATGAAGTACATGATCAAACTCGGTTTGGTATAAATGTTTATGGGCCTTACCAACAAAGTATTAGCTTTGTTTCGATGGCTAATGTGTTTCTTCCTCAAACTATAGATGCATCATTTGCGCACAAAAATTACTCTGAGCAGGTTCCGGGGATTAAGTTTGATAGCGCTCTTGAGGCAGGCTCATCGGTTCTATGGAATAATAATGGCCATAATTCTAGACTTATAAATGTTGGTTCGAAAGAACTTACGTTATTTGCTCGTCTGTATGACAGCGAAGGAACTCCTGCATGGCGGGCTCGTTTACCAGCTTTGCACGCAGAACAGCTTGTTGCTGTGCTGGAAAAGTTTGCTAATCAGCCGAAGAGATTGGGTGATTTACAGGGGCAATATTTATCCCTGGAAATGTGGCATGAAACAAACCAGCAGAAAGACGGCACTATTGAACGTAAGACACAGTTCCCTGAGGATGCATCACAATGGGTATTGTCTGGCCCGCACTTCTTTGTTGGAACACCGTTCTACAAGACGCCACGCCAAAACTGTACGTTAAACAGCGATTATGACTGCCTGGACCTGCTAACATTGCCCGACGATTACCTGCCGCGTACTAACTATATGCCAGCATGTGATGTGCAGGAGTATGCCAAACGTACTCCACGAGTGACTTGGACTGAACCAGGTGAAGACGAGCCGAGGAAGGTGACGGATTATTATCGTTACGTTGCCAGAAAAATGCTGAGCCAGTCTGGTGAAAGAACTCTAATTCCAACGCTTATACCACCTGCAGTAGGGCATATAGACGGTTGTTTCTCGGCGGTTTTCAGCGATGCTCATCGCCTGACATTATTTACAACGGCATCACTGTCCATCGCATTTGATTTTTGGGTTAAAAGTACAGGTAAATCAAACTTTAGAGATGAACTACTAAAACTGATGCCTTTGGTTTGCGAAGCTGAAAGGCAATTAGTCGCACGCGGCTTAACATTGATGGGTGTAGGTACCGCTTATACTAATCTCTGGAAATCTTGTTATAACCCAGATTTCAACACCCAGCGCTGGAGCCGCAATCTCCCGCAACTTCCACAAGATTTCTTCGCCAATCTGACCCCTGAGTGGCAGCGTGATTGCGCCTTACGCTCTGACTACAGTCGCCGTCAGGCGCTGGTGGAAATCGACGTGCTGGTAGCACAGGCGCTGGGTTTAACCCTCGAAGAGCTGCTGACTTTATATCGCGTCCAGTTCCCGGTAATGCGTCAGTACGAAGCCGATACCTGGTACGATCAAAACGGCCGCATTATTTTTACCCCAAGCAAAGGGCTGGTGGGCGTCGGCCTGCCGCGTACCGCGCGTAAAGCGGACCTGAAAAACGGTTTTGTCTTTGATGTCGACAGCCCTGAATGGACCAGCGGCGACTGCACCGATCAAGCCATCGGCTGGGATGATGTCAAGCATCTGCAAACCGGTACCGTTAGCGTCACTTTTGATGACTATACCCGAAGCGACGAAGGCGAGCGCCGAACCGTCACTTGGCAGGCTCCGTTTATCAAACCCGACCGCGAAGATGATTACAAAGTGGCCTGGGCATTTTTTGCACAAGATAAGGAGAGCGCCTGATGCTGCCTTCTGTTGTCAGTCGGCAGGTTGCCGACAGCGTTGCTTCCTTTTTACGGGCAGCCTTCCCGCTTAACAGCCCACTGTTTAATGGTGAAGAAAACAATAACGTCTCGATGCTGGAGCAATTTCTGGCCCAGCCGGAAACGCTGCTGAAAGGGCCGTATCTTTCCGCTCAGCTGCCGTTTCGCAAAAGTGACTTACCGCTGAACTTCTTCCCTAACCTGACGCTGCCGTTCCCACCGCACGCTCATCAGGCACAGGCGTTCCAGCGCCTGGGTATCGAGGTGCCTCTGCCGACGCTGGTGGCGACCGGGACGGGTTCCGGTAAAACGGAATGTTTCATGTTCCCGCTGCTTAACCATTGTGCTGGGGCATCAGAGGCCGGTGTTAAAGCGATCATCATTTATCCAATGAACGCCTTGGCAACCGATCAGGCCAGCCGTTTCGCTAAAACCATCTCCAGCGATCCGCAACTACATGGCAAAGTGACTGTCGGCCTGTTTGTCGGCGACAGTGAAATTGAGCCCAGCAAAAAGATGTCTGCAGATAAAGTCATCACCTGCAAACATACCCTGCGTGAGAACCCGCCGGATATCCTGCTGACCAACTATAAGATGCTGGATTACCTGCTGATGCGCCCCGGCGATCAAAAGCTCTGGCGCTACAACCAGCTAGGGTCGCTACGTTATCTGGTGGTGGATGAACTGCATACGTTTGATGGTGCGCAGGGGTCGGATCTGGCCTGTCTGGTGCGCCGCTTAAAGCATCATATCGGTGTCGATGACAAGCGTTTTGCCTGCGTGGGGACGTCGGCTACCGTAGGTGACGAACTGGGACAACTACTCGATTACGCGAAAACGATCTTTGATCAGCCATTTGGTGATGACGCGGTTATTCGAGAAGATCGCTATACGGCGGCAGAGTATCTGCAAGGTTATACCATCGAGTACAGTCAGTATCCGGGCCAGGAGGCCAGCGCTGTGCTGGATCCGCAAGCGTACGCCAGCCCGGTAGACTATCTGAACGGACAAATTCCGCTGTGGTTCCCGGATAGTTCACTGCAATTACCTGCCGATCTGGACAGCGATCTCGGACGTGAAAAGCGTATTGAGTTGGGCTCATTGTTACGCCGCCACAGCATCCTGCACGTGCTGCTGGAGGATTTGCAGGGCGGTATTTTGTCGGAACAGCAGTGCCTGGAAAATCTCCAGGTGATGCTGGCGGAAAGCGCCGGGCATGCAACCCGCGTGCTGCAAAGCATTCTGGCACTAATTGCCCAGGCACGCCTGGAGGTTCCAGAAAAACAGGAAGATCGGGAAAAGCGCCTACAGGCGAATAAAGCACGTCCCGTTCTGCCCTTTGTGCAACTTCGTTCTCAGCTGTGGTTGCGCGAGATGCGCCGCCTGGTCGCCAGCGTGTCAAAAATACCTGAGCTTGTTTTTGCTGATGATGTCGCGGTGGAAGACCGCGAACATTACCTTCCCGTTATTCACTGTCGTGACTGCCATGCTACCGGTTGGGCGAGCCTGCGCCATGGTCAGAGTGTTCAACTCGAAACCGACCTGGACGGTATTTATCGTCAGTTCTTCGAAAAAGGCCGTTCTATTGTGCTTGCCTTCCCGGATAACAACGATAAACCGGTCAGCGGTGTTCACCAGAAACTGTGCCCTTCCTGTTTAAAGCTCAACAAGCAGACTAACGTACAGTGCGGGCATTGTGGCCATACTGATCTGCTACAAGTACTTATCCCGGATATGCTCAAAGAGCGTAAGGATGAGCTGGAATTTGCTAACGAATGTCCGTACTGCAACAGCAAACAGGGTATTTCGATTCTTGGGTCGCAGGCAGCCAGCTTGTCGGCGGTGATGATCCATCAGCTTTATGGCAGCCAGTTCAACGAACATAAAAAGCTGATTACGTTTTCTGACTCGGTACAGGATGCCGCACACCGCGCCAGTTTCTTTACCGCCCGAACCTGGCCGTTGATGGTACGCGGACAAATCGCCAGCGTGTTGGGTGAAAAAGAAACGTTACCGTTGGATACCTTTGCGGCACGCGTCTGCCGGCAGACGCGTGAGCGTTCACCGGATGATGCTCATTTTGCCGCGAGCTTCATCGCGCCCAACATGCAGTGGATGAACGATTACCAGACGCTGAAGAACGAAGGCCTGCTGGCAGAGAGTTCCGATTTACCGGAGCTGGTTTCTCTTCGTCTCGACTGGGAGGTATACAGCGAATTTACCCTACGCGCACGAATTGGACGTACGCTTGAGGCCACAGGTTACGCAGCTGCAGGAATTGATATTGCGCGTTTCAATTCAGCGATAACGGTGCTTCACCAACAGCTTGTCGAAGAGCTGGGTGATGAAATGGCTGGGGTCAGCGTTGAGCAGGTGGCACACCTGGTGATTGGCGTTCTTTGGCATCAGCGGCAGGCGGGAGCTGTTCTGCATCCGGCGTTCGAAAGTTATCGGCGTGAGGGTAAGACCTTTATGATGACGCAGAAGGAGCGAACTTCACGCTATATGCCGTCTATTGGCCCGAAAACGCGTAAACCGGCCTATGCCTCGTTTGAAAAAATAAATGGCTTCCATCGACTGATTGGTGCGAAATCCAACCCCAGCTGGTATCAGCATTGGATCAACCGAACGCTCAGCAACGGCAATAATCTGTTTATCAGCAGCCTGGCAGAGACGGTTTTACGACGTCTGTTTGCGACACTAAAAATGGCCGGGTTGGTAAAAGACTTTGACACAAAAGGCAAAGAAGCTTGGGGGCTAGTACCTTCAGCGCTGGTAGTGAGCCGAGATGTTGTTCAGCTAAACTGCTCTTGCTGTCGTGAGGTTGTTCGGGCACCGGCCGATCAGGGGTGGCACTGGCGAAACGCGCCATGTCTTTCTCTGCGCTGTGAAGGCCGCTATCAGGAAACTGAAAATACAGTGACCTGGCACTGGGATAATATGGACATCGCTCGTGTTCAGGGGGCAGAGCATACCGGATTACTGAGCCGTGAAGATCGTGAGGCTACGGAACAATCGTTCTACCGCGGTAATCAGCCATGGAATATAAACCTGCTTTCGGCAACACCGACGCTGGAGATGGGTATCGATGTGGGTGACCTTTCTACGGTATTACTCTGTTCTGTTCCACCCGCGCAGGCTAATTACTTACAGCGTATTGGTCGTGCCGGGCGTAAAGACGGCAATGCACTTAACATCACGGTGGCTGAGGGGAACCCGCACGATCAGTTCTTCTTTGAAGAGCCTCTGGAGATGATGCAAGGGCAGGTACAGGCCCCTGGTGTGTTCCTGAACGCAACGGCTATCCTGGAGCGTCAGCTGGCCGCATTCTGCATGGACAACTGGGTGAAAACCGGCGTCCCGGCATCTGCTATCAGCAAAAACGTGAAGCAGATGCTGGACGAGCTGGAGTTTGGACACAAGTCTGGGTTCCCTTATAACTTCCTGCGTTATGTTGAACAACATCATGCGGATATTGCTCAGCAGTTTTCGTCCATCTTCCTGGATCTTACGGAAGACACTCGTCTACAGTTACTGTCATATTTGCAAGGGGCATCAGGGCAGCGTTCTCTGGTTCAACGTATCGAACAAGCATTAAAACTGCTGGTGGAAGATCGCAAATCGTTGCGTTCCCGGATTGATAAACTCAAGCGCAGTATCGACAAGCTGGAGAGCGATCCGCACGATCAAAACTTTGACAGCGATATGCGCGAGTTGACTTCGGAACGTCAGACGCTGATGGCCCTGGTGAACCAGATCAATAACAAGCAAACGCTTAATTTCCTCACCGATGAAGGATTACTTCCCAACTATGCCTTCCCGGAGGCCGGTATTACGCTGCGTTCTGTGCTGTGGCGGCGTAAAGACGGTGGGGAGACGCGTGAGTATCAGAACACGACCTACGAATACGAACGTCCGGCATCAACGGCGCTGGCTGAACTGGCCCCGTTGAATAACTTCTATGCGGGCGGGCATAAAGTTGAAATCGAACAGATTGATCTTAAATTGTCTGAGCCTGAAAACTGGCGTATTTGCAGCCACTGTAACTACAGCGAGAATATCGATCAGACCGGCGATCAGCATAAATACTGCCCTAAATGCGGCACACCAGGTTGGGCTGATGCCGGACAAAAAACGACGTTACTGAAGCTTCGCCAGGTTTATGCCCGCTCAAGCGCCCGGGACAGCCAGATCAGTGATGAGAGCGATAGCCGAGAACCGGCATTCTTCCAGCGACAGCTGCTGGTCAGCTTCGAAAAAGAGGATGTATCGGCCGCTTATGCCATTGATGAAGGAGAAATCCCGTTTGGCTTTGAGTTTTTGAGCAAAGTGACTCTGCGAGATATCAACTTTGGCAAAATGGCGGATGATGCCAATGAACTGATGATCGCAGGAGAGGCAAAGAAACGCACCGGGTTTAAAGTTTGCCTCGGCTGCGGCATGGTGCAGCGCCCTCGCGATCATGAACCTCGTCATGACCTGAGCTGTAAATATCGCGCTGAACCCGAAAAAGCGAAGTTTGAAGATTATCTCTACCTTTATCGCCAACTGGAATCTGAGGCATTGCGTATCCTGCTGCCAGTGACCAGCTACAGCAACGATCGCGTGGTGGAAGCCTCCCTGGGTGCAGCCATTCAGCTTGGGCTTAAACATTACTTCAAAGGTAACGTGGATCATCTGAAAGGCGTGGTGTATCGCGAGCCGGAAAATGAGGGCGAATCCTGGCGTCAGTATCTGGTGATTTACGACACCGTACCAGGGGGGACTGGCTCACTCAAAGAATTGATGCGTACACCTGACAACCTTCTGAAATTACTTGAGCTGGCCTACAAGGCGCTAGTGGAATGCAGCTGCAACCATGATACGCATAAAGACGGCTGCTATCGCTGTGTTTACGCTTACCGTGACCGCGGGCGTATGAAGTATGTATCAAGAGATCAGGCGCGTCTCTTACTGGCGAAAATCCTGAAGGCCAGTGCTTCTATACGCGTTATTGATTCCATCAAAAACATTTCGCTTGATGCCATGATGGGGAGTGAACTGGAAAAACGGTTCATTCACTGCCTGCAGGATAACAAAAATCTTCTCGTGAGCCGGAGTTATGCCCATCAGAATGCAGGCTGGATTATTAATACCCGTACAGAACCGGCGATGAGCTGGCATCTCAAAGCACAGATTGATTTAGGGGTTAAAGAAGGGGTTGGCATCCTTAGCCGACCAGATTATGTGCTCTACCCTCTGATGCAGTCAGAAAAGATAAAACCGGTAGCAATTTTCCTGGATGGTTTTGCTTTTCATAAAGATAGCGTGTCGGATGATGTCCAAAAACGGCAGGCGATTAAAGACAGCGGTAATTTTTGGGTATGGACACTGACCTGGGCTGACCTTCAAGAACAAGGCATTAAACATGTACAGAATGTTATGGGGCTTGGCCATAATCCGGATATGAAACAGCCTAAGTTTTATAACCTGTTCCATGATACAAACTTTGCTACGCTTGAAGGTTCATTCCGGGAGAGAAACAGTTTTGCACTGCTACTCGATTATCTCTCTGATCCCGGTAATAAAACTATGCTATGGCAGAAAATGGCCGCTGCCTTTGCCTGGGTGTGGCTGGATCCTAAAAAGTCGCAGGATACTGGAGCCAAACAAAAGTACGCCTATGAAATGCAGGAGAACGCTCCCGCTTATCGGTTGAATGCACTTTTGCCTGATGAACCTTTTGTATTTGGTGGTTTACTGGATAGCTGTAGTTCATCACAACAGTTCATTGAGCTGGCAGCTGTTGTACCGCAACAAGCCATTAAATCAACGACAAGCATTGAACAAATGCGAAATTGGTTGAGGCTGCATATTTGCTTTGACGATCGTTATTCCCAGGATGATGGCTATGAAGCCGGATTTAACGGTTTCTGGTGGATGGTGAATTTACTGCAGTTCCTGCCAGATATGACATTTACCAGCCGTAAAGCGGTTCATTTACCGCTGGAGGCTGAAACGGTAAAAATGCAGACTTCGGTTGTAGTGGATATTCAGCCTGACGAGAGCTGGGCAGAAATACTTGAGTTTGGCTTATTGGGCGCAGAAGAAATCGCTTTGCTTCAGTCGTTATCACTACCGGCACCGACGGTTGGATATGAATTGCAGGATGACGATGGCGAAATTATTGCAGAAGCCGATCTCGCCTGGCCATTACAAAAGCAAGCCTTGATTATTGATAATCAGGAGTTTACTGCTTTATTCGCAAGTAAGGGTTGGCACGTTGCATTCGGGCCAATTGACGAAAATACATTGCAGCATCTGTCCGGAGGTGACAAATGACGATTCCAACGCCAAAGGTGGCACTTTCTGATGGTTTTCTGGGGGCTTTTGCGCGGATTCCTAAAGCGCAGCAAAAAAAGGTCCAGGAATTCATCTCTAAGTTCCGCCAGGATCCGACGAGTAATGGGCTGAACTACGAAAAGATCCACGATGCACGCAGCAATAATGTGCATTCCGTGCGTATAGACCAAACCTACCGGGGGATCGTCCTGAAACCTGAGCAGGGTGCTCTGTATATGCTGATGTGGGTGGATAAGCACGACGAAGCCTACGACTGGGCGCGGCGACACGAATGTGCGATTCACCCGGTAACCGGTGCGATTCAGGTGATTGATACCAGCTATATCAAACCTACCCCCGAGCCGACTGTTGTCGATAAACCCAAACTCTTTGCTGCGTATACGGCAGAGCAGATCCTCGCGCTGGGTGTTCCTCCTGTGTTTATTGAGCAGGTGATGGCTCTTGTGGATACCACAGGGCTGAATCAGCTGGAAAGCGTGATGCCAGCAGAAGCCTGGGAGCCCCTACACTGGCTGGCAGAAGGTCTGGATTACCAGGAAGTGCTGGAGGAGTTTAACGATCACCGTGATGAGCCTGTTGATACCAACGACTTTATTGAGGCAATTGAGAGAAGTAAACGTCGTTTCCATGTCGTTGAAAATGAACAGGAGCTACTGCAAATGCTCAATGCGCCACTGGAAAAATGGCGTGTATTCCTGCACCCGAGCCAGCGAAAACTGGTGGAGTCTCCGGCAAATGGTCCGGTGCGAGTGTTAGGTGGTGCAGGCACGGGTAAAACAGTTGTTGCGATGCATCGTGCACGTTGGTTATCCCAACGCCTGGCCGATAAACCCGGTAAAAAAGTTCTGTTCACAACCTTCACCCGTAACCTGGCGGCGGATATTCGCGCCAACCTCCAGCGTTTGTGTAGCCGTGAGGAGATGGCGCGTATTGAAGTTGTTAACATTGATGCCTGGATGAGCGAGCAGCTTAAACGCCATGGATATGATTTCCGCGTGGTCTATGATAGCGATGAAGGGCGACGTAAATGCTGGAACTATGCCTTGCAGCAAGTTCCTGCTGAATTGGGATTACCGGATAACTTTTATTCTGAAGAGTGGCAACGTGTTGTTCAGCCGAATGCGGTTTACAGCCGTGAAGAATATCTGAAGGTGAGTCGTATTGGTCGTGGCACGGCGTTATCCCGTATTCAGCGTGCGAAAATCTGGCCTGTGTTCGAAGAGTTCCGGGCACAAATGGCGCGAGCCAAACTGCGAGAGATGGGAGATGCCATGCATGAGGCTATCATTCTGTTTAAAGAAAAACAGGTGCAATTGCCTTATAGCAGTATCGTAGTCGATGAAGCTCAGGATATAGGCGCACCGGCCTTTACCCTTATTCGTAGCCTGGTTCCAGAGTCTCCTAACGATCTCTTTATCGTGGGTGATGGACATCAGCGTATTTACCGCAATAAAGTCGTTCTAGGTCAGTGTGGGATTAACGTTCGTGGGCGCCGTAGTAAAAAACTGAAAATTAACTACCGGACTACAGAAGAGACGCGACAGTTTGCTGTCGGGTTGTTAACCGGCGTTAAGGTTGACAACCTGGATGGTGAAACTGATGCCAGCAACGATTATTTATCATTGCTTCATGGTGAAAAACCCATGATCACTCATGCTTCAGATTTTAAAGAAGAGGCTGCGACGATTATCAAGCAAATTCAGGCGTTGTTAGCCAATGATGTCCGTTCCCAGGATATCTGCATTACCGCTCGTACGAAGCATGCTTACGAGCGTTATGCTTCTGCTCTGAATGATGCTGGAATCGAGACCTATAATTTAGGTCAGGATAGTGGTGATAGTGATCAACGCCCTGGTGTGCGTATGGCAACGATGCACCGCATTAAGGGGTTGGAGTTCCAGTATGTGTTTCTTGCGGGCATCAACGATGGTGTTGTGCCGGAAGTCAAAGCAATTGCATCTGATGACCCTGTAGAACAGCGCGATGCATTATTTAATGAACGAGCGTTGCTCCATGTGGCTGCAACGCGCGCGGTAAAAGGATTGTTTGTTTCGTCTTACGGTAAACCTAGTTTTTTACTGGAGCCTGAAAGCGAGTAATCCAGCCAGATAACCAGAAGCTACAGCTTCTGGTTATCTGCATTTTAGCACTCATCAATATCGGCCACTGATTTGCTGATTTGGTAAGTGCCAGGAAAGAAAGTGGAACATGGAAGGGCTTTCGCAGTGCACTGATTGCGTGTTGTTAGCCCTGTGGGCATAAGCGACTGACGCAACGAAATGTACATCGAGAAATTTCTGACTGAATACGATGACTCGCTAACGGGTGAGTTGAATGTGGATCCGCTTGGGCAATTAGTCATCTGGTCGTCCTGGGGGCAGGACATCTTTCATAGCCGTATTACTTCTATCGCAAATGATGTACGGCAATATACGCTGAATCTGCTGCATCACAGCGTATTGCGCCAGATACTGGTCGATGAAAAGCTGCAAACTTCAGGCGTGATGAAAGGTCTGTATCCCAAAAAGCAATTACATGAGTTTAGAGTTGCCTGTCTGATCCATTTGGAAAATATTTATATCTACTCCATGCTGGCGGCTGAAAAAAGAGGTGTCACTCTCACTGGTGTGCAGGGTATTAATAAAGCCAGATCTAAATGGAACGCTGCAAATAAAAATCCTCAGATATTTTTTGGTCATGAGAAAAGTAGTGAGTTACTGACTAATCAGATCGCTCTTGGTACCAATGGGCGCTATAAATCGCCAATGATGAAAATGCATTTTTTCTCTACTGATTATCGCTATGATCTGCCGGAAAGCAAGCCAGTGTGGCAGGCAGCAGAGGCATTTATTCGGAATGTACCAGAGCTGAAAAAATTACATGCAGCGGCATTGACTTACATGCAATTGAAAATGCAGGCCTCACATAAGCGCGACCTCAACCCATTTTTCGAAGATATTCCTGTCGGCCTAAAAAAGGCGTATGTAAAGGCATTCCGCGACCCGAAAATGGTCGGGGATTATTCGCGAATATTCTGGCTACAAAGAACGGGGTTAGATAAATATGCAGCGGGTGCTATTTATCGGGTACTCAAGCAGGAACGTTTGGACGAGTTAGAGCTTACAGATGCTGAAGTTTTCAAACGTGCCATGCATCAGGCGAAAAGTATGCCTGAAATGAATGAAAGTGACCTCAGGGCGTTACAACATATCAGTCAGGCGGAGCCATTTTTATCCCTGATCGACCTGATGTTTTCAGGCTTACGCCGACAGAGTAGTCAGACTTTGGCAGAATTTCGTCAATTCTGGCAGTCGCGCGGTCTTACGGAACTTGATCTGCCACAAAAGGCGGCTCAGCTTCTGGAAAATGATGTGCTCCTTTCCTCGCTTTCCGGTACGCCCGCCAGACGTTTTCAGCAACTATTAGCACTGGCCTGTATGCCGTCGCTGGAAGATCAGGTTCGAGGCTTGCTGGATTATCATCACAAGATAATGGAGTCAAGGGGGCAGTTCCCGTGGCTCCTGCTTGAAGGTGATGATATTTTGCTGCAGGTACCACCATGTTCGCTACGCGAAGATCGTCAGAATAGCGACTGGGTAAACCGTTATTATCTACCACAGTTCAGACATTTGCTGAACGGTTTATGGGGGCATTCTGCATGAAGCTGTTAGATGTCTTCAAAAAGCAAATTGCTGATATGGGTATGTTGAAACGTGTCTGGCTCACCACCTTTAATCTGGATATCTCTTTTGTTGAAACGTGGGTACTTCCTGCTGTGTTGGGTATGGACCCGCCCGTTAGTCGTATGGATTACGAAGGTCTGCAGCGTGCGCTGAATGAGAGTGGTATTGATTTCCGCATCTACTGCGATCCGCGCATGATTGCGAAAGAAAAGCCGAAACGTACCTCCATTGCGGTATATCCGGTGTCGGTGCGTAAGCTGGCTCAAAGCGAAGAGTCTTATCTGGATAAAGAGCGCGGGCTGTTTCACCCAAAAGTATTTTATCTCGAAGATCACTACAGAAAGATTATTGTGGGTGCGGGCAGTGCCAACCTTACGCTTAGTGGGTGGGGGCGAAATCAAGAAACTGTGGATTTTCGTTGTGTTGCAAGTAATGCCCAATACCAGCAGGTAAAACGATTTTTTACCACAATTGATAACAGTCTGAATGATGAAGAATTTTTCCCAACCCGTCGCAAGTTTCTCGGTGATGATCCTGATTGGTCATTTATTCACAGTCTGGCTGGTTGCACACTGCTAGATGCATTAAAAAACGGCGGTGAGATTCATACACTCAGTGTTTGGTCGCCTTATCTTGCTGAGGATTTAGCAGGGTTTATCGACAATATTGGGCATGAAGTGCTCGTAGAACTGGTTCCGGATTTGGTTGAGGGACGTTATATCCGCACTCGATGGAGTGACAGTATTCAGGCAATGATTACAAATAAAAAGCTTACCGTGTATCGCTCTCCAGTGCCCAAGGACGATAGGGCATTGATGACCCATGCCAAGCTCTGGCTGGCGAAAAGCAATACCGGTACGCAACTTGCCGTGGGGTCCTGGAATTTCACCAACCCGGGTTGCAGCAGCTTACCTGAGGCAAACTGGAATGTAGAAGCGGGAATTGTGCATCCGGTCTCTCGTAACATCACGATTTGCGGCAAAGAATGGGATGATGTTAATGAAGAGAATTTCGCCAGTGAAGCATTGTTGGAGGAAGAGGCGCTGGAGCCTGATGAACTTCAACCTTTCGATCTGAGCGTTATTTTTGACTGGACTCGATGTGAGTATCAGATTTCCGGGCAATGGTTCGGTGGTAAGCCTGCGTCAGGTTATCAACTGATATTGCCCGGTATCAACGGGGCAAATGAATTGGTATGGAAAGCTACCGGTATAGGTCTGAAATCGCCCCGGCAATTGACGGTATTAAAAAGCAATGCCGTATTGGATAACCCTTTTTATACCCTTCGTAGAACTGGAATAACCGACTGGCAGGGCATGATCGTTGAAAGCGGTATTGAACACCGGCGTGCGTTGAGCTTTAAGTCGCTAGATGACTTACTTAACAGCTATCTGAATTCAGTGGATCCCGCATTGAGTGATCGCCTTATGCTGCGCTGTGCTGGCGCGCAGGATGAAGAGCAAAGTGAGGGGATGGCGCAAGCCATGAATTTAGATGCCACTAGCTATTTCCGCCTCTTTCAGGCTATCCAACAACGGCGCAACTGGCTAGCAGACGCGGACGATGGCACTCAGCTGTATCGTCGTTTGTTCAGTGAACCAGGTTGCTTACAGGAATTGGCTGAAATAGCCAGGGAGCGTATAAATCAACCGACTCAGCTAGTATTTAACTGGTTTCTGGCCCAAGAAGTTAACACTCTGGCCGCTCTGGCAAGAAAGCGTGTTAAAAGCATACGTCACAAACAAGGGGCTGAAGCCATATCTGTGGCTGTGCACTTGTGGGAGTCTCTACAGGTTGCAATTCCCCCCCTAACTAGCGATGCCACTAGCCTACGTTATCTCGCTGCTATCATGGAAGACTGTAGTTATGGCGAATAAGTTAAAACAGATCATTACCCCGGTTGAGGTTTCAGCCGTGATGAATTTCGATGCAACTGATACGCACTGGCAGTATCAATCCGGTGCTTCCAGCATGGCGGCGAAGCAGGCAGAGGGGGTGGCTGGGTTGTGGAATTTGCTGAATAAACAACGACTGGCACTCCTTGCTGATGAAGTCGGCATGGGGAAAACTTATCAGGCGATGGGAGTAATGTTGTTGTTATGGCAGGCAAAACCTGATGCACGCATTCTGGTTATGGCACCTAACAGGACGCTCTGTGATAACTGGGAGAGAGAATTTAGCATTTTCACAGAGATACACTATCGGGCTGAACATAATGCCTTTACCACTTTAGAGGATAAGACAAAATATGCCCCACAAATTTATGGCAGACTGGCGGAGCTGGCGGCCGCTGTGGAAAAAAAATCTCACCATTTTTACCTTACTACTATCCATTCACTAAGCGGTCTGGTCCCTCCAGATGAAAAAAAAGATGCTTTAAATGCTGCCGCGTCTTATGGCGTGTTATATCGTCAGCAGATTAAGCAAGCTCTTGGAAAAGGAGGGTTTGACTTAATTATAATCGATGAGGCTCATTACTTTCGTAACCGAAGCGGATCACAGCGTGCCGCCGCCGCTCAGGCCTTCTTTGGTGATGCGCAGGACCGGCTGGGGAGCAATGTACTGTTGTTGACGGCAACTCCAAATCACTCAGCATCGCGAAATGTTTATGACATATTTAGCTACTTCAGTGACATGCCAAAACGTTATGCAGAGGATGATGTCCGTGCGCTGATGAATGATTTTGCCATCCGCCGACTGCGCAAAATGCAGGGCAGAGAGAGCAGCCACAGCAAATATGAATATCGTCATGAGCGCGCTAGCATTTCCAGTTTTACTAATAAGATGGATGCTGAGTTGTTTTTTGCTCTATATCAGAAACAACTCGTGGTTCAACTGGACAAAGAGAAAAAGGCAGGTGGCGGCAGGCGCATGCTATATGGCTATCTTGAAGGGTTTGAATCAACGGGCAGTACCGCAAGTGAGCGGGATAATAGTAGTGATGAAGAGGGGCAAATCCATAATGACTTCAACCACGCGCCGGATTCTGCTCTGCTCAATAGCTTGACCCGGCAGTTTCACGATATCTATAACCGCTTTCCAGATCATCCCAAATACGACACTCTGGTAGAGGCCTGCTTTACCAGTGATCCGTTCAAGCAGTCTCAGCCGCTACATTGTAGTAAGCATTTGGTTTTTGTTCGTCGAATACCATCTGTACGCGAAATTACTCAGCGCATCAACGCACGTTATGATGAAATAATGGCTGAGCGATTGATGAACGTCTGGCAGCTACCTGCAAAGGCGCTGGCAGAATGGCGAGAGTCGGGTTGGTCCCGAGATATTTTTGTTAAGCTTTTATCGGAAAAATCCAATGAAAAGTCCGATTTTGATGAGCATATGCTGGAGGACGGGGAGACAGATGAGCCTGAAACGGATAACGAGCTAAAGCTTTCAAGTAAAATTGCCGAGCTATTTGTTATGAAGAAAACGGGCCTGCGCAGTACCGACTGCGCCAACGTTAGTTTGCGTTTCCGTCGCCCTGAAAGCCTCTTTTCATTATTTCTTGAGCCTGCATTGGATGGTACGACCGGGACCTATCATTATCATTACCGCAAAGAGTCTGGTGAACGTCAACGTGACAGCTATGGTGATGCCGCGAGAGATGCCCGGCTGCAGCAGTCGACAACAGCTCAGAAAATCAAATATATCACTGCTTTGCCCACTGCCTGGGGATTGATGTTTCATGAGCTGCCGCAGCCAGCAAAAGAGCAATTGATTAAGTGGCGTGACCAGCCTAACGGTATGGCAATTATTGAGAACTTTGCCAACTATCTTCGCACGGGTTACCTGTTTGCCAGCCCTGTGATCATTGAGCTCTATTGCTGGTTTACAGAGTTCAACCGTCGACCTCAAACAGGTGAGGTCCAGCAGCGATATCAGCATTTTGTAGAATGGGTCACCCCAAAATTGAATGGATCACTGATGCTACGTTATTTTGTGGCTGCCATTGAAACTTTCGAAACGCTATGTGTGAAAATTGTTGGCCAGAAACTAGATAATACTCAATATACTTGGCGCGAGTTCACTAGCTTGAGTAGTCCAAGTTGGTATGCCAGCGGGCAGTCAAAAAATCGCGAACGTTTAATTCGTGGATTTAATTCACCTTTCTTCCCTAATGTGCTGGTAGCAACCTCTGTGTTGCAGGAAGGCGTGAATCTTCATCTTCAATGCAATCAAGTTCATCATTATGGCATCGCCTGGACTCCTGGTGATAACGAGCAGAGGAATGGACGGGTTGATCGCCTCTTTGGTCGAATCAATACAATGCTTCAAGTCCAGGGGGCGGCTGAGATGATTATCAATTATCCCTACCTTGCAGGTACCTTCGACCAGGATCAGTTGGCATCATTTATACGCCATAAACACAGTGTTGAAGAGAAGTTAGATAGTTGCGAGCTGGAGGATTTTGACAGCGAAATTGATATTCAGGAGGATCCTCAAGGTTGGCAAAAATGGCTACGGCATCCTTCTAAGGATAAAGATAAAGAAGATCCTTACCCAGCCAAGTTTGATCAGTAGTGTTTATCATTTATGCGGTAATAATATATCAGGTGGTTACGAGCAGTTTTTTGCAGGAAACTATTTTAAATAGAAACTGGGGTCACAACACCACAGGTCAGGCAGTATTTTTTTCCATCGCAATCATTTTTACATAAAACGCAGTGCCAGAAAAAACAGTGGTGCAGACACTAGTTCTGCCAGCATAAATCTCAGTTTTCTTTGTCGGCAATTATCCTGAGCCTGAGGGGGCCAGAGCGTTATCGTCGAAAGCAATCAAGGAGTTGGCAAAAATAGTATTGGTTCCTACCAGACAATTCGCAGGTCTAACCGTCCCAGCAGGACTGACAGACACCGTGCGGTTGGATGGTTTAAAGGTGTTATGAGGGTGGGAGTAGTGTGGTTCTCACACGATGAGATGCTGGCGTAAAAAATTGCCTTACTTAGAAGACATTCTTACGTGGCCGTCTGCTTGAAGGTCGTTCGGGGACCTCATTGCAACCGAACAGTAACAGCCCATATTTCTGCTGGGTTTTGGTCATATACACCAGTACAAACCGGCTTGCTGTGCCCAGGGATAGGTATTCTGAGTTTTACTACCATCCAGCCAGAACACGACATGAGCATGGTAGTGGTGGTCTTCTGTCCATTCGATAACCCAGAAGAAACCGACCACCGCTTCGAGTTGCATCATACGGTTCATCAGCTTTCGGATATCTCATTCGAGTTGCCGATGATCCCGCAGGAAAAACTTAGCGGTATGATCCTGGTAAAACAGATCTGTTCGGAGTGCCAGCAGGCAGGAATAGCGCTCTATCAGTTTGTCGATATGGTTGTTCAGAAGTGACTGTCGAAACCAGTCTGGCTCCCATCGTTGTTTGTTTTGCATAGGATGAATTTCTTTAGTGCTGGCGAGGGCCAGTCAATGGAATGCACCTGGCCTTAAGGAAGAGCCATGGCTGGGGTAACCGCATGGATCAAGAGGATGGTTGTAAAAAGGGATTGCCTATTAATTATATTAATTAACCTAAATTAATTTTCACTCCCCAATAACCCTCAAATCCCTTGCATGACTATGGATGAAGCCTGATTCAGTGGCTCCGCTGTCGTCCGCCATGCAAAGCAGACATACTCGTCCATCAGACTGGTCAGCGCAGGGTTTTCAGCCTGCCGGTCATTGATCCAGATATCCATCTCCTTGTCTTTTTTGAACCTGAGGTTGTCGGTCCAGTCATCAAGGCAATTACCCAGCATCAAATCGTACCAGCACAGCCAGACCAGCTTCAGACGCAGCTCGCTACCGCCGAACTGGCGGAACAGACTGATGAGCTTATTTGCCAGAGGGCGTTGTTTTAAACGCACGCACTCAGACAGCAAAACCCCCTCCAGCATTGGATGGTGAGCCAGCAGATGCTCCTGGGTAAATAAACTGACACTCAGGTCATCATTAACAGTCAGTGGGGCTGCTGCTCTGCCATAAATAATCCGGTGCAGGCACTGGGGGACAATAGCAATAACCTCTTCCTCTCCCGGAAACTTAAGGCTGCCAATCGTCAGGGTATGATGGTGGTAGATATTCTGGTGACACATACCCGATCTGACCGTCAGTTTCGTAAAATCAGTCAACCAGACCTGATAATATTTATAAAGTTCTTCGTAACGTGGTTTGTAATCTTTCATTGTTCATATTCCTTCTGGCTTTAATGACAGACAGCAGAAAACCTCCGAACGAGTCGGATAGTTATTTTCTTGCCGGGGGTTAGGTCAGAGTGGTGTTATTTATGGGACTGGTTAATGCGTTCCTGAAGCCAGTTTTCTACTTCGCTCTTTAACCAGCGAGAACTGCGCCCCAGTTTGACTGGTTTGGGGAAGTCACCATCTTTAATCAGCTTATAGAACCATTTATCCGTAAGTCCCGTTAGCTTCGTGAGGAACCGCATATCCACCAGTTGGTCATCAAGCAAAGAAATTTGTTCTGTCATAATGCTGTCTTCCATTGTGGGATTATTCTGAGCTGGTGGTTGATTGCTCGTTACTACCAGCCCTTCCACATCAATGGATTGATACGTAAAAAAGTGCAGAACGTAAGTTACAACGTGCGAGGACGCCCCAGTCCACTGGGGGGCGGTACCTCACTGGCTCCGTAGTGATAGTGACCGTGCTTTTGCTCTTCTTTGGCGAGATAGCTGATAATGTAGCGCAGGTTATCAATGGCTTCGGTATCATCGTAGTTCACCGGTCTATCAATACTGACTTCATAAGAGGGTTTGTATTCGCAGCGGTTGTAATAGCCTTCTCGTCGCGTTATTTCCCGCCATATTGTTCCTACTCTCTCAGCTATTGGGTAGGTAGCTTGGTTAAGGTGCCTGTCGAGATAGAACACGATATGGGCATGGCAGCCGTGGTCTACAGAATTCTCTAGTACCCAGAAATACCCAGCCAGATTTGTGTGCTGCATGGTGCGTTCAACCAGCATGCGTACCTCTCGCTCGGTTTCATACCATGAATGACGTTTATAACGCTCTGTACCTTTCTGATAGAACAGGTCGAGTCTGAGTGCCTGTATTCGGGAGTATCGGTTCAGTAGCTGATTCAGGTGGTCATTGAGTAGAGACAGTAGAAACCAGTTCATCGTGTATCTGGAATTGAAAGGGTAAGGTGTGTGCATTGATTTATCCTTTGTCAGGTGGAGTACAAAGGATTGGGATGAGATGTAATTTTTAAGAGAAGCGGAGATATGGCAGATACAGGGAACTGTGTATCCAGGGGATGACAGGCAGGGTTAATGATTGGGGGAAGGCGTTGTGAACAGGGTGGTATAGAAACAGGAAGTGCCCCTTAATTATACTAAAAACCCAAATGTTCATATCTGCTGTTGAACGATTCTAATGAGGTGAAAAGAGGAGATTCGTAGAGTAAAAACCACAGGAATAACGCAGTAATAAGTCAGAGTATTATCACAATAAAATCAGCAGGATATCAGTTAAAAATCAGTCATTCTTCAGGTCTGTGACTAGACTCCACCACACAAAAAGGTACTCATGCTAATCTGTTTTTGGGAGTCAGAAGCAGAGGGAAGAGACGATGTTGCATTACGATATGATCCGCAGCGAGATAATGTACCTAAAAGCGCTGGATAGTTTTTTCAATACAGATCACTCGTTACTGTGCAGTACTTATGATACGCCGGATGATTTTCGACGTTTGATCTCTCAGATACTTGAACGACATTTTCTTGGCGATCAGGACAGAATCAAAGCTGCGCGGAAAACACTTAAAGAATGGGCCGACCTGCAACTGATTGATAAAGATTATTTTGATTGTTTCAAAGGTTCACCAAGAGCATCGTGGTTTGCTCACCATTATATTTTCGAATACCCAGTAAAATCTGCAGGGTTGACACTTGGTGGATTGGGGAATGACGTCGGTTGTTCAGGTGGTTTTAATTCTCTTTTAATGAACGATAATATCCTCACAGAGCTTGATTTCTCTAAATTTAATTTCGACCTGGACGATATTGATTGGGACCTGATAACAAATCCACAGGCTACTGCTTCGAAAAAACCGAAACGTGTTTTCTCCCGATTTTATCTGAACGCGGGAGCAAGTACCGATCTGTACAACCCCACTCCGGTAACTGAGCGTGAACTCATCAATGGTGTGATGAGGTACATTGATGAAGCTACATGCTCACTTGGAGATAAGATCTCTTATTTCAGAAAACTGCATGAGCGTTGGCTTGAGCAATATGATTTTTTTCTGACAGATTTTGACTGGATGTCACGAGATGATGAAACTCAGTTAGTATATCTCTGGGACTATCTCAAAGGAAAAGGACGAATAGCGGGCTATCTTCGCCCTTATAATACGTCTATGCGTTATGACATGATTATTGCGGCTATAGATGTGTGGAACGTCCAACCTGAAGAGAAGTTGGAGTTTATTGAGAAGATGAAACATGCCTGGCAAGCATCAAAATCTTATCGACGATCTGCTAAATAGCGTTGTGACCCCAATGGTTTTTTCGTCTGATTTCTCAATGTAGTGATGAATCTGAGTAGACCCTGGGTCCTCTATCTATCTCCCTCTTTGTCCCGTTACGTACAGAGCACATACTTGTGAACGATTACCATAGCGAGGTTGAACGATTGCCAGGTTATTGGCGCGTCTATCTCAGGTACCAAGCGAACAACCTGCTGGATCTGAAGGTCAGCAATGAGCGAGTAGCGGAAGCTCGCAATTGTTATTACCGCGTAGGATGCATTACTAACGTTGCTATGTGTTAACGAACGGGGAGCGGGTCAAGCTAATCGTAAATGCAGGTCGAACCGATTTCAAATGCAGGTCACTACATTTATGCTTACGGCAATTGTTGACAGAAATAAGTTGGCAAGGTCGATCTCGAAGGGGTGGACTGGAAAAAAGCTGGTTGAGGTGGATTAAAATGGCTATGGAAGTTCACGGGTTTATTATTTCGTCTCCGTTCGTGTTCGTCTGCGATGGTAAGGTTTATCGCAGCCAATCGGGGAAAAACTGGACGGTCATATTTAGCCGTTACGGTACGCAAGCCTGGGGGAATGATACCTATGCTTCCCAGCGCGTTGACCGTGCTTGCCCGCCAAATCGTAACGAAGAAGTTCGTTTGGCTTTCCGTGGCGCAGTTATGCGCCACTTCAAGCTGAACTACACCCAAATTGAGGCATTCTTCCAGCGTCAGATCGACGAGGACAAGCAAATCCTGGTCGAAGGAAATTCGGTTAAACGCCATGTGGGTGGCCGCAGCAGCTACAGCACAGGCAGTAGCAGCACGACGTTATCTGCTCCCGCGCCCGCTCCAGTCAAAAAGGAATCCCCCCATCCAGCGCTTAAACATGGTTGTCCAGCAAGTCGTTTGGAAGAATTCCTAGCCTGGGAAAAAGCGCACCTTGGGATTTTGAATCGTGTCAAAATGCCCCAGCGCGTTGCCATGTTCCTGGGAACCTGGGAAGAACCGAATGCGGTCAAACCTGAACCCGTGGTGGCCGAAGAACCCCAGGCTGAAGAACCTCGAGCCGAACGGTCGCTGGCTGAAGAACGCGAACATAAAGAAGATGTACCCTTCTATGGCCGTCGCCGTCGTGATCAGGGGAAATTCCGTGAAGATGTGATGCTTAACTGCGGTGGCCGTTGCGTCTACACGAATGCCATTGCGGTACGCTGCGAAGCCGCACACCTTAAAGCCCACGCTCGCAAAGGTGGCGCGAGCTTTAAAAACGGTCTGCTGCTGCGCGCTGATATCCACAAGCTCTTTGACGCGGGACTATGTGCCATCGATCCGCACACGCTTAAACTCTGGTTCGCGCCAGACCTGGTAAAAAAAGACGCAGATCTCGCGGCCATTGATGGGGTAACGATGCGCAAAACGCTGCTCCCTATCAACAAAGACAACATCGAAGACCGCTGGGATGCCTTCGTTAAGATCTTGCTGGCATGATTAACTGGTCATAAATGTCCGCTCCTGGCACATAGCGGTCGGCTCGTTACAGAGCTAAATAAAAGATTAGTTGCGATGTGCCCTTAACAATGAGTGCCGCCTCGGAGATTGTCAGGCTGATTGCGCCAATTGTCGCTGCAGGACCTGTAGGCTCGTTCCCGCCCCTGCCCATGCAGCAGCCGAGCCGACCACATACAGGTTTTGCTTGGCGCGTGAGACGGCTACATTGATAATGTTTGGCGGGCTTGCCGCCCACTGACGGGCTCTTTGCTGACTCGCTTTCGGAGCACCCAGCAGCAGGATGACCGTGTCCGCCTCTCGGCCCTGGAACGTGTGGATCGTGCCTACACGATCACGGCTCCACTCATTCCACTTTACTCCCAGCGCTTGCAGCAGATCGGTCTCACTGTCGAGACGCCGACGCATGTTCTGCTCTACGATCTTGAATGGTGTGATGATAAAGACGTCCGGATTTGTAATGCCCGATGCGGCCAGCTCTTTAAGCATTCGTACAACCGCATCACCCTCCTCGGGGCACCACTTCGTCTCAGCATTGCCATTGACGTCGAACCAGCGAGATCGCCCCAAAGCCGAGCCGATAGATCCTAGTCTTTTAGGCCCGACAGCATGGACCATCTGCCCGGCATAGGCGATGGAGTTAGAAACATCGAACATTGGGTTCTGGCAACGCCTGTGAACGAGGAGTGGCAGCCCGACTTCTCGATCACCTACATCCATGACGAAGGTGGATTTGAAGCGCGATGCCTGATCAGCAAGGGTCTGCGTAGATGCTGCGGGCGCAGACCATTCGCTCTGATCAATGTCGAAGAATTTGCAGATTTCGACGTTCAGCTTTTCAGGAAGTGAAACTACAGGTGGGATTTGCAACGGGTCACCTACCACGATGGAGCGCTTTGCCCGCATGATAGCTCCAACTGCTGCCTGAGGAACGGCCTGGCCCGCTTCATCTACCAGAAGCCAGCCAATGCTCTCTGGTGGCAGATCCCCGAACATCGTCCGAACAGAGGCGAATGTCGTGGACACGGTCGGCACCACCATGAAAAGGCTTGACCAAAGGTCGGGGAGAAGTTCACGGTGAGCGGAAGACTGGAAGGCACCAGCCACCATGCCCGACATCAATAGCCCAAGGTTGTGTTGCAAGCGGCTGGCCGAAGCATCGATGAACGTTTTATGCACAGTCAGGGCAGCGGCGAATAGATCCTCCCGCAGGCGATGAACCTCATCGGGAAGCCATGGCGCAGTCAGGTGGATAGCCTCGTGCTCGCGCTCGAAGAATCTCTCATCAACGACCCTGTCTCCCATGCGGTTTCGTGCCTCTGCCTCGGTTGCTTTCAATTTCGAGACAGCCTGACACTTGCTGGAAATTTCCTGGTCGAGTTGCTGTAACTGGGACTCAGTATTGCTCCACTCAGCCCTTGCAAGCTCCAGGGCACCGTCTGTCTCCAGCGCCCGTAAGACTGATTGCTGCAAGGTCGCCGAGAGCATCTGCAGTGTCGATCTCCACGACTTCCAGGCCGCAGTCGCGAACAAACGGGAGAAGAAACCTGGACGGCCAGCAAGATGGCTGTCGAGCATGATCTTATCCTGCTCGATCTGCGATTTTGCCTTCTCATGCTCCCGT
Source organism: Enterobacter cloacae complex sp. P27C (assembly GCF_014895705.1). NCBI lineage: Bacteria > Pseudomonadati > Pseudomonadota > Gammaproteobacteria > Enterobacterales > Enterobacteriaceae > Enterobacter > Enterobacter cloacae complex sp. P27C. The sequence continues at coordinate 193,186 of NZ_JADBQB010000004.1, forward strand.
TGGCAGGATTCAGCAATCTGGTGTGCCTCTTCTACGGCTTCATCCAGACTCGGTCGACGCTCTTCAGCCCTTTGAAGTTCGGTGATCGCTCCCTTGAGCGCCTGGATATCCCGTCGCATCTCTTCGATGCTGGCGATTTCGGCGTCTACCGTTGCCTTGAGTTTAAGAAATGCGGTTCGCGCTTTCAGCCAGGCCGCAGCAGCATCCGCTTCGTTGGTGCTGGGCCGCTCATTGACAACCACGCTGGGCATTACGCGATCGATGATTTCGCCTGTTCGTTCGTCCTTGATCTCACGCATGACATTTATGCCGCGAGCTGCTTTCAGGTAGGTAAGGAAACCACCGTCTTCATTCCACCAGAAACCTTGCTGGAACGCGCCTCGGTTGCTGCTCTTGCCGAGAGCAGCGGCGATCAGCCCCCAGGTTTCGACTGGGTCGGAGGGGATGTCCCCCTCGGCCTCGGCTTCGAAATAGCCGACGCGTTTGGGGTTCGCAATCAGGTCGCTGATGGACCGAAAATAGGCGATTTGTTCATGACGACCATTGGCTTCCTTGAGAGGAAGCTCTTTACTAACGTTCTCGACCGCTTTGTTATTGGAGGACGCTACAACGATCTCATGGCCCTTTAAGGATGCATGTAACTTGTAGAAGTGCAGGAATGCATTGGAGCCGAATGCCAGCTTCTCGCCTGTTGTGGAAAAGGCATCCTGCGGTTTATTGAAGCCGCACATCGCCGTGGCCCGATCAAGAATGCACCCGACGACAATATCTCGCAGAAGAGTGGTCTTTCCGGTTCCCGGAGGCCCATTGACGCCGATGATACCTGGAGCATCATTCAGCTCAGCACGCGCCGCATTCACGGCAGCCTGTTGAAGCAGTACCAGTGGATGGCCGCCTTTCGAAGGCCAACGAGCCTGCGGCATGAGCGAGGGTGCGACGAATGGCTCAACTGCGGAAATGGGCGATAGCACGTCGATTTTCTGTTCAGGCCTGCCAATTCCCATGTAGCGGCGCAAACCGGCTCCGGCTTTGCCCGTCTCGAGCAATTTGGTTGCTTCACCGAGATCTTCAAGATAGAAGGAATTCAGTAACGAAGGTTCAGGCGGCGCCTTGGCCTTGAAATGATGAAACACCTTAATCGCGAATGTGGGTGGCTCAACCAAATGTTCGGGTACACCGAACTGAGACACAAGCCATCTATAAGCGTTAAGAACGACATCCAAATCGATCGGTATGGGTTCTCCATCCTCGTTGTGGCGGCGAACCATTCGATCCAGATGCTCGATAATGCGCGGCTCAACATTCGGCCAATTCCCTAAGCTCCCAAGCTTCAGGTCGAGAGCCGGCTTGAGTGCCCAGGCAAAACTGGACACGGCAACGCCTTTGTCCTCAAGCACATAACCTTCTTTGTCGATCAGGAGCGAGCCGATGGCCGCCTTCTTACCGTCCGGGCGTGAACGCTCCTCATCCTCGCCAAAAACCTTGACCAGCTCGTCCGTCGCCTTGTCGAGAGCGATGGAGCCGAGGACGACCTCGAAATAAAGCTTATGGCTGGGCTTGCTGCGGGCATTTGGTCCCCATGGTACACCTCGCTCCAATAGGGCAACCCTAGAGCGGTCGCCGGTTGCCATATCCTCTGGGCGTTTATAACCTTGAGGCGACAGTGCTTCGAGGGCTGTCCATGCTGCCAGTATTGCTCGCGCATCATTCGACTTACCTGTCGGAGAGAAAGATGGGAGTGGACCTAGGTCGATCTGGTCTTCGCCGAATTGCTGTTGCATGACAGGAGCTGGATTAGCCTTGGGTTGCTGTTGCACTACCGCTGCAGGCACATCACGGGGCGGAACTTGGGAGGATTGTGTGGACGACGAGCCCGGATGACGCGCTGATGGACTGGAATCCGACATTGAGATCACGCAGTGACCACTAAGTACAGTTCGGGCTTGCTCGATTTTAGTCCTCAACGTTCGGGCCTTGGCAGTATTGCGGAAGGTCAGTTCGTTCAACAGCCGTTCAAGTTCACTAGCATTGTTCCGTGACCGCTCGAAAATTTCCTCCAGATCGAAGATTGATTTTTGCGCATACTGCCTTGTAGTCATTTTTTCTGCAACTCCAGACCCCATCAGTTGAGAGATTTTATGCTAATTAGCATGATTTCTAAAACGGTAAACTTCCGCTCCTTGCACGGAGCAGACCTAAAGCAAGTCCGTTAGGCCCGCTGTGAGCGAAGAGCGGATCCAACTCAATATAATTTGTTAAAATTTTCGAGTTGATCACTAGTATCTTTCATGAAACCCAACTTACTGATATTCTGGTAAAAAAGAATTCTTAACTTGTGTGAATGTAGATAATAGCAGGAATTAAAGCTTAATAACTTAGGAAGCTTGATATGTCTGGTAGCCACAATGATAGTAACATTAGTGCACACTCTGGAAATGCGCAGAACAAAGCTGAAGTTGTTAAAGCATCTTTAGACATAGGTAGTGCGCTATTGGTCGCAATAATCGCAGCTTTAGGGGGAATGGCCGGCTCATATCTCACGGGTTCAAAGTTAGTTGAAAGCACAAGAGTCCCAGCACTCATCAATGCCAGAACGATTTGTACTACTGCTGTTAACGAAGATGAATACAAATTTCGTGAAAAAGCCTCTGATTTTTTGGCTGCGGTAGCTGCATTTGATGCTGATAAATCTCTTTTATATAAAGCTAATCATAATCAACTTTACCAACCAGCGAAATCAGCCATAACTAAAGCAATGTCGATAAGTTCTTATTCTTCTGAACGTCTATCAGTACTGGCAGTAAATATTGCATCATCTATAAAACAACTTGCAATTTCTGATATGGATTATGTTATTTCAGATAGTGGCGCTTATAAAAAACTATCTTCCTCAATGGAGGAATGGCCAGAGGCATATAATGAATATATGAAAACCTTCGATGTCAAACGTGCTTCTTGCAACTCCGATGCTATAAGCTATAAATCAGAAAAATAAGGAATGAAATGACTTCAAGACAGTTGGCCAACTTCTAAAGAATCAGCATTATAGAATGCTGATATCATCTGCTTCAGGCATGAAGCAGACATAGTTCAATCCTATATTGCACAAGGTCCTTTACGTGTTAATCTAAAATTCCAAATTATTTCAGACAGATATTATCTCAGTGAATCCCCGCCTTCCTGACTGAAACGCGGGGTTTTTAATTTTTCACGCTGAGACTACTGTATGAATAAACCTGATGGCCTTCAGGCCTTTGAACAACCGCTTGCGTCGCTTCCCTCTACGCTTCGCGAGCTTATTCTTGAACGTATCCAGAACCTGACCCACTACGAGCCGGTTATTGGCATCATGGGCAAAAGTGGTGCAGGTAAATCCTCTCTTTGCAACGAACTTTTCCGGGGCGAGGTGTCCCCGGTGAGTGACGTGAATGCCTGTACTCGCGACGTGCTGCGTTTCCGGTTACGCAGTGGGCGTCACAGCCTGGTGATTGTTGATTTACCGGGCGTGGGCGAAAACGGGCAGCGGGATCAAGAATACCGTGCCCTGTACCGTCGAATCCTGCCGGAGCTGGACCTGGTGCTGTGGGTCATTAAGGCCGATGATCGGGCACTAACCGTGGACGAGCAGTTCTGGCACGGTGTGATGCAACCTTACAGGCAAAAGGTACTGTTCGTGATTAACCAGGCCGACAAAATCGAACCCTGTCATGAATGGGATACCCTCACCAGCAAACCTTCACCGCACCAACAGGGAAATCTTAAAGCGAAGCAGGCTGCGATTATGGCGATGTTTAAACCGCATCATCCGGTCTGTGCGGTGTCCGCCAGCACTGGATGGGGCAGTGAGGATATGGTGGCAACCATGATGCGCTGTCTGCCTGACCGCGCCACCAGCCCGGTGGTGACACAACTGCACGGGAGACTCTGCACAGAGCCGGTAAAGTCGCAGGCCCGTGACAGTTTCGGTGACGCAGTGGGCCGTGTTTTCGATACGGCTGAGTCATCGTCATTGCTGCCTGCGCCATTGAAAACGGTGATTCGTACCGTGCGTGATGCGGTGGTGTCGGTCGCACGGGCCGTCTGGGACTGGATATTCTTCTGATATCGCAATTTTCTCTGCGAATGATGAACTGGTTGTTAATGATGTGTTGATTGTGGACACGTCCTTTCCACTGCGTTTTATCATCAATTAAATCAGGCGAAGCATCATTATCTGTCAGACGAGCGCCCACAAGGCTGGACTGCTCATAAAAAATAGTTCCGATGTTGTCCATACCCTGTCCACTCCTTCCTTTAAAGTAATCATTATTAATTCATAGAGTTAACTTCTCAGGAGAAATCTTTCATGACGCTTCAGGAGCGGCGACATGACCGGCTTGCCGTCAGGTTGTCGTTGATTATCAGCCGTCTGGTGTCCGGTGAAACTCTGTTTATTCGCAAACTGGCAACTGAATTCGGGGTGTCAGAGCGCACGTTACGTCGTGACTTTCGGGAACGTCTGATGTATCTCGACCTGGATTATTACCAGGGGCAGTGCAGTCTGCGCTCAGATATTCACAGTACGCGGCAGGAAATAGATATTCTGACCTTTGCTCACCGCACGGGGTTGGCCGGGGCTTTCCCTGGCTTTGACCGGCGACTGATCAGCAGCCTGCTGGACTGTGATGATCGACCCTGTCTGGTATGGCATCAGGACAGACCTCATCCCCCGGCAGGAAAGCTCTGCTTCTACAGGCTGGTCAGAGCTATTTCGGGATGTCAGCGCATCACCGTTCTGACTGAAGGGGAGCGTCATGAGGCCATCGCACCTTACCGGCTAATCGCTCTTGACGGTTACTGGTATCTTGTCGCTGAACATAACAGACAATTACGTGTCTTCCGGCTGGATGAGATTCATCTGGTAAGGTCATCGCGGGAAACATTTATTCGCAGTGAGCTTCTCTATCAGCTGTCGGAGGACAAACATTTTATCTCTGCCTTACCTCATTTCCGTTTTATTCAGCAGTCGCTGAATTCATTTTCTCCATCAGAAAGTCGGGGGCAATCCGGACAAACTGATTAGAGATGGTCTCCACAATTGAATGTAAGGTTAATCTAATGAAAAAATTGAAATTATTGTCTTTACTGCCAGTCATGTTTTTTCCCTTACTTATCGCAGGTAATGCTCACGCAGCACGTCCTTATAGCGGGTTCCTGCCTGCGGCAGTGAATAATAAAAGTGGGAATATATTCTGGTGTGATGCCCACCGACAGGTCAGAAAACTGTGTACAGCGACGGAAGTGGATTCAATGGGATGGTTTATTGTTGTTCGCTCGAAACCTTCCAGAGATTGTCCGGGGGGAATATGGGGGTGGATCACTCCCAGTAAAGACGATGTGGCAACAGGGTATACCATTACGCCAGGTAAAGAATTCAATCTCACCATGAAGGATATGTGCAGTCCCGATATGAAAGTAACGTTCCGCCCGAATAAAAAGGACCCTCGTTATGACGATCTTGTCGGGATTTATGCCGGGAAAGAAGCGTTTCGCTACAAACAAATAAAATAATCCAACTGTTTTTTCATTACTTTATTGTTTTAAACAACAAAAGCTTTATTACATGATTTGAGGACAACATTATGCGACTGCCTTACGTAATATTTACATTAGCTATGCTGGCTTCTGTATCAACAGCACAGGCTATTCCCAATATGTGGACGAGTGGTTTTGGGATGGGCGTGACCGAATATATCATTACCAGCCCGGAGAAGGTGGTGTTTAATCTGAACTGTACTGGCAATCCGGATGCGCAGAATATTCTGCAACACGGTGTTGATCTCACTCTGCCTGATGGAACATCAGTAAGTTCTCATGACGACGGGACGGAAATAACGGTCGTCATTGATAACAGTCAGTTCTCATTACCTTCATCCCTCGGCTGGAGGAATGGCGATAATGCCTGGGTGTCATTTATTGACGCACTGGGGCAGGCAGCAAATTTCGATGTTTATGTCAGCGATAAAAAAGTAGGCACTTTCAGTCCGGGTCTGAAGAATACGCAAAAAGAGCTGTCTGACCTCAGTGAGTGCCGGACCACACACTACAGCGATTAGTTACTTACAATTCAGTCCTCTCCACCTCGCAACACACCAGCACCAGATAGCAACAGGCCATGCTCCTTCGGGAACATGGCCTTTTTGTTTTTATTTCATTATCAGATAAGGAGTTAGCTATGCGATTAGCCAGCCGCTTTGGTCGTATAAACCAGATACGCCGTGACCGGCCTCTGACCCACGAAGAGCTGATGAGTCATGTCCCCAGTGTGTTCGGGAGTGACAAGCATGAATCTCGTTCAGACAGGTACACCTACATCCCGACCATTACCATCCTCGAAAGCCTGCAGCGCGAAGGTTTTGAGCCGTTCTTTGCCTGCCAGACAAAGGTTCGCGACCAGAGCAAGCGGGAACACACCAAACACATGCTTCGCCTGCGTCGTGCTGGTCAACTGACCGGACATCAGGTGCCGGAAATCATTTTGCTCAACAGCCATGACGGCTCATCAAGCTACCAGATGCTGCCGGGGCTGTTTCGAGGCGTCTGTACCAACGGCCTGGTCTGCGGTTAGTCGTTCGGAGAGGTACGGGTGCCACATAAAGGCAATGTCGTTGAGAAGGTGATTGAAGGGGCTTACGAAGTGCTCGGGGTGTTTGACCGAGTGGAGGAGAAGCGCGATGCAATGCAGTCACTGGCACTGCCAGAACCAGCCCGGAACGCCCTGGCGAATGCCGCGCTGAAGTATCGCTTTGGTGAAGACCACCAGCCGGTCACGGTATCGCAGTTGCTGACCCCACGTCGCCGGGAGGACTACAGCGATGACCTGTGGACCGTATACCAGCGCGTGCAGGAGAACCTGATGAAAGGAGGTCTGTCAGGGCGAACCGCTCAGGGGAAAAGCAGCCGCACCCGTGCTGTTACCGGTATTGATGGCGATGTGAAACTCAATCGCGCCCTGTGGGTTATGGCAGAAAACATGCTCGAATTTTTCGGGCGTTAAACAACCGTTCCGGCATAAGGAGATAGTTTAATGGATACCCACAACCCTGAGTTTGCTGAGCAGGCAGCAATTACTGCCTCGGTAGTCGCTGACGAGTTACGTATCGGCTTCTGGCCAAAGCGCTTTGGATCTATCCCACAATGGATAACCCTTGAGCCCCAAATATTTGGCTGGATGGATCGTCTGTGCGCTGATTACAGCGGCGGCGTCTGGAGCTTTTACACACTCAGCAACGGCGGCGCATTTATGGCTCCGGAGCCCGACGGTGAGAAGTGGACGTTGTTCAACCCGATGAATGGCAACGATGCGGAGATGAGCGGAGAGGCTGCCGGTATAGCGGCCTGCCTGATGGCATACAGCCACCACGCTTGTCGCACCGAATGTGACGCGATGACTGAGCACTATTATCGCTTACGTGACTACGCGCTAAACCATCCGGAATGCAGCGCCATTATGCATCTAATCGACTGAGGAATACCTGACATGAATATCGCATTATCCCCGGTATCATCACAGCCTGAACTTTTTCCGCTGGCGGTTATGGCTCAACATGATTACCTGCTTACCGCGACATCCGGATTAACACCCTATGCTCAACGGACCATCCGACGCGCTACCAATCTGCTGGATAAATATCTGCGCCAGCCCGGTATATCCTTTACCTCAAGTACTGCTGCCCGTGACTGGCTTCGGTTACAGCTGGCAGGACAAGAACGGGAAGTGTTTATGGTGCTCTATCTCGATAACCAGAATCGTTTACTGGAGAGTGAAACGCTATTTGCCGGTTCGATTAACCATGTGCAGGTCCATCCCCGTGAGGTAGTGAAATCAGCGCTTCGTTTCAATGCTGCGGCCGTTGTGTTGGCGCATAACCATCCATCCGGTGATCCGGAGCCCAGCCAATGTGACCGCAACATTACGGGCAGGCTTAAAGAAGCGCTGACACTGGTTGATGTGAACACACTCGATCATCTGGTTATCGGTTCAGATGGAATTGTGTCGTTTGCAGAGCGAGGCTGGATATGAAAATCATCAGTAAACGCCAGGCAATGACCCTATACCGGCAACATCCTGGCTCCCGACTGTTTCGCTTCAGTACGAGCAAATATAAATGGTCAGGTAGTATCTGCCATTATGCTGGCCGCGAGATGGAGGACATACGCGGCGTTCTGGCCGTGTTTGCTGAACGGCGTCAGGACCGCAATGGTCCCTATGTCATTCTTCGAAGCGTTACTCTCAATTAATCCTTCCCTTTAATCAGGAACAATAATGAACAATCACTCAGAATCCGGTACAAAGCCGGAGAATCCCGCCTGCCAGCAGTGGGGGCTACAGAGTACGATAACACCCTGTTTTGGCGCTCGTCTGGTGCAGGAAGGCAACCGACTGCATTTTCTCGCTGACCGCGCCGGATTTAACAGTGCTTTCAGCGACGATGACGCGTTGCGTCTCGACCAGACATTTCCCCTGATACTCAAACAACTTGAACTAATGCTCACCAGCGGAGAACTCTCTCCCCGGCATCAGCACTGCGTCACGTTTTACCACAACGGACTCACCTGCGAAGCCGATACGCTTGGTAGTTGTGGCTACATATACATCGCTGTTTATCCCACTCAACGTTAATGACTTTCACGAGAGCCATAATGAAATTTCTACCTGCAACAACTCTGCGTGCAGCGAAGACATCCCGTCACCTGTCGCTATCTGGTAAATGTTACTTACTTATCTGCTATCGGCATAGTCTTTACTAGGATGACTGTAAACGATGACTTAGAGTCCGCTTCGTTCCAGAAGCGGACATATTGATTAATTAATGTTCAGCATGTTTAAAGTTATGTCACACGCAAAATGATAACTTAATATATTTAGAAGATTACTAATACAAAAATAGCGTTGTAATTCAATGAACTCTACCTATAATCTAACATAAAAAATCATATGTCATTGAAAGGATAAGGCTTTGAACATTTACATTGATGAGTCGGTACACGAGGAGTTTGGGTTTATGATCATGGCTTATGTAGTTTGTGATCAAGATCCTCAGTCTGATATAAACAAAATTCTTTCAGAGCATTCAGTTGATGAACATCACTCATGCGCAAGAATGGATCAATCTGAATCTTTAAGAGATTTGAGGTGTAAACTTATTTCTTACTTGAACTCAAATTGTCGATGGGGATCATTTATTATGCCAAGTGAGTATCGCCATCGTTGTTATTCGGATGTGTCATTTTTATTAAGCTTATTGATTAAGAACTTTCCAGATGGGAAAGGGAATGTTTTTTTCGATGAAGGTATCATAAACTCTACAGAAGCTCTCAGTCTATGTTCTGATGAAGTAAAAGTTATAACATGCTCATCTCATGAAGTTTGTGGGATACAACTTGCTGATTTGGTGGCATCTTTTAGTGGTGTTAGGTTTAGAGAAACAATAACTGGAAAAGCAAAAATCTTAACTTACGGTTACGACTGCGGCTATGAGCCCCCAATAGAAGCCCCTCTTGGATTTGAGCTTTTTGCTACGCTTCGACAGTCTATGCTCAGGGAAAATGAACCTCTCGGGGATGAGATGCCTGAGTTTGCCACATTTAAAACTATCAACAAAGGGTTGGTTTTGTCGAAAAACTTAACAACTGAATTTAGTCAGTTGGCATTAAAAACCTTTGGGGAAGTGTACTTAGGTTGCATCCATTAAATGTAATATCACTATCAATTAATAGCAAAATAAAGCGAGGTGTACCTACGAATACAGGAGACGATGATACAACTGACTTTCGCTTCTCGTTCATATCGAACCTTAGGCTTCGTAAGCTTGTTCGCTTAGTGCCAGAAGCGGACTTTCTGTTATTATGTTGCGACAACTAGCACACAGACTAGTAAGACAATCCGTTTCTGGGATAATAAAAAGCTAGGTTGCTTATAACCTTCCTGCGCGCACAAAAGTTATGCATAACTCCGTAGGAATAATTACACTTTTCCATGCCCCATTGTTCTTTCCCAACCCAGCATTAACTAGACTATCTAAAAAGGCCTCATCCATTTCCACTGGTTGGTCAGGGTCGATGGCAACAAAGGCCGCCAGTTCACTGATATCAAATGAGGGAATACGTTCAAGAGCAACGAGCAAACGCCGAAGAACATTAAAATCTATCTCTTCTCGTGCGAATGACTTGAGAAATTCTGCCGCAACTTCAGGCTTGCTTTCGCTTTCCATCCGGTCAATGATTTCAATCAGTCTTGCACCTGCCTGGCCAGCAAACTTATCGTTTTCATTCAACCTTTCAGTCATTTTAATCCGTTCAGAGTCGGGTAGGTCTGAGAAGTGAGTGAGGAAACGAAAAATCTTTTCAGTAAATAGCTGACTCCTGACAGAACTGGCAACTTTGTATACTCCAACCACAGTGCTAACAAAAGGGATAGATTCAAGCGTTTTTGATTCAATCAAAGCGTCAATGCTAAGCTCAGTGTATTCCTTGCTCAACTCGACTACCTCGTCAGATTTTAAAGCGCAGATTAATGCGCTACCGCGTTTGGAGTCTTCTGTCATGATTCCTCAATTACACATTTCTATGGATAGTTTAGGTTGAGACTATTGAATCAAACGCAGGAAGAGTATGCGACTTTTTTTATAAAAAATAGGTGAAGTATTTTATTCATTCATCGTTACCAATAAGATGTTGTTACTTACAATCTGATAGTAGCTATTATTTCGGATAGATTGATCTACTCTTCGCTTAAGTCTGTCTGTCATGCTGCTTAAGAAATAGGCGTAGCATAATTCTCTAAACGATCCCCATTTAGCACGTATGCGCAAAAAAACTACGGTAGATATGAGTGCATAATGCAACACACACATTTAAAGAGGGCTTTTTATGCCTGTTATTGAGAGTATTTTACGCATACAGCTAGACAGAGATGTATTTCATGGAGAAGAACAAATGGTTAGCGGTATAGCCCAACTAGCTGTAGATCGGGGATTTAACGCGTTATCCCCTCGCCAAAAAATAGTATTAGAGCCGTTCTTAACACAACACTGTTCAGGCGTAATCGATCCAGGTGGTCACCATAACAACTGTACTACAGTTCTGACTGGTGAGGCATTATTAGATGCGTATGAGAATTGTGATGATACGGAAAGCCTGGAGTGTGAAAGCTGCCGTGAGGAAAGTTCTTTTCACGCCCACCAGTGGGCAAGAATAGAGCGAGAATAGGAATAAGTATCCTCCGGCTTAACCGGAGGTTTTTCAGATGCTCTTATAAGGCTCTGTTACCAGTCGTGCCCTAACAGGAGTATATGAACTGGCATTTACATCTGAATTCGTTACTTACGGCCCATTGTTCCTGAATCTTCGTGGTGTTCTTGCCTACAATATTATCTAGTATGACCGCCCCTGTTGATAAACGCACGGCAATGTCAGTATTTCTCGCCAAGACATGGGGGCAATTTCGTCGGTCTGCTCTTCGCTCATAGCAGACTACAAGCGCTTAGATTCTGCCCACCTTGTACCAGAAGCTGTCAATGCTAGTATTGCGATGTATCGATCAACGAGTGAAGGTAAGGATAAATGATTGTAACTAGGGAAAGCATGAAACAATGGATCATTGAGTGTCTTCGTGAACGTGGAGGTAGTGCTTGGCCACGCGAAGTTTCAAAGTATGTATGGAACAGCTACGAGACTGAGCTTAGAGATTCGGGCGATATGTTGTATACGTGGCAATATGACATTCGTTGGGCCGCTCAACAATTGAGAAACGAGGGCACTCTAAAACCAGTAAATAGACGCAGAGATTTGCCTTGGGAACTAGCATAGCAAAGCAAGGATTAACGTTCATTTCGCGGCCATATCTGACTTTGTTCTGAGTGGATGAGAATTGATACCTCTGAAGAAAACTTTCCTGCCTGCCTGAATCTTGCTTTGCTGGCCATATCGGTGTTCTACTGGTATGGCTTTATACCCACTCTCAATGTCTATTTTTTTGTACGGATTTTAACTTGTGGGTACAAGTGCGGGTATAGCTATTTATTCCTGCCAATAAAATATATTGATATCAGTCTATTGGGTGTGAAATTCGAGTCCGGCCTTCGCACTCATCCTCTAAACACCTCCCTCCAATGCCACTCCACAAACCCCTCCCTTGGATAATTCCCTTTGACCATCGGCAACGCAATCTGCTTCCCGGCAAAATCCCAGAACAGCCGCCCAACAATCCCGCCCCCATTCACCGCCTCGGAAACCAGCACCCGCATACTCTCATCCAGCCCAATCGATCCCTTATCAAACGCCTTATGATGAATCGCACACAGTGCCAGTCCGTTCTGGATCTCACACGGTCCGCCAAACTGCTTCCACTTGATATGCGCGGCTTCAAGTCCAACAGAGGCGTTATCATGCCGCATGTTAAACCCGCAGATTGCGCACTCATAGTTATAAGCACGCAGCACCTGCTGGCGGAACAGCGGATCGCGAACCTTACGGATCTGCTGAATATCAAAACCCATCTCATCCGCGATCTCTTCCTGAATGCTTTCGGGAAAATGCGCTTCAAGGATCTGCTGCGCCAGCGAGCCTATCAGGTTTTTGTTCTTATTCAGCAGCGCAAAGTGTTCTTCATCAAACCCGCCTGCGACGTTATGTTCCACAAGTTCTTTAACGGGCGGCTGCTTACTGCCAGTGGTCGAACAAAACTCAGTATTCTTCAGATCCCAAAAGCCGTCCCCTTTGAGCCTCCAGAAGGGCATATTTGGGTAATGCGCCTTCCTCTGTGGGCCAAAGCGTTCTAGCAGGCTAAGCAACTGTTCGTGGACCTCAGTACCGTAATCAAACAGTCGTGCATGCCCCTGCTGATAGCTCGCCAGCACGTACAGAAGCAATAAAGGCTTATGCGGCGCACGCTGTTCGCCTTTGCGCCAGATGGTGATGTCGGCAATTGCCTGTTCGAGAGTTTTGCTGGAAGCCATCGCGTTACGGAAGAGGGTAAATAATTGCGATGATGCTCGCAAAACTCAGACCAATCAACCTGTAACCAACAAAAACATGACCTTACCCCACAGAACCCTATTTCCTGAATCCCCCTCGCAAATTCTAAATTTACCCCACACCAAACCGCTGTATTTATATTCAGCCCTGTATAATGGGCACCAGAGATTACGCCGAACGGCAAAGGTAGTATCGAGGAATATTTAACGAAGAATTCGCGATATGAAGGTGCTGCAACACCCCCATACCGCTAACCACAAACAACTAATCAGGAGTTGAAAATGGCTGCGACGAATTTTAAGCCAGAGTTTACCGTTTGCAAAACAGAATCAGACGCTTTCACCGGCATGATTGAAAACCGCGAGCTGGTACGCAAAAACAGCGCCCGCCGTCTGCACGGCAACCAGCCCAACGCGGCACCCGTCCACCCTCGCGCGGAAACGCAGCAGGACAGTGCAGCCTGCTGCGAACTGTATGCACGCATAGACATGAAATACCTCCTGCTGGGCGGCGACTGGTTAAAACGTGCGGGCTTTATCAACGGCATGCCCGTAAAAATCCGGGCTATGAAAGACTGTATTGTGATTACGCCCCAGCATACAAGAGAATTATGGGGATGCCTGGAAGGGATGAGTGTGGTGAATATAAATAAACAGAAAGTCGCGCAGTGGTTGAAGACGTTTCCGGGAGCGCTAAATGATACCGGGGATATACCCGTTGTGAAGCGGGGAATCGGGCAAGCGATGCCTGAGTAGTTCTGGCTTCCTGCCTCATATTCCTGGAGCAATAAAACGATACGGGCATGTCATCCCATGCCCGTTTTAAGTAAAAATCACTCGTACTTTACCTGTTCTTTCACAGCCTTAACCAGCACAGCGTGAAGTTCGCCGACGGTTAAATCGCGTATCACAGGTTCGGGTATGCCACGCACCCAGCGGATAAATCGACAGATGCCAAAAAAGTCTATGCCTTCACCCGTAAACAGATACTCATTCTCCGCGAGAGAGAACGTTTTCCTGTAGCCATCTTCTTCTGTGGCAAGCTGAACGCCAAAAGCTTCTTCGCAGTCTTCCAGTAGGTCTTCGCCATCCATACCGCAAATATGCAAATCGGCCTCAATCCAGGTGTTGCTATCGATAGGTTTGCGATGTATCCCAGAGGACTCACGTACGACCTCAATTACTTGTGCGAGAGTAGGTTCCATTTACAAAATATTCCGTATTCGTTAGTTTCAATTGGCTATCCGGAGCTTAACAGTCACCCACTATTCGATAAGTTGTAAAGTAGAGTACGGATTCAGAAAGCGTGATTATCTTTGCTATGGCTTGAAACCGGGTTTGCCATTTGCGCTACGCCACTCCTTTACTTCCTGGACTACGCCCTCGGGAGTGTCTTCTCTGCCTTCTCGTGGATAGTAAATAAGATCAGAACCATCAGGGTGCTGCGTCAATCGTTTGAATTCGAGGATGTTTTTTATATCTTCAGCTTCAGTGGTACCAGATACATCAAAAATTTTTCTTACAAATTCCAAAAATTGCTCTTCTGTGTAATCTTCAATTTTATCCATTTTTAAATCGTAGATGAGATCTTTTAATGTGCCCGATAAGATTATCGGGCAATGCCTCTCACCAATTATCCCTATAGTCGAAAGAAACCTGATAGTCATAAATAGTGGGGGTTATTTTATGTACGAAGTGGGGCTGAAGAACGGGGATCCATTCGGCTTCAACATCAAAAAAACCATTATTCACATTGTTCTTAGTCGGCATATGAAAACCTTTGGTCATGATCTTCGCATTATCGCCGAAATCTTTCGAAAATTCTCTACCTTCACCTAGTTCAGTCCTCATATCATACCATTGCAATCTAATCTTCAAACCCATGGTAGCCCTCTTTTTTAAATTATTGATTCTAAAGTTAGGTTAAATTTCCCCTCCAGAGAGCTGAAAAGTTAAATCATCGGAATAAAATTTTTTCCCAAGAAGGCTTTCTAAACGATGTGCCTGATGCTCATTGATATTATAGACGCCGATACCATGCGAAAAATCGCTTCTATCTTCTGCATTCATTCCCATAATCATGCATAGATCATTGAGGTTTTGATGCGGTATTTCGATTTCGAAAAGCAAATTTTCATCCGTTTTACTGTATGCATCAATTGTGTAAACGATCATTATTTTTCTACCTTTCTGGTTGGATCTGCTGGTTTAGTTTGCTTACCCGTAGTGGGATCAAACTCACCGAGGTGACTGCGTCCTGAGCGATCATAGACCTCAACTGTACCGTGTTGAGAGTCCCATTCGTAAATTTTACCTTTTGAATCCTTCCAACGGGTACGAAGTTTTCCTCCCCCCTTAATTGGTGTTTTCGCTTGAGCTTTCTTAGCATCAGGAAATGCAGATAAGGGAGGATTTCCTTTAGGAGGTGAATGGTATTTGTGATCTGAATTACTATAGACATAAATCGGCGGCACCCCGCCCACCGGCAGAATCAGAATATAATCCGCAAACGTCCTCTCTTCCGGTGTCGGGCTGGTCGTCACACCAATCCCCGTATCCTCCGGCAGCGGGTCAACCACAACCGGGTTCGGTATCCGTACCGGGTTGTGATTGCCCGTATCCCACGGCTTACTGTCTCCGGTGCGGTCCGGTGTCCAGATGAGGGTGATACCGGGGTCTTCTTCGGTGGTAAAGGTGTACGCCTGGCGTTGGCTATCCCACTCCATCCTGCGAACGCGCACGCTGTCTTTGCCCGGCGGCGTATGCCAGCCGCGCGGTGTCGGGTTACCGCTGGCGTCGTTCTCCCAGGTGAAGCGAACGCGGGTAGGGGCTTCCCGCATCTGTTCGGCGCGCATCCTGTCGATAAAATCCTGTTCGCCGTCGTTCAGCTTGCCGGGGTACATTCCTATCAGCAGCCCTGCGACAGGGGCACCAAGGCCTCCCGTGGCTATCTCGCCAAGTGCAGCGCCGCGCACGGCCCAGGTGCCAGGAGTGATTGTGCTCCCGCCAACCAGAACAAGTTCGCTGGCATCGGCGATCGCGGTCCGTGCAATCCAGGCCCTTTCTTCGTCCGCAACGGCAGCCTGATAGTCCATCTCCTCGTGATGCCCATTCCACCAAAGATAAAGCGCGCTGCGTTGCTTCGGCTTTGGGATCGCCTTACGCTTTGCCGCCTGAGCGTGTTGCGGGGCGTCTTTAGGCATGGCCTGGTAAAATGCCATCTCGGCGAAGTTGGTGTGCGGCTCGCTTCCGGTGCCTGCATCGTTACAGCCTTCACCACGCAGGCAGGATTTCGCAAAGACCCGATTGCGATCGCGTTCTTCTGTTCGCCGCAGCGCTTCGGCCTCTTGCTCTTTTTGGCGTACTGCGAGCATGGCCTGATGCTTTTCCTGTGCGATCTGTTCAGGAGAGGGACCGGATCCGAGCCACTCTCCCGATGGGGCAATCACGCGGTTGGTTCCGCGCGGGCATCCACAAATGACGACAGAACCATCGACGGCTGAGGCTTGCCCCATCCAGTTGACGCGTGGCTCACCGTTGGCAATCACGCCCTGTTTGCCGCATTTAGGGCATGCCGTGGTTTTATCGCCAACACGAACGATGCCGCGACCATGCTCGGTGCAGTTGGGCAGAGTTGTGCAGCATATTGCGCCGGTGGTTGTTCTGTCGCCGTGCAGCGCCTGACCGCGTCCATGGTTATCGGAACGGTAGCCCATGTCCTATTCTCCGGGCCAGGTTAAGAAGTCCTCATGAGGTGGAATACCTTCGCGGGTGACCAGATAAGTACTGCCTAGCGGTGTGCTGATAATCTCGTCATCGTTATCAAGCAGGCTGCCAACCAGCGCAACGCCCTGACGTCTCCAGGAAAACGCTTCGCCAGCTGAGGTCATAATCGTGGCGAGCGTTCCATCCGGATAGGCCACACAGTCTCCTTCGACAATCACGCTGGTGTAACTCCCATCGTCCATGAGCATTGTGGCTTCACGATCGACGGGAAGTACCATGCCGCCCATTCGGGTCTGGCTGCCAGCCGTGGCAATCCGCCAGATGGCGGTTACGAGATGTAGTCGATGAAAGGCTTCCTGTTCAGCAATAATGGCGCGCGCGTCCTCAGGCATGGAGGCCAGTTGTTCATCGGAAAAAGGCGAACGATCTATTTCCGCTTTCAACTCAGCGGTAAATTCATTGGTATAAAGCTGCATGACAATTCCTTGTAGGGGTATAAGAGTAAATGCAGCAATGCTAGGTTTTAGACTGTAAGGCGAATATACATAAAGTGGTTAATAAGTCGGGCTAAAATCCGAAATAAATATCCAGATTGATATTGGTCATCTTTTAAAGAAGGGATAGTAATGGTTCCTGTTAATTATAAATTTAATGTTCGCTGAATTGCCGATAAATAATATTATGCAGCGCATGTAATATTTGAATACATACGCTGCATGACGTTATTTCAAAACACCGGCACCCCCAGCCCCACCTTCACCTCCCTTAACGTCGCCTGCGTCACCCCCTGCGCCCGCTCCGTCCCGCGTTTCAGCATCGCCATCAGCTCCCCCTTGTCCTGCATATACATCGCCCGCCGCTCCCGCATCGGCGCAATCAGTTCCTGCAAACACGCCTCCAGTTCGTTCTTACATACCCGGTCACCCAGCCCGCCCGCCTGATAGTGCGCCTTCATTGCCGCCACTTTGGCCTTGTCCGGATGAAACGCGTCGAGGTACGTAAACACCACGTTCCCCTCAATCTGCCCCGGGTCGCTCACCTTCAGGTGGTTCGGGTCGGTGTACATCGCGCTGACCGCACGGTGAATCGTCTCTTCGCTGGCCGAAAGGTGCAGCGTGTTGCCCAGCGATTTCGACATCTTGGCGCTGCCGTCGATACCGGGCAGGCGGCTGGTATCGCTCAGCATCGCCTTGCAGTGGCGCAGCACCGGGGCGGGCAGCAGGCTATTCATCTTGTGCACAATCTCGTTGGTCTGCTCAATCATCGGCAGCTGGTCGTCGCCGACGGGCACGCACTCGGCCTTGAACGCGGTGATGTCCGCCGCCTGGCTGATGGGGTAGGCCATAAACCCGACCGGCAGCGAGCGGGCGAAGCCCTTCTGCACAATCTCGTTCTTCACCGTCGGATTACGCTCAACGCGGGCGACGGTGACGATGTTCATATACAGCATCGTCAGCTCGGCGAGGGCGGGCAGTGCGGACTGGAGGCAGATCGTGGTCAGGTTCGGGTCGATGCCGGCGGCGAGGTAGTCGGCCAGCACTTCGGGGATGTTGTCGCGAATTTTTTGCGGGTTGCTGCCATTGTCGGTCAGCCCCTGCAGGTCGGCAATCAGCACAAACTGGTTGTGTGTGTGCTGGAGCGCCACGCGCTGGCGCAGCGATCCGACAAGGTGGCCGAGGTGCAGCGGGCCGGTTGGGCGATCGCCGGTGAGGATGGTGGGTGCGTTCATAAAGACTCCTTAACGTTGTAATGCCGAAAGGGGTCTTAGAAAAGTGAAAGCCGCCTTTCGGCGGCTATCTGAAAATGGGGAAAACTACTCCGTGCCGCCTTTAAGAAGGCAGCCACCAGCGGTTTACGGTGAGGACGGCTTGGTTTATGTTCATCTCTTTACCGTACCACGTCCGGCGCGAAAAACAAAAGGCCATGTCATGCTGCAATCACTCAACCACCTGACCCTCGCGGTCAGCGACCTGCAAAAAAGCGTCACCTTCTGGCACGAGCTGCTGGGCCTGACGCTGCACGCCCGCTGGAATACCGGGGCCTATCTCACCTGCGGCGATCTGTGGGTCTGCCTGTCGTACGACGAGGCGCGCCGGTACGTGCCGCCGCAGGAGAGCGACTATACCCACTACGCCTTTACCGTGGCGGAAGCGGATTTTGAACCGTTCTCGCAAAGGCTTGAGCAGGCGGGCGTCACCGTCTGGAAGCAGAACAAAAGCGAGGGGGAATCGTTCTACTTTCTCGACCCGGACGGGCACAAGCTGGAGCTGCACGTGGGCAGCCTCGCCGCGCGGCTGGCGGCGTGTCGCGAGAAGCCCTACGCGGGCATGGTGTTTACCTCAAACGAGGCTTGAGGCGCGCACCTTCAGCCTGCCCGCCAGCGTCACGTGCGTGGCGGCATCTTCCTCATTGCACAGGTACTCCACCGCCAGCCGTCCCAGCTCGCTGTAGGGCAGCTGGATACTGGTCAGCGGCGGGGTGAGCTGCTCGGAAATCTTCTGGTCGTCGTAGCCCGCCAGCAGCATGTCCTGCGGAATGCGCACGCCGTTCACCGCCAGCGCCTGATAGCAGCCAATCGCCAGCCAGTCGCTGGCGCAGAAAATGGCGTCCGGGCGCTCGGCCAATTCCAGCAGGGCCGTGGTGGCGGTAAAGGACTCGCTGAACTGCCAGTTGGTCTGGCGCACCAGGCCGTCGTCGCACGCTAATCCGGCCTGCTGTAGCGCCGCCCGGTAGCCCGCCAGACGCTGGCGGGAGGCCTCCATCCAGCTCTCGCCGGTGATGTGGGCGATGCGCGTGGCCCCGCAGGCGATGAGGTGTTTAGTGACCTGGAAGGCGTTGGCGTAGTCGTCCGGGATAAACGACGGCAGCAGCGGCGAGCCGGGGTCGCGCTGGTTGAGCAGCACCAGCGGGATGCGGGTACAGTCGTGAAACGCCGTCATGTCCACCAGCGTGGTGACCGGAGAGGCGAGAATAATCCCGATGCAGTTGCGCTTCTCCAGCTGGCGGATAATGTTCAGCGCCAGCTCGATGTCGTCGCCGTAGTCGTAGACGGTAAGCAACGTTTCGTTGCGCCACGCCGCTTCCCGCGCCTGGCTGATGGCGTCGATAAACGGGTCAAAGCTCTGCAGCGAGCTGACCAGCAGGGCGATCTCTTCCTGGTTGCGCGGGGCGTGAACGGTGGGGAGGCGGTCGTAGCCGAGCTCGGTGGCGACGCTAATCACCCGCTGGCGGGTGTCGTCGCTGAGCTTGATGTTGCGGGACTGGTTGAGCACCAGCGATACCGTCGCCTGCGACACCCCTGCCGCCCGCGCAATATCGTTCATCGTCACTTTTGTTTTTCGCTTCATCCGTCCTCTCCCTTTCGCGACTTCGCATCATACCCTAACCGCACGCTTTAGCGCCGTCGATCACGTTTCTCATTCATCGAAGCGTGAACTTTGTGAGGGGCATCGCTTTTCTAAACGCCGTGATTTGCGCATTTATCCCGCAACTAATATTTATTAGCTAAACATTATCAGTAAGAGGATGCGTAATGAAAGAGCAGTGGAGCAGGGAGCAGGCAAAGGCGTGGTATGAACAAAAAGGCTGGCTGTGCGGGTTTAACTATCTGCCGTCGACGGCGGTGAACTGGACTGATATCTGGCAGGAGGAGACCTTCGATGCCGAAACCATCGAGCGCGAGCTGGGCTGGGCGGCGGAGGCGGGCTACAACACCCTGCGCATTAATCTGCCGTTTATCGTCTGGGAGCACGACCGCGACGGGCTGATTGCGCGCATCGACCGGTTTTTGACGATTGCCGACGGTCACGGGTTCAGCACCATGCTGACCCTGATGGACGACTGCGGCTTCTCCGGTGACGAGCCGTACCTCGGCCCGCAAAAGCCGCCGGTGCCGGGCAAACACAACAGCCAGGCGGCGGCGAGCCCCGGTCGCGATAAGGTTTGCGATCCCGACTGCTGGGCAGACATTGAACGCTATATCCGCGACGTTGTTCGCCAGTTCCGCGACGACAGGCGCGTGCTGCTGTGGGATCTCTACAACGAGCCGGGCAACCGCGGCATTTTCGCGACGGGCACGCAGGAGGTGCAGTACGACGCGAAGCTGGAGACCTGCGCCCACGCGCTGATGAAGCTGGCGTTCCGCTGGGTGCGTGAAGAAGACCCGACCCAGCCGCTCACCGTCTGCGCGTGGCGCGTCCCGCCGGAAGAGGAGGGCGAGACGTTCTTCCAGCACCCGCTGGACCAGACCGCGCTGGCGCTCTCGGACGTGGTGAGCTTCCACGCCTACACCCACACGGGGCGCATGACGGCGATGATTCAGCAGCTGCAAAAGCTCGGTCGCCCGCTGTTCTGCACCGAATGGCTGGCACGCCACGTGGGCAGCACGATTGAAGAGCAGCTTCCGCTGATGTACATGGCGAAGGTTGCGCCGTATCAGTGGGGGCTGGTGCGCGGCAAGACCCAGACGTGGCTGCCGTGGCCGGTGGTGATGAAAGAGTCCACGGACTACTGTCGCCTCTGGTTCCACGACGTGTTTGAGGAGAACGGCATTCCGTTCTCACGCGCTGAAATTGCGCTGATGCAGCAGCTGCGCAAAATCGCCCCGAATCCGCAGGGCTAATAATAACGACCCGGCGCGCTGTCGCCGGGCAACCAGGTACGCACTATGGCAACGACAATGAAAATACCGTCTCGCGAGTTGTGGTCTTATTTTGGCTATGGTTTAGGTCAGTGTTTTAGCTTTGGTTTAGTGGGTTCGTTTATTAACTATTTTTACACCGACGTGCTGGGGATCTCGGCGCTGGCGGCGAGCACCATCTTCCTGATTGCCCGCGCGTGGGACGCGGTTCACGATCCGCTGTTTGCCAGCATAATGGACACCATTAACAGCCGGTTCGGCAAGTTTCGCCACTTTTTGCTGATTGCGCCTTTGCTGATCACCGGCGTCACGCTGCTGTCGTTCTATAAAATCGAAGCGGACATGACCACCAAAATCCTCTACGCCGGGGTGACGTATATCCTGTGGGGGACGCTGTACGCCATCTCCGATATCCCGTTCTGGTCGATGTCGTCGGTGATGACCAACGACTCCGGTCAGCGCACCCGCGCGGTGACGGCGGCGATGCTCGGGGTGAACGCCGGGATTGCCTGCGCCAATATCTTCTTCCCGAAGCTGGCGGCGTTCTTCGCCCAGTACAGCAACGATAAAGGCTACTTTATGGCGGCGCTGGTGATGATGCTGGTGGGCCTGCCGCTGATGCTTAACGGCTTTATGCAGATCAAAGAGCGCGTGCCGCCGAGCCCGGAAAAGGTGACCATCCGCGACACCTTCCACAACCTGCGCCAGAACAAGCCGCTGTTTATCGTCCTGCTGTCGTTCTTCTTTTGCGTGTTCCACAACGTGGCGGGCGGGCTGTATATCTATTTCTTTATCAACAACCTGGGCGACGGCAGCCTGCAGATGGCGATTGGCGTGATGGGCATTGTGGCGGCGGTGCTGTGCCTGGTCGCCCCGATGCTGACGCGCCGGATGCAGAAGCGGAAGCTATTTATGATCCTCTGCGGGCTGGACGTGGCGGTGCGCGTGGTGATGTGGTTTGTCGGATATCAGCAGGTGACGATGCTGTTTATTCTGCTCGGCCTGAGCACGCTATTCGTGATGATGACCAACATCCTCACCTCGTCGATGATTGCCGACACCATCGAGTACGCGGAGTACCACACTAACAAGCGCTGCGCGGCGATCACCTTCTCCGGGCAGACCTTTACCGGCAAGATGTCGGTGGCGGTGGGCGGCGGGCTTATTGGCGTGTTCCTGACGATGATCGGCTACGTGCCGCAGGCGCAGATCCAGAGCGAAGGCGTACTGTCGGGGCTGTTCTTTGGGATTTGCCTGCTGCCGGCGATTGGGTCGCTGATCCGCATGGGCTTTATGTCGCGCTTTACCTTTACCGAGGAGAAGCATGCGGAGGTTTGTCGGTTGCTGGCGGAGCGCGAGCACGGCGTTGTGCAACGCGGTGAGCCTGGGCAGAAGCATGAGCCTCCGCTTACTGTGAATTGATTAAGTAGCGCCCGCGCTGCGGGCGTTTCTTAAAAGCTACTTGATATCATGAAGCAACTTTAATAAAAGGCTATCACCGTTAGATTTAATTTTCTGAAAATAAACAGGCTCAGCTATAGGCGAATCCCATTGGTGTATCTCATCCTTCTTAAACGGGATACATTTCATAGCGGTGTTTTTTAACCGTTTTATGCGAAGGTCATATTCGTCAAAGTTGTCTGGCGTAGTTTTCAGGCTCAGCGATCTGGCATGATTGATTTGCGTAGGGCAAATAAGCTGAATGTTTCCAAGCGAGAAAATGTTTACGCCGGTGATAAAGAATCTCGAAGGGATATCTTTATAGTAACGTGTGTTCCATGTTAAACCATCAAACATCGCTGGCGGGTGAGTGTGAGTATCTATGTAATATTGATGTGTGCGCCAGTCGCTAATGCCGGAAAGGTTCATGGTCATGTTAATGATCATATTGGGGGTGGGGCGGAAAATCATTGTCAGGACAAGCATGCTGAGAGGAATAATAATTAGTGTATAAGTGATTATTTGCAATAAACTTTTATTTTTCTTTTCGTTTATCAGGATCATTCCTGGGAAAATACCCACAATAATCATCGCGACCGAGAGTGCAAGGAAAATGATAACCTGTAAGAACGTATTACTTCCTTCGCTAAAATCTAGTTGACCCGCGATAAAAATGAGCGGGAAGATTTGTGTAAATGCAGGGGCAATCAATAACAGAGGCAGCCAGTTTCTGACGGCGTTTTTCTGCAAATATTTTACATCACGCGTATCATCAACATCCTTATATGACTGAACGTTGAACATAAGCCAGTAGGATAAGCAATACGATGCGGCCAGTATTATGGCTATCGCTAAGGCAAGAACGATAAAACCATTTATATCAAGAAAAAATTGTAAGCAGAACGCTCCGATAAGCACAACGCACATCACAACGCTATTACCAAAACAGATTGAGGTAAAGCTATGTGTCAAACCTTCGTATTTAACAAACTCTTTCTCATGTGCGGTGTAAATTAAGTAAGCAAGGACAGATGAGATAAAAATGACAAGGCTGAAACCAAGTAGTGAGACAAGGGTAAACCCAAATATTATTCCTACTGCGCTACTCACGCTCAACGCATCATATAAAATATCAAGCCGGTCAA
Organism: Enterobacter cloacae complex sp. P27C; assembly: GCF_014895705.1. Classification (NCBI taxonomy): domain Bacteria; kingdom Pseudomonadati; phylum Pseudomonadota; class Gammaproteobacteria; order Enterobacterales; family Enterobacteriaceae; genus Enterobacter; species Enterobacter cloacae complex sp. P27C. The sequence goes on from NZ_JADBQB010000004.1 coordinate 217,152, forward strand.
TATTCGCAAGATAGAACCATATAACGCTAAATGTACAGGCTGTGACAAATGAAGAGGATGTTAAAATAGCGATGATAAACTTTCGGGTTAGCCGCTTAAGAAACTGGATATTCATCTTATGTAGTCTCCCTTTGAAATGAAGGAATACTAGTCACAAGGGAGAGGGAGTTCTACGCTCAAATTTAGTATGCCGGGAAGTGCATATTCAGGCTGACGCCTGCTGGCGTCAGCCCCGGGACCTTACAGCGACTTCACAAACGCCAGCAGATCTTCGTTGAGCTGATCCTGGTGGGTCAGCGCGAAGCCGTGCGGCGCGTTGTCGTACACCTTCAGCGTGGCGTTTTTGATCATCTCCGCCGCCAGCTTGCCGGTGCTTTCAAACGGCACGATCTGGTCGTTGCTGCCGTGGATCACCAGCGTCGGCACGTCGATTTTCGCCATATCCGGGCGGAAGTCGGTTTCGCCAAACGCGGTCACGCAGTCGATGGTGCCCTTCAGGGATGCCAGCAGGGCGATGTTCAGCGTCTGGGTCAGGGCACCGGCAGAGACGGTCTGCCCGGCGTTGGTGCCGTAGAACGGCGTCGCGAAGTCGCTGATGAACTGGGCGCGATCTTTACGCAGTCCGTCGCGAATGCCGTCGAACACGCTCTGATCCACACCCTGCGGGAAGGAGTCGGATTTACCGAAGATCGGCGTGACCGCGCCCAGCAGCGCCAGACCGGCCACGCGCGAACTGCCGTAGTTGTTGATGTAGCGGGACACGTCGCCGCCGCCCATGGAGAAGCCCACCAGCGTCACGTCCTGGAGGTCCAGGGTGGTGATCAGGTCGTTAATGTCGGACGCAAAGGTATCGTAGTCGTAGCCGTTCCACGGCTGATCCGAGCGGCCAAAGCCGCGACGGTCAAAGGCGATGGCGCGGAAGCCGCGTTCGGCCAGGTAGTTCAGCTGGCTGTCCCACATGTCGCCGTCCAGCGGCCAGCCGTGGCTGAAGAGAACCGGTTTGCCCGCGCCGCAGTCTTTGTAGTAAATCTGCGTGCCGTCTTTTGCCTTAAACGTTGCCATAGTGTGTTCCTGTACAGGTGATGGTTATGGTTATACCGGCGCGACCAGATAGCGAATTGCCGGTGATGTTGTGCCCTGATGAAAAGCCAGAACGCGGCTCTGCAGCAGGAGGTCATTCATGGTGTGGCGTTCCTGCTGGCGCAGATGCTCAATCCACGAGCCCATCAGGAAGGTCTCGATAAACAGACCGGGGCGCTCAATATCCTCGTACACCGCCCAGCTCATCGCCCCGGCGCGGCGGCGCACCCGGCGCAGCTCGTGTACCGCCTCCAGGAAGGCTTTCGCGTTCTGCGGGTCGATGATGTACTCGTGCGAGACCAGCACCGGGCCGCGCTCGTTCGGCAGCTCAATCTCCACGCCGTCCAGCGGCTGGCCGCTCAGGTCGAGGTTTAAATCAGGATCTTTCTCCAGCTTCCAGCGGAACACCGTTGCGCTTGCCAGCACCATCCCCAGCGTGGCGATCACCAGCGAGGTTGGGGTGCCAAACTGCGAGGCGATCTGCCCCCAGATGGCGCTGCCCGTGGTCATCGAGCCGAAGAACACCGTCAGGTAGACCGCCAGCGCGCGGGCCTTCACCCAGCGGGCGGCGCTGCGCTGCGCGCCGAGGTTCAGCGTCGAGAGCACCGCAATCCACGCGAAGCCGGTGAAGAACTCAAACAGGTTCAGCAGCCAGACGTGGCGCACGAACGCCAGCGCCAGCATGGTGAGGGCAAAAACCAGGCTCGCGGCCACCATCAGCCGATCGGCGTTCAGCCGCTGGCGCAGGCGCGGCAGCAGGATCGCCCCGGCAATGGCGCCCAGGCCAATGCACGCCAGCATCACGCCGTAGCCTGCCGGGCCTAAGCCCAGCTCGCGGCGTGCCACCAGCGGCAGCAGTGCCCAGCCCGCGCTGCCGAAAACGAAGAAGGCCACGGTGCGCACCAGCACGTTGCGCAGCACCGGCGCGGCGTGCACGTAGCGAATGCCGGAGCGCACCGCGGAGAAGAAGTGTTCCGGCGGCAGGCGCTGCACGGACGGCGCCGGACGCCAGCGCCACAGCACCCACGCCACGCCCACCACGGACAGCGCGTTCAGGGCAAACACCATCCAGGGCCCGGCGAGCGAAAGCAGAAAACCGCCCAGCGCGGGGCCAATCGCCCGGCTGATGTTCACCCCGAGCGAGTTCAGCGCCAAGGCGGCACCCAGCTCCGGCTTGCTCACCAGATCGGGCACCACGGCCTGGAACGGCGGCGAGCTCATCGCCGCGCCCACGCTCAGCAGGAACGTCGCCACTAGCAGAACGGTAGGGGTGACGTGTCCGGTGAAGGAGAGCACCGTCAGCCCGGCGGCGGCGATGAACACCCACAGCTGGGAGAAGAGCAGGTATTTACGCCGGTCAACGATGTCCGCCATCACCCCGGACGGCAGGGCGAAGAGGAACATCGGCAGGCTGCTCGCCGCCTGCACCAGCGCGATATCCAGCGGATCGGCGCTGAGCGTCAGCATGCTCCAGTTGATGCCGACGTCGCTCATCCATGAGCCGACGTTAGAGACCACCGTGGCGATCCACAACATGCGGAACACCGGCTGGCTCAGCGGCTGCCAGGGCGAAACCGCCCGCGCGGGCGTCGTCTCAACGTGTGCGTCGCGAACGTCGTTAACCTGGGTCATGCGAACCTCTCCGTTGCCTTACGCTGCAGCCGCCACTGGCCCGGCCCGGTGAGGGCCAGAGTGGTGAAGATAATCAGCAGCAGCCAGCCAAACTGCCCTTCGGCGATCGACCAGTCCGGGTGTACCGCCAGCATCGCCACCAGCAGCACGGCGATAATCGGCAGGCACGCCAGGCGGGTGTAGACGCCCGCAATGATCAACAGCGGGCAGATGACCTCGGCGACGATCGCCGGGATCAGGCTCGCGTAAGGCCCGAAGCCGAACGGATCTTCAATGCGCGTCAGCTCTTCGCTGAAGTGCAGCACCTTCGGCAGGCCGTGCACGTAGAGCAGCAGCAGGCTGCCGGTGAGGCGCAGGAAGAACAGCCCCAGGTCGACCCGGGGCGGCATAGTAGTGTTTTTCATCAGAATGCAAAGCAGCTGCAGCCCAGCGCCCCCCAGAAAGCGTTATCGTCGGACACCGGCATCTCTGACGTGCGGGCGAAATCATGCTGGTGGCTGTGAACCCCGCACGGGCCGCTGCAGTGGTGAGCCACACTCATGCCCACGCGGGCGGCCTGCGGCGGCGCGCTGCGGTAGTGGCCCGGCACTTTCACCACCGGGGACCACTCGGGCAGGACCGGAATGGCCGGTGGCGCGAGCGGGCCAAAGCTGCCTGCGGCGTAGACGATGTCGCCGTTGACCACCGTTAGTACGGACTCGATGCCCTTGATCTCCTCTTCCGGCACGCGGAAGTAGTCTTTGCTGAGCACCGCCAGATCCGCGAGCTGGCCGACCTTGATCTGCCCCTTCTGGTTCTGCTCGCTGGAGAACCACGCGCTGCCCTGGGTCCAGAGCATCAGGGCGGTATCGCGGTCCAGACGGGCGCTGTGGTCGTACATCTGCATCCCGCCGACGGTGCGGCCGGAGACCAGCCAGTAGAGCGCGGTCCACGGGTTGTAGCTCGCCACGCGGGTGGCGTCCGTTCCTAAGCCAACCGGTACGCCGGTCTCAAGCATTTTGGCCACCGGCGGCGTGTGGCGGGTAGCTTCGATGCCATAGCGCTCGGCAAAGTACTCCCCCTGGAAGGCCATGCGGTGCTGGACGGCAATGCCGCCGCCCAGTGCTTTGATGCGGTCGATGTTGGCCTGGGTAACGGTTTCCGCGTGGTCGAAGAACCAGTGCAGGCCGTTGAACGGAATGTCGCGGTTCACCTTCTCGAACACGTTCAGCATGCGGCTGATGGATTCGTTATAGGTGGCGTGCAGGCGGAACGGCCAGCGGTGCTCCACCAGATGGCGCACCACGCGCTCCAGCTCGTCCTCCATGCCCGGCGCGAGGTCCGGGCGCGGCTCGAGGAAGTCTTCAAAGTCGGCGGCGGAGAAGACCAGCATCTCGCCCGCGCCGTTGTGGCGGAAGAAGTCGCTGCCCTGGCCCGGCGTGAGCATGTCGGTCCATTTTTCAAAGTCTTCCAGCTCGTGGCCCGGACGCTGGGTAAACAGATTATAGGCGATGCGGATGGTCATCTGCTTTTTCTCGTGCAGCTCGGCAATCACCTCGTAATCTTCCGGGTAGTTCTGGAAGCCGCCGCCCGCGTCGATGGCGCTGGTCAGCCCCAGGCGGTTCAGCTCGCGCATAAACTGACGGGTGGAGTTAACCTGCTGCTCCAGCGGCAGCTTCGGCCCTTTCGCCAGCGTGGCGTAGAGGATCATGGCGTTCGGACGGGCAATCAGCATCCCGGTCGGGTTGCCGTTGGCATCGCGCTGGATCTCGCCGCCCGGCGGGTTGGGCGTCTCTTTGGTGTAGCCGACCACCTTCAGCGCGGCGCGGTTGAGCAGGGCGCGGTCGTACAGGTGCAGAATGAAGACCGGGGTATCCGGCGCGGCGTCGTTAATCTCATCCAGCGTCGGCATGCGGCGCTCGGCAAACTGGAACTCGCTCCAGCCGCCCACCACGCGCACCCACTGGGGCGACGGCGTGCGCAGGGCCTGCTCTTTCAGCATCCGCAGGGCGTCGGCCAGGGACGGCACGCCTTCCCAGCGCAGCTCGAGGTTGTAGTTCAGCCCGCCGCGGATCAGGTGCAGGTGCGAGTCGTTCAGGCCGGGGATCGCGGTGTGGCCTTTCAAATCCACCACCTTAGTGCCGTCGCAGTGGTGCTGCATCACCTCGGCGACGGTACCCACTTCCAGAAATTTTCCGTCGCGCACGGCAACGGCTTCCGCGACAGGATTTTCGCGATCGACGGTGTGAAACTGGCCGTTAACCAGAATAAGATCGGCTTTACCGAGGGTAACCATAACTGCTCCTGACTGAGAGGGGGAATGGTCAGGATTATGGGAACCGGTTTCGGCAAAGATCCAGTTATACAATAGGATAGGTATACCAAAGTATAACTATACCTAAGGTTAACTATACGAAGAGATAATTACGCGCGGCGACGGAAAACCGCAGGATGAGGGTGACTTTATCGTCGCGGCGCTCGCGGCGATTTCTACCCTTAACCACTGGAAAATGCTATGACCTCTTCAAAGCTCGAAGTGTTAACCCCTGCGAACTGTCAGATCATCTTTATCGATCACCAGCCACAGATGGCGTTTGGCGTGCAGTCGATTGACCGCCAGGTGCTGAAAAACAACACCGTGGCGCTGGCGAAAGCGGCCAAAGTGTTCAACATCCCGACCATCATCACCACCGTTGAGACCGAAAGCTTCTCCGGTAACACCTATCCGGAGCTGTTGGACGTCTTCCCGGGCCAGGACATTCTGGAGCGTACCTCCATGAACTCCTGGGACGACCAGAAGGTGCGCGACGCGCTGAAGGCTAACGGCAAGAAGAAGGTGGTGGTTGCCGGCCTGTGGACCGAAGTGTGCAACAACAGCTTTGCCCTGTGCGCGATGCTGGAAGGCGACTACGAAATTTATATGGTGGCGGACGCGTCCGGCGGCACCTCCAAAGAAGCCCACGACTTCGCGATGCAGCGCATGATCCAGGCAGGCGTGATCCCGGTGACCTGGCAGCAGGTGATGCTGGAGTGGCAGCGCGACTGGGCGCGTAAAGAGACCTATACCGCGGTGATGGATATCGTGCGCGAACACTCCGGCGCGTACGGCATGGGCGTGGATTACGCCTACACCATGGTGCACAAAGCACCGTCTCGCCAGAAGAGCGAGCACCGCACCTTAGCGCCGGTCCCGGCTCGCTAAGTTCCGCTGGCGGGCTGGTCCCTCATCCGGCTCGCCGCTGCCTCTTTCTCTGGAGTTCACAATGAGTACTGGGCTGATATCCCTTGCCGCAGGCGTGTTGATTGGCCTGATGTATGCCGTGCTGAAGGTGCGCTCCCCCGCGCCGCCCGCGCTGGCGCTGATTGGCCTGCTGGGGATGCTGGCGGGTGAACAGGCGACGCGCCATCTGTTATCCCGCGACGGCGCGCCGCCTCCTCAGGTAACGGTTCCGCAGGTGAAATCGCAGACGGGAGCGACGTCATGAGAGCATGGATAATTTCGCTGGTGTGCGGCGTGGTTGCTGGGGTAATTTACGCCCTGCTCGACGTTCATTCCCCGGCACCGCCGGTTGTCGCCCTGCTTGGCCTGTTTGGCATGCTGGTGGGTGAACAGCTCATCCCGGTGGGACGGCGTTTACTGAGTCGCGAACCGTTTACCCTCGCCTGGTTTCGTCACGAATGCGTGCCGAAAATCAGCGGCACGGCGCCCCCCGCGCCCGCGAAGGACGATCGCGACGTTTAATGATTTTTTTGAGGAAAGACAGCATGACGCTGCCGTGGCGCATTGCCATCATTGATGACGAACGTTCCGTCCGCAGCGGGCTGAGTAATCTCCTGGAGTCGGAAGGGTATGCCGCCGATACGTTTGATTCGGCAGAGGTGTTTCTGAGCCATCCGCTCGCCCTGTCCGGCGCGGCGCTGGTGATCGCCGATATCAAGCTGCGGGGCATGAGCGGCCTGGAGCTGTTTGACAAGCTGCGGCTGCTGGCCGTTCCCCCGCCGCCCGTGATCTTTATCTCCGGTCATGCTGATGAAAATATGCAGCGGTACGCTCTTAGCCTGGGCGCCGCTGCATTTTTGCGTAAACCCATTAACATCGATATTCTGCTGGATCATATACAGCGGGAGCTGGCCCGCCGACGATAAGGATCGCGGATGAACGAACACGAGCAGCCTGCATTCTGGCCCGCCCAGGGGAATCTTCACCAGGGGCGGGTTTTTGTCCTTAAAGAGGATGTGATTTTTACCGTGCTGGCGCAGGAGGGCGGTATCGCCTGGATGCACGCGCGCCATCCCCATTCAGGCGGTTCGTTCATCATTGCCACCGCGGTGAGCGACGAAGAGGAAGAGCGGGCCACGCGGCTGCTGAAAAACGAATTTGCGCTGCGTGACGTGCTGCAGGACAGCTGGGCCATCCGCGCCGTTGCCTCCACCCAGTACCGGGGACGATTCGCGCTGGTGTATGCGCCGTTTGCGTTTGAGCTGCTGGCGCGACGCGCGGGCAGGGCGATCTCGGGGATCTCGCGCTTTATTGAGATGGCGATCCAGATCTGCGTTCCCCTGCGCCAGATGCACCTGCAAAACCTGATCCACGGCGATATCAAGCCCGGCGCGATTTTTGTTCATCACGATGCCACCTGCCGTCTTGGCAGCTTTGGCCTCTCCTGTAGCCTCTCCGGTGCCTTCTCCCAGACCCGGCTTGCCGTTTCAGGCGGTACGCCCGCGTATATGTCACCGGAGCACACCACTCGCACCCGGCGTCCCGTTGACGGCCGCAGCGATCTCTACAGCCTCGGCATGGTGCTGTATGAACTCCTGACCGGACGCCTGCCGTTTGAGTTGGGGGAGGACGATCAAACCAACTGGGCTCACTACCATATTGCCTCGGAGCCGCTGGCCCCGGACGTGATTCGCCCGGACGTGCCGGGAATGCTGTCGACCATCATCCTCAAGCTGCTGGAGAAGCACCCCGATAACCGCTACCAGACGGTCGACGGGCTGATTGCCGACCTCCGCCGCTGCCAGGCGACGCTGACCTGCGAGGGCGAGATCGTCGCCTTTACGCCCGGCCAGCAGGACCGCACTCCCGCGATCCATCTGGCGGACTCCCTGTTCGCGACGCATCCGCAGGCGAATGACGTCATTGCCGCGTTTGAGCGGGTGGGCCAGAATCTGGTGCCGGAGCTGGTGACGATCGGCGGGCCGTCGGGGATTGGCAAATCGTCCATCATCGCGACGGCGCTCAAAACGCTGCAGCAGCGTCAGGTTTTGCTGGCGGTGGGGAAAGTCGATCAGTTCTCGCCGTCTTTGCCCTACGGCGTATTAAGCTCCGCGTTCCGCACCCTGACGCTGCACCTGCTGGGGCTGCCCGCGGAAGATGTAGCGAAGTGGAAAATCCGCCTGTCGCGCGCCCTGGAGGGGTACGAAGCGCTGGCCGTCAGCCTGGTGCCCGAGCTGGGGCTGCTCCTTGAGAGCAAGCCGCGCTACTCGGCGGATACCTTTTCCATTGATGCCCGGGCGCGCTTCAGCCATATGGTGCTGGCGCTGGTAAAAACCTTTGCTTCTCAGGGCTGCCCGCTGGTGCTGGTGCTCGACGATCTCCAGTGGAGTGACGCGGCCAGCCTGCATACGCTGAAACATCTGCTGGTGACCTGCGGCGCTATCCCGCTGCTGCTGGTGGTCGCCCACCGCGATATCGGTTCGTTGTCTGAACCGACGCTGCAACAGCAGCTGGCGAGCCTGCCGGAGGCGGCGCAAAACGCGACTGAAATTGTCCCGCAGGCGCTGTCCGTGAAGGCGGTGGCGCGCTGGCTGGCGACGATATTTCGTGCCCGCAGCGCGGCGACGACCGACCTCGCCACGCTGATCCACGAGAAAACCGGGGGCAACCCGCTCTTTGTGCACGAGTTTTTCCGCCGCATCGTGGATGACGGGCTGGTGGTGCACAACAAATATCAGGATAAGTGGCACTACGATCTGCAGGCGATCCGCGCCCGGCACTACACCGAAAACGTCGTTACCCTGGTGCTGGAGCAGCTCGAAGAGCTGCCCGACGAGACGCGCCGCCTGCTGGGCAGCCTCGCCTGCCTCGGCGGCACGGGCGAGATGGAGATGATCTGCCGGGTGGTCAGCATGTCGATGGCGGAAATGCGCTATGCGCTGCATCCGGCGGTGATGGCCCAGCTCATTGTGCTGACGGAAAAAGAGTACGCCTTCACCCACGACCGGGTGCAGGAGGCGGCCTTTGCGATGCTGGATCAGCATGAGAAAAGCCATCTTCACCTGACCACCGCCAGCCTGCTGGCCGATGCCGCGCGTCAGGCCGCGGGGAACGAACTGCTGTTTCGCGCCGTTCACCACGTCACGGCTGCGCTGGACTGCATCCAGCCCGCGCCGCAGCGCCAGATGTTCCGCGAGCTGAGCCTGCTGGCCGCACGACGGGCAAAGCGTTCGGGGGATTATCCATCGGCGCTCAGCTATATCCAGACCGCCAGAGCGCTGGGCAACGCCGGAACGGTGTCAGACTTTATGCTTGATATCGAAGAGGCGGGCTGCGAGTTTGCTCTGGGGCACCTGGAGCGCACCCGCGAGCTGTGTGACGCCATCCTCGGCTGCCCCGGCGGGCTGACCGAAAAGGCGCTGGCGGCCAACCTGCTGGTGGAAGTGTACATTCGCCAGTCGGACAGCCGTCTGGCGCTGGAGGCGGCGCTCTGCTGGCTGGGGATTTTTGGTATTCAGATTGGCCGCCACCCGGAAGACGCCGACTGCGACGAGGCCTGGGAACGCTTCTGCAACCGCACGGCCGACGCGCCGCAAAACCTTTTTGCCCAGCTGTCGCGAATGGATAACCCGGAAACCGAAGCGGTGATGAACCTGCTCTACAGCGCCAGCATTTGCGCCAGTTTCATCTGCCCGCGCCTGCATTTTTTGCTGCTCTGCCGCATGATGCACCTCACCCTCGACCACGGCATCACTGGCGCCTCCACCACGGCGATGGCCTGGTTTGGCGTGCTGATTGGCCAGCGCTACGCCGAGTACCGCCTCGGGTTCCAGTACGGCACCCTGGCCCGCGAGCTGGTGAACCGCCACGGCTACGACGCGTTCGAAGCCAAAACCCTGCTGCCCCTCGACCAGCTCAGCGTCTGGACCCAGCCGCTGTCATTCACCATCGAGTGCGCAAAAGCCTGCTTCACCGCCGCCGTTACCCACGGCGATATGACGGTGGCCTGCTTTGCGGCCTGCCATCAGGTCATTAACTTCCTCTCACGGGGCGATCACCTGGACGGGGTATTGACCAGCATCGATCGCGGCCTGGCGTTTGTACGTAAAACCCACTTCCAGGACGTAGAGACCATATTGATGCTCCAGCGCACCTTCGTGGAGTTTTTGCGCACGCCGACGATCGGCACCTGGACCGCGTCGCAGGCGCTGCCCGAGGCGCTGCTTCCCGCGTCGCCGGAGCAGGCCCCGGAGCAGACCTCCACCATGCTGTTCTGGTACTGGCTCTACCGTGGCATGGCGCACTTTACCTGCGGCGAGTATACCGACGCGCAGGCGGATCTTGAGATGGCGGGCTGGTACGCGTGGTCTGCGCCGGGGCACATCCATCTGCTGGATTACCATCTCTACAGCGCGCTGGCGCTCTCACGTCAGCTGACGCCGGAGACGTTTTCGGCGAATCACCGCCGCAGCATTCACGCACACTACGACAAAATCGCCCTCTGGGCGCGCATTAATCCCGGCACGTTCGCGGATAAAGAGGCGCTGATCTACGCCGAAATTGTCCGTCTGGACGGGATGAACAGCATTGCGCTTGAGCAGTATGAGAAGGCGGTCCGGCTCTCCCGCGAGGGTGGCTTTAACCCGATTAACGCCCTGGCCCACGAGCTGGCGGGCCGCTTTGCGCTGGCCTGCGGCTACCCAACCGCATCAGACGCGCACTTCCGCGGCTCGATTGCCGCCTGGGGCCGCGCGGGCGCGCAGGCCAAGGTGCGCCAGCTGGAGCAGGATTTCCCGCACCTGCTGGCCTCCGGGCAGGCCAGCGCCTACGACACGGTGGCGTTTGCCCAGAACGAGACGATCCGCGATCTGCAGAGCGTGATCAAGGCTTCCCGCGCGCTGTCGGAAGAGATCAATCTTGAGCGCCTGATTGAAAACCTGATGACCATCCTGCTCGAACGCGCCGGGGCGCAGCGCGGCCTGCTGCTTCGCGTGAGCGATAACCTGATCCCGGAGATCGAGGCCAGCGCCTGGACCAGCACCGACGGCGTGCGGGTGCGGATCCTGAAAGACGTGCCGATGGCGACCGACATGCCGCTGTCGGTGCTGGCTGCGGTGATCCGCACCGGGCAGGAGATCCGCACCGGCAAGCCGGAGGAGTTTCATCCCTTCAGCCAGGACCCTTATCTGGTGACCTCGGGGGCGGCGGTGATGTGCGTCCCGATGTTCAAACAGGCGCGGCTGGTGGGCGTGCTCTACCTGGAAAACCGCCTGATGCCGGAGGTCTTCACCGCCGAGCACTCGCGCGTGGTCAGCCTGCTGGGCGCGCAGGCAGCGGTATCCCTGGAGACGGCGCGGCTCTACGCCGAGCTGCTGGCGGAGAACATTCAGCGCCGCCGGGTGGAAAAAGAGCTGCGCGCCAGCCAGACCTCGCTGATGCTGGGCGAGCAGATCAGCCACACCGGCAGCTGGCGCTGGGAGCTGGAGCAGGATCTGATGTTTGTCTCGGAAGAGTACGCCCGCATTCTCGGCCTGCCCGACCAGCAAAAGATGATCTCCATGGCGGAGTTTTTAACCTTCGTCCACGAGGACGATTACGCCCGCATCAGCGCCATCGTCACCCAGAGCGTGCGCGACGGGCTCTCCATGCGTGCGGAGTTTCGTATAAAGCGCACCGACGGCTCAACGCGCTACATCCTCGGAATTGGCGATCCGGTGGGGGTGGGCAGCGAGGTGAACGAGTACTACGGCATCATTACGGATATCACCAGCCAGCGCGCCGCGGAAGATGCCATGCGGGTGGCGCAGGCGGATCTGGCGCGCGTTTCCCGCGCCACCACCGTCGGGCAGCTGACCTCCTCCATCGCCCACGAGATCAACCAGCCACTGATGTCCATCGTCTCGAATGCCGGGGCGAGCCTGCGCTGGCTCAGCCGCGAGCCAGCCCGCCTGGATAAAGTGCGCGAAGGGCTGGAGGAGATCGCCGCGGAAGGCGCGCGTGCGGGGGAGATCATTCGCAGCATCCAGTCCCTGACGCGCAAGCAGGATCCCACCTTCTCGCGCATCGATATGCACTACCTGATCCACCATATCATCACGCTTTCGCGCAGCGAGCTGGAGCAGAGACACATTAGCGTTGATTATCTGTTGAACGCCAGCGACAGCTTTATCACCGGGGACAGCGTGCAGATCCAGCAGGTGCTGTTGAATCTGGTGATGAATGCGGTAGAAGCGATGGCCGAGGTGAGGGATCGCGCCAGCACCATCATCCTCAGCACCGCCAACGCGGACGGGAAAGTGATCGTTGAGATCGCCGATACCGGGAGCGGCATTGAGCCCGAACGGCTGGAGCAGATTTTTGACTCGTTCTACTCCACCAAGCCGCAGGGGATGGGGATGGGGCTGACCATCAGCGCCAGCATCATCGAGCGCCACTGCGGAAAGCTGAGCGCGCGCCGCCGGGAGCCGCACGGCACGGTGTTTACCTTCGCGCTGCCGCTGGCCGCGCAGGAAGGGTAAACGTTACTCCGCGGGCTGGCTTTTGGTCAGGCGCTCAACGGCCCTGACCAGCTCGGCCACGGAGCGCACCTGCATTTTCTCCATCACCCGGCGGCGGTGCACCTTCACCGTGATCTCGCTGACGCCCAGCTCGGCGGCAATCTGCTTGTTGAGCTTGCCGGTGATGGCAAGCTCAAGCACCTCGTGCTCGCGCGGCGTGAGGGACAGATGGCGCTGCTTCAGGGCGTAGTGCTCTTTATTGCGCACGGCGTTGTTTTCCGCCAGCTGCAGCGCGGACTCAATGGCGTCGATCAGCGCGGCGGATTCAACGGGCTTGGTGAGAAATTCGTACGCGCCGCCTTTGATGGCGCGCACCGACATCGGGATAGTGCCGTGGCCGGTGAGAAAAATAATCGGGATCTCGCGCCCGCTGTCTTTGAGCGCGTCCGCCACCTCGAAGCCAGAGATGGCGGGCATCTGCATGTCGAGGATCACGCACGACGGCAGATCCTCAAACCGGTGTTGAAGAAACGTTTCTGCTGATGAAAAGCCGATGGCGTTTAAGTCTGCCGATTCCAGCAGCCCGATTACGGACTGCCTGACCGCGTCATCGTCATCAACCACATACACAATGTGTTCCATTCACCGCCCCGGTGCTGATTTAAATGTCGAGGATGCAAACAGTCCCAACGGTGGCGTAAGAGACTGTTTATGCTGACTTTCATCTTAACACATTAAATATCATTATCATTTAACAATATGATAACCATATGAAGTATAGCGAGCCGGGGCGGGGGCGGTGAAGGAATGAAACGCTGTTTTTATGCACCGACAAGCTCGATGCGGTTGCCGTCCGGGTCCGCGATTACCGCTTCATAGAAGCCGTCCCCGGTCATGCGCGGGGCGCTGAGCAGCGTGCCGTTTGCCAGCGCCCGCTCGGCCATGCTGTCCACTTTTGCCTTGCTGCCGACGTTAATGGCGATATGCGCCCAGCCGATAAACTCCGGGTGCGACGGGGCGTCGGGCAGGTCCGGCAGCGTCATCAGCTCGAGGGTCGGCCCGTCATCCAGGGTAATAAAATGGGATTCAAACCCCGGACGGTTTTTGCTGACGTAGCGTTCGTTACTGCGGCCATTAAACACCGTTTCCCAGAACTGAACCTGGGCTTCAAGGCTGCGGGTCCAGAGTGCGACATGTGCAATATTCATAAGATCCCTCGTTATTTGTCTGTGAGGACTTTCACCGATAAAACAGGCTACACTCTGGTTTTGAGCGCGACAAGCTGAGGAAACAACAATGCACTACACACTGAAAGAAAGCGACAAGGACAAAGCGGAAGGGTCAAGCGGCGCGGGCGCTCTGCAGCAAAAACTGCTGGAGTCCCGTTCGATTGTCATCTCCGGCGAGATCAACCAGGAGCTGGCGCAGAAGGTCATTACCCAGATGATCCTGCTACAAAGCGTCAGCAACGATCCGATCAAGCTGTACATCAACAGCCAGGGCGGCCACGTGGAAGCGGGTGACACTATTCACGACTTCATCAAGTTCATCCGCCCGGAAGTGCACGTTATCGGCACCGGCTGGGTGGCAAGCGCCGGGATCACCATCTTCCTGGCAGCGAAAAAAGAGCACCGCTACTCGCTGCCGAATACCCGCTTTATGATCCACCAGCCGCTGGGCGGCGTGCGCGGTCAGGCGACGGATATTGAGATCGAAGCGCGCGAGATCATCCGCATGCTGGATCGCGTCAACAAGCTGATCGCTGATGCCACCGGCCAGCCGCTGGAAAAAGTGAAAAAAGACACCGACCGCAACTACTGGATGTCTCCGGCAGAAGCGCTGGACTACGGCATCGTGGGCAAACTGATTACCCATTACGACGAGCTGAACCTGGATTAAGTTTTACCGCCGTGTACATGTCGGGTAGCGGCTTCGCCTTACCCGACCTACGCGCGCTCGTTTGACCCATGACAAGTTCCCCCTCTGCCTTCTTGCCTATAATCGCGCCTGTTTCCCCTCTCACTGGTGCTACCCATGGCGTATCAATTGAACCTGAACTGGCCGGAATTTCTTGAGAAATACTGGCAAAAACAACCCGTAGTGCTGAAAAATGCCTTCCCGAATTTTGTCGACCCGATTACCCCGGACGAGCTGGCAGGCCTGGCGATGGAGCCGGAAGTCGATAGCCGTCTGGTGAGCCACGCTAACGGCAAATGGCAGGCCAGCAATGGTCCGTTTGAGCACTTTGACGGTCTGGGCGAAACCGGCTGGTCACTGCTGGCGCAGGCGGTGAACCACTGGCATATGCCCGCCGCGGAGCTGGTGCGTCCGTTCCGCGTCCTGCCGGACTGGCGTCTGGACGATCTGATGATCTCCTTCTCCGTGCCGGGCGGCGGCGTGGGTCCGCATATCGATCAGTACGACGTGTTTATCATTCAGGGGATGGGCAGCCGCCGCTGGCGCGTGGGCGACAAGCTGCCGATGCGTCAGTTCTGCCCGCACCCGGTGCTGCTGCACGTGGATCCGTTTGAGCCAATCATCGACGAAGATCTTGAGCCGGGCGATATCCTCTACATTCCGCCTGGATTCCCGCACGACGGCTTCACCCATGAAACCGCGCTCAACTACTCCGTCGGCTTCCGCGGGCCGAACGGCCGCGATCTGATCAGCAGCTTCGCCGATTACGCGCTGGAAAACGATCTGGGCGGCGAGCACTATAGCGATCCGGATCTGACCTGCCGCGAACACCCGGGCCGCGTGGAGCAGTACGAGCTCGATCGTATCCGTCAGATGATGATCGACATGATTAGCAAGCCGGACGATTTCACGAAATGGTTTGGCAGCTTCGTCTCCACGCCGCGCCACGAGCTGGATATCGCCGCCGCCGAGCCGCCGTATTCGGCAGACGAGGTGCTGGACGCGCTGCAGGGCGGCGAAACGCTGTCGCGCCTGAGCGGCCTGCGCGTGCTGAACGTTAACGGCAGCGTCTTCATCAACAGCGAACAGCTGGAGACGGTAGACGCGAAGGGCGCGGATGCGCTGTGCCGCTACACCGAACTCGGCCAGGCCGAGCTGGGCGATGCGCTGAAAAACCCGGCGTTTGTTGACGAACTCACCGGGCTGATTAACCAGGGGTACTGGTACTTCGACGAGTAACAGGAGGCGGCGTTTAGTCAGCCTAAACGCCGCTACGTTCAAACCAGCATATTACACGCCTTCCAGTAGTTCAAAAGCCGCTCGTCGTCGCGCTCTTTCTCCGCTTTGATTTTCATCGCCTGGGCGAGATTCTCTCGCGATAACTCATGGCCTTTTTGCACGATGTCCAGGACCGCTTCACCAAGAGCCAGCGAAATTTCTGCCCGATTATTGTTGCGAATCGTCATAAATACCTCCTCGTTGGTTGCGATAATTTAATTATGATCGGGAAATAATCAGTCGGAAATAATTCATCTCATTCTTATTTTTTTCACTTCGGCGTTAAATAGACATCATATTCCATTCTGTCAATGATGTTTCAAAATGCTAATAAGCCTTTTAAACCTGAATTTATGCGCTACAGTTATTTTTCGTGCAACAGGCAAATAACCGAAACAGGAGAATGATTATGGTAGATAAAAGCGCAATTAAGGATCACACTCAGGTTGTCGCCAGCTGCGGAACGCACGTCGGGGTTGTGGACCATTTAGACGGCGAGCGTATCAAGCTTGCTAAGAGTGACCCTGAATCAGGCGGCAAGCACCACTTTATTCCTCTCGGCTGGGTCGATAAGGTCGAAGATAATAAAGTTATCCTGACCAAAAACCATAAAGAGGTTTTTGCTGAGTGGCAGGAAGCATAAATATATTTCTCGTAAAGAAATATATATCTTCGCTCCGGCTTTGTCCGGAGCGTAATAGTGTCTGCGCCCGGTGATTGCTGACATGGCAAAGGGATGGTACTGTTTTGCCTGTCCTTTTCCCGATGCAGGCCCCGAATTATGCTCCAGAGTGAAAATAGATCAGCGAAACGCATATTTTTTGTTGAGGATTTTCAGGTATTCGGCGAGCGCTACGGCATCGACTACCGTTTCCCGCTGTTAAAAGGGGAGCAGGTCAGCGGCAGCCCGGTGTTGCAGGGGAATGTGGAAGAGATGACGCTCTCGTCCGGCATTTCGCTGACCCACTCCGACGTGCATGTATTACAACCCTACGAAACCACATCCCGCCACAGCAGCCCGCTCTATATGCTGGTAGTTCTGGAAGGGTGCGTTACGATCGCGCTCAATGGCATCGACTATCACGTTCGTCCCGGCATGGCGTTCAGCGCCCGTCTGAGTGAGGAACAGGTGATGAGTGCGCGTCACGACGCCGACAGCGCGCTGAAAACGCTCTCGTTTGGCGTGTACCCGCATGAAGCCGGGCGTGAAGCCCTGCTTGAGTCGCTGCTGCTGGAATGGCAAAACCTGAATACACCCACGTTTGTCTGGCACGTTCCCGAGTTTGTTATGTCAGGCATTCAGCATGCGCAGCAGCAGAGGGGAAGCATGCTCGCGCGTAAGCTATTGCTGGAGGGGCTGATGTACCAGCTGCTCGGCCACGGCCTGAACC
Source organism: Enterobacter cloacae complex sp. P27C (assembly GCF_014895705.1). Classification (NCBI taxonomy): domain Bacteria; kingdom Pseudomonadati; phylum Pseudomonadota; class Gammaproteobacteria; order Enterobacterales; family Enterobacteriaceae; genus Enterobacter; species Enterobacter cloacae complex sp. P27C. The sequence goes on from NZ_JADBQB010000004.1 coordinate 234,146, forward strand.
AGCGCCAGCAGCCCTGCCCGAGCCGCCCTGAGCATGCGCGCCTGGAACGCGTACGGAGCATGCTGGAACAGTCTCCTGAACGGGATCATACTCTCGCGCAGCTGGCAGCCCTGGCTGCAATGAGCCCAAGCAGCCTGCGCAGCAAGTTCCGTCAGCGCTACGGCTGCACCCTCTTCGATTATCTTCGCGACTGTCGCCTTGCGCTGGCGCGCCGCTATCTTCTGGAAGGCCACAGCGTGCAGCAGGCGGCCTGGATGTGCGGGTATCAGCATGCCACCAACTTCGCCACCGCGTTTCGTCGTCATTACGGGATTTCTCCGGGCGACGTGCGCAAACTCCGCTAACGTAATTTCGCCCATCGCGCGAACGCATCCCGTGCGGTTTAGCATCGCGCATACGTAACCTGGCGGCGCGCATAGCCGTTTGCACTCTCAAAAAGGTAATAATTCTTATTAACAATAAGAAATATCTCTGGAGAGGGTTATGTTTGCTAAATCGCGTCTGGCACTGCTGGTGGGATGGGTTACCGGTAGCGTCGCTTTTCCTTTACTGGCGCAGGATGCGCAAAAAACTGACACCGTGGTGGTGACCTCGCAGATGCAGTCTGCGGCCACCAAGCTTGAAACGCCGGATATTGAAACTCCGCAGTCGGTCTCTATCGTCACGCGCGAGCAGTTCGAAGAGCAGGGCGCAACCAGCGTGCGTCAGGCCGTGAGCTACACGCCGGGGGTCTACAGCAACCAGATTGGGGCGTCTAACCGCTTTGACTACATGGTGCTGCGCGGCTTCTCTGACGGCAGCCTGGACAACGTTTACCTGGACGGCCTGAAGATGATGGGCGACACCAACTCCCACAGCTCGCTGGTGGTTGATCCGTGGTTCCTGGACAGTATCGAAGTCGTGCGCGGTCCGGCCTCCGTGCTCTATGGCCGTTCATCGCCGGGCGGGATTGTGGCGCTTACCTCCCGTAAGCCGTCGTTCGATCCGGGCGGTGAGATCAAGCTCTTCGCCGGGAACAGTAGCCAGCGTGGGGCGATGTTCGACGTCACCGGCCCGGTTGATGATAATGACCGCGTGGCGGTGCGCCTCAGCGGGATGACCCGCTATGCCGATTCCCAGTTCGATCCGCTGAAGGAAGAGCGTTACGCGCTGATGCCGAGTCTGACCTGGCGTATCACCGATAACACCCGTCTGGATCTGATGGCCTACCTGCACCGCGATCCGGAAGGCGGCAGCCACTCCGGCCTGCCGTATGAGGGCACGGTTGTGCCGCACAGCGGGAAGAAAATCTCCAACACGTTCTTTGAAGGTGAAGACGATTACGACAAGTACGATCGTCGGGAAAACATGGTCGGCTATAACCTTGAGCACCTGTTTGACAGCGGCTGGTCCGTGCGCCAGAAGCTGCGCTACCTGCACACCAAAGTGGAGCTGAACCAGGTGTATGCCGCAGGCTGGCTGAATGACACCGAGCTGAACCGCGGCTATTCCGGCTCTGACGAGAAGATGAACGCCATCACCCTGGATAACCAGGTCGACGGCAGCTTCGACACCGGGGCGGTGAACCACCGCGTGCTGATCGGCATGGACTACCAGGACCGCACCAACAACGTGACCGGCTACTATGGCGGCTTCCCGCCGATTGACGCCTTCCACCCGGTTTACGGTGCGAAGCCGGACTACATCACCCAGTACAGCAGGGAAAAGCATAAGCTTCGCCAGACCGGTTACTACCTACAGGATCAGATGTCCGTTGACCGCTGGCGCCTGACGCTTGGCGGGCGTTACGACCAGGTGAGCGTGTCGAACGTCGACAACTTCAACCACACCCGCAGCGATCTGGATAAAAACAACTTCAGCAGCCGCGCGGCGCTGCTGTATCTGTTTGATAACGGCGTTGCGCCGTACGTCAGCTACTCCACCGCCTTTACGCCGACCAGCTTTGCCGACGAGCAGGGCAATATCCTGGATCCGATGAAGGGCAAGCAGTGGGAAGCGGGCGTGAAGTATGAGCCAGAAGGGATGAACAGCCAGTTCAGCGCCTCGGTGTTCCGCATCAACCAGAAGAACATTGCCACCAAAGAGGAGCCGACCGATCCGTACCGTTCCATCGGTGAAATCGAATCCGAAGGCGTTGAGCTGGAGGCGATTGGTCAGCTGACCGACAGCCTGCGCATGCAGGCGGCGTACACCTACACGGATATTCGCTATAAGAAGAGCAGCCCGGAAGAGGAGGGCAAGCGCGCCGTCTATGCCCCGCGTAACATGGCCAGCGCCTGGCTGAGCTACGACGTCAAAACCGGCCCGCTGGACGGCCTGACCGTCGGCTCCGGGGTGCGCTATGTCAACGGGATCGTCAGCGATCGCCAGAACACCCATACGCTTCCGTCGTACACGCTGGTGGACATGGTCGTGGGATATGACCTGTCAAAAGTGGGGCTCACGGGCGTGAGCGCACAGCTGAACGTCAATAACCTGACGGACAAAAGCTACGTCGCGGCGTGTAACTCGCTCTCTTACTGCTACTTCGGCGCAGAACGCAGCATTGTGGGCAGCGTTTCGTGGAAGTTCTGAGTCGTTGATTTTGCCGGGTGGCGGCTTCGCCTTACCCGGCCACTTTATTCCGTAGCGCCACCGGCGCTAAAAACGTACTACTCCTCCATCGCAATCACAATCGCCTCGCCCATCTTCTTCAACGCCTCGCGATGCTTATCCGTCGGCGGCAGCGCCACGTTGATCCGCAGGCAGTTGCGGTACTTCCCGGAGGCGGAAAACAGCGACCCGGCCGCCGCCTGGATCTTTAGGCGGCACAGCTGCTTGCTGACGCACACCATATCCACCTTCTCTGGCAGCTCAACCCACAGCAGGAAGCTCCCCTGCGGGCGCGTGACGCAAATCTCCGCCGGAAAATACTGCCGCACCCAGCAGGTGTAGGTTTCCATATTCTGCTGATAAATCTGGCGCATACGGCGCACGTGGCGATGGTAATGGCCGTCGCGAATAAACGCCGCCACCGCCATCTGGGTGCCCGGCACGTTAAACCCGCCCGCGGCGTATTTCATGTGCATCACCCGGTCGTAATAGCGCCCCGGCACAATCCAGCCGACGCGCAGGCCCGGCGCCACGGTTTTGGTAAACGAGCTGCAGAGGATCACGCGGCCATCGATGTCCATCGAGTGAATGGTGCGCGGGCGCGGGTACTCCGCCGCTAGCTCACCGTAGATATCATCCTCCACAATCACGATATCGTGCCGCTGGGCGAGGGCTAAAACCTGTTTTTTCCGCGCTTCCGGCATGATAAACCCGAGCGGGTTATTGCAGTTGGGCACCAGGATCACCGCCTTGATCGGCCACTGCTCCATTGCCAGCTCTAACGCCTCAATGCTGATCCCGGTTTCAGAGTCGGTGGGAATTTCAATCGCCTTGATGTCAAACCCGCGCAGCATCTGCATGGTGCCGTGAAAAGATGGCGACTCCACCGCCACGATGTCCCCCGGTTTGCACACCGAGAGCAGGGCGATCGACAGCGCGCCGTGGCAGCCGTTGGTGATCACAATGTCGCTTGCCGAGACGGTAGAGCCGCCGTCCAGCATCAGGCGGGCGATCTGCTCGCGCAGCTCAAGGCGGCCGTCGAGCACGTCATAGCTCAGCATCTCGCTTGGGTTATGCTGCGCAAGGCGGCTCATCTCGCGCCACAGGGGCTTCAGGCTCGGCTGGTTAATGTCCGGCGAGCCGCCGCCAAAGGAGATCATCTCTTTGTCGGCGCGGGCGTCCAGCAGCATCATCACCTCATCCCACTGGGTGACGTCCACCGGGCGCTGCACCGGGCGCGTCATCGCCGGGACGGGCGGCTGGGCTTTGCGTTTCGAGACAAAATAGCCGGAGCGCGGCTGGGGGGTGATCAGCTGAAGGTTTTCGAGGATCTGGTAGGCCTGCTGTATGGTGCTGATGCTCACGCCATGCTCCTGGCTCAGGGCGCGCACCGACGGCAGACGCTCGCCGCTGCGATACAGCCCTTGTTCAATGCGTTCTGCCAGAAGGTTGGCGAGGTGTTGATAGCGTGTCATGCTGTATCCTTTATTTTCACCATACAGATTATTAAACCAGTACAGATTGCCGCAAAAAACGGCATGCAGATACCGTTTTAGCGGATCTGTATGTTAAATAAAAGTTGTTTTTGCATCTGTATTGCGCAGGTCGATTTGCAGGATGATAACCCCACTGGCACAGTGAGGAGAGCATTATGGAATTCTACGAGAATCGTTCAAAACGTCCGTTTATTGTGTTTGTCTGGATCGTAAAAACGCTGCGTAACTGGTACCGCATCAACCGCACCCGCCGCATCCTGAGCCAGATGAGCGACGCGCAGCTGAAGGACGTTGGGTTATCCCGCAATGATATTTAGACCGTGGCCGGGTAAGGCGCAGCCGCCACCCGGCGTTTTTCAGCTCAACAGCGCGAGCGTCTGCCGTTTCGGCCTTTCCAGCAGCTCCACCGCCTCCTGATACGTCCGTACGTTGTTATAGCCCATCACCAGCCCGTAGCGTTTGCCCGACCCGCGATACCACTCCGAGAGCGCATTGACCTGCAGCTGCTGTTCCTGCCAGCAGCGGGCCACTTCCCGGTCGCAGCTCCCTTTGGTGAGAAACGCCACGATATGCATCCCGCCGTCGTTTTGCTCGGTGAAAAACAGATCGCCATACACCTCGCGCAGGGCGGCAATCATCCAGTCGCGGCGGGTCTGATACAGCGCGCGCATCTTCTTGAGATGGCGGAAAAAATGCCCTTCGTTGAGAAACGCGGTGAGGATCTTCTGCGTCAGCACCGGCTGGCCGCTGGTGGTGATATCCGCGCAGTCGGTAAAGGCTCCGACGGTGCTGGCGGGCATCACCACGTAGCCCATGCGCAGCGACGGCATGATGGTTTTACTGAAGGTGCCCATAAAGATCACCCGGTCGTGCTGGTCGAGGCTTTTCAGCGACGGCAGCACCTTGCGGGTGTAGTGAAACTCCCCGTCGTAATCGTCTTCGATAATCCACGCCTCGTTCTGGCTGGCCCAGTCGAGCAATTGCTGCTTGCGCGGCAGGGAGAGCGTCACCGCCAGCGGGCTCTGGTGCGAGGGGGTGACGATGGCAAAACGCGCATCACGATGGTGACGAAGCAGGTAGTCCGTATCAATGCCGCAGCGATCGACCGGCACCGTGTGCAGGCGCGGCACGATCCGCTTCAGCAGCTGCTGGCCCATAAAGTAGCCCGGATCTTCAAACACCACCTTGTCGCTGCGGCTGGCGAGGGTGTCGAGGATCAGCCGCAGGCTGCCGCTGTAGCCGCTGGTGATCAGCACCTGTTCGGCGGTGCAGGACAAGCCGCGTGAGATATTGAGATAGCTGGCGATGGCCTGGCGCAGCGGATACCAGCCCAGGACGGGCGGGTTGAGCATCTCCTCCTGACGCATGGCGCGCGTCGCCTGGCCCGCCAGCAGCAGCCATTTTTTATAAGGGAAGCTGTCGAGGGCGGGGATGCCAGGGCGCAGAAATCCGGCCCGCTCGCGCTGACTGATAAGCGAGGCCGGAAGCGTGCCGGTAGGCTGTTCCGCAGGGGCATTGTTATCCGGCAGCAGTAAATCCGGGTTGACCCGCGTGCCGCGCGCGCCCTGGCTCACCAGATACCCTTCACCCGTCAGAATGGCGTACGCCGTTTCGACGGTTTTGCGCGCCACCTTCAGCTCTTCCGCCAGCACGCGGATGGCAGGCACCTTATCGCCCGGCTTCAGCACGCCGCGCGTGATGTTGTCGCGATAGCGGGAATAAATGTCGTGATAGCCCGGCTTCATGTCCTACCTCATTTCACGCTTTTTGTATCTTTTTACTATGTCATGAACGGCGTAGATTTGCCTCATCGCACGGCACATGCCGCACAAAAAGAGGAAAGACAATGAGCACTCGCGTTAACCACCATAAAGTTACACCTGCCCTCGCCAACGCGCTGTCTGCCCTGAGCATGGAGGTGGCAAAAACCTCCATCGACCCGGCGCTGAAGCACCTGATCGACATTCGCGTGTCGCAGCTGAACGGCTGTACGTTCTGTCTGGATATGCACTCTAAAGAGGCCAAAATCGCCGGGGAACGCGAGCTGCGCCTGTACCATCTGGCGGCCTGGCGCGAGTCCCCGCTGTTCAGCGCCCGCGAGAAAGCCGCGCTGGCCTTCACCGAAGCGCTGACCCAGATTGGCGTTCACGGGGTGAGCGACGCGCTGTACCGCAGCGTGGCGGAGCACTTCTCGGACGTGGAGATTTCAGAGCTGAACTTCGCCATCGTGGCGATCAACGCCTGGAACCGTCTGGGGATCACCTCCCGCATGGCGCCCGGCTCGCTGGACGCGGCTTACGGGCTGAATAAGGCTAACCTGGAGTAATCCCGCGCTCGCGGATCATCGCCACCAGCGCCCGCAGTCCCGGCGGAACGTGGCGATGGCCGGGGTAATACAGGCGCAGCCCGGCAAAGGGCTGCGCCCAGTCGTTTAAAACGCTCACCAGCTCTCCATTCTCAAGCTCTTCCCGGATATACAATTCCGGCAAAAATCCTACCCCTAATCCCGCCTTTACGGCGCGGATCGAGGCGAAAAGATCGGATGTCGCAAAGCGCGGCGGTACGGCAAGGGCGTACGTTTCCCCCCGACGCGCCAGCTCCCAGCGGTAGATCCCACCGTGGGCCATGCGCATGCCGATCCCCTGATGCGAAAGCAGATCGTCCGGCGTCTGCGGAGTACCGTGACGGGCAAAATAGTCCGGCGTGGCGGTCACCAGCTGGCGGATCTCCCCGGTCAGCGGCACGGCGATCATGTCCTGCGGCACGGACTCCTCAAGGCGGATCCCCGCGTCATAGCCTTCCGCAACGATGTCGATCATGCGCGCTTCGCTGACGGTTTCCACGCGCATCTTCGGGTAGCGGATCATAAAGTCGATCAGCAGCTGGTCCAGAAACAGGGTGCCGATATGGTTCGGCACGTTCAGACGCAGCGTGCCGGCGGGTTCCCCGGTGTCGCTGTGGATCTCCTCGCTGGCGAGGCGGATCTCCTGCAGCGCCGGGCCAATGCGCGCCACGTAGCGCTGTCCGGCGTCGGTGAGCGCCACGCTGCGGGTAGTGCGGTTAAAGAGGCGAGTATCCAGGCGGCTCTCCAGCCCGGCGATGGCGTTACTGACCGCCGTGGCGGACATGCCGAGCTCCTGCGCCGCGCCGCGAAAGCTGCCGCGCCGCACCACCGCCATAACCACTTCCAGCTCTGTCAGACCTGAACGATGCATAGATTATCCTGAAAATCGAAACAACCCTTGCAGCATAGCGTGGATTATCGCAACGGAGAAGCCGTGCCAGACTGTGCCCACACAGCCTGGGGAGGTTTATATGCACACTATCGAACAGATCTTTATTAACGGCGAATTTGTTACCCCGCACGGCACCGAACGGTTTGATTTATACAACCCGGCGACGGCGCAGGTCATCGGGCAGGTACGCCTGGCGGATGAGGTTGACGCAGCGCGCGCCGTTGCGGCGGCAAAAGCGGCATTCCCCGCGTGGTCGCAGACGACAAAGCAGGAGCGCATTGCCGCGCTTAAACGTATGCACGCCGCCGTGGCCGCTCGTCACGACGATCTGCTGGAAGCGGTCATCGAAGAGTACGGCGCGCCCGCCTCGCGCTCGGCGTGGATGGCCAGCTATCCGGCGGAGGTGATTGCTCAGGCGATTGAGGCGCTGGAGGCGTTTGAATTCGTCACCCTCGCGGGCGCAGCCACGGTGCAGATGACGCCGCTTGGCGTGGCCGGGCTGATTACGCCGTGGAACAGCGACGCAGGATTTATCTGCGGCAAGCTGGCGGCCGCGCTGGCCGCGGGCTGTACGGCGGTGATCAAGCCGAGCGAAATGAGCGCCCTGCAAACGCAGATTGTCACCGAAGCGCTGCGCGATGCGGCTCTGCCGCCGGGCGTGTTTAACATCGTCACCGGGCGGGGTGAGACGGTCGGTGACACAATCAGCCGCCATCCGGACGTGGCAAAAATCTCGTTTACCGGTTCGACGCATACCGGCAAGGCGATCCTGCGCAACGCGGCGGAAAGCTTTAAGCGCGTGACGCTGGAGTTAGGCGGGAAATCGCCGACGATCCTGCTGGATGACGTGGATCTGGCGCAGGCGATCCCGCTTGTCATTCAGGCCGGGTTTATGAACAGCGGGCAGGCGTGCGTGGCCGGTACGCGCATTCTGGTGCCTTACTCGCGTAAGGCGGAGATCGAAACCGCTCTGGCGCAGGCCGTGGCGGCGGTGAACTCCGGCGACCCGCGCGATAAATCAACGGACGTCGGCCCGATGGTCAGCGCAAAGCAGTGGCAGCGGGTGCAGGGCTATATCCGCAAAGGTGTCGAAGAGGGGGCGCGCCTGCTGGCGGGCGGCGAGGGGCGGCCGGAAGGCACGCAGGACGGCTGGTTTGTGCGCCCGACGCTGTTTGCCGACGTGAACAACCAAATGACGATTGCCCGCGACGAGATTTTTGGTCCGGTTCTGTGCGTAATTCCCTATCGTGACGAGGCGGAGGCGATTGCCATTGCCAACGACACGGACTACGGCCTGAGCGCGGTGGTGCTGGGCGGTGCGGACCGCGCGCGCCGCGTGGCGCAGCAGATTGTTTCCGGTCGCGTGCTGGTGAACACTTTGGCCCATGAACCGAAAGCGCCGTTTGGCGGGTTTAAGCACTCCGGCGTGGGGCGCGAGATGGGCGAGTGGGGGATCCGCGCGTTTATGGAGCCGAGGTCGGTTCTGGGCTAAAGCTTCGCTCTTTACCGAAGCATTGTGCTTTTCCATCCTGCATTCTCTCCTCAACATCACAGCGGAGAGACCATCATGATCGCAGTCCTTTTCGAAGCCAAAGCCGCGCCTGCCCATCAGGCGCGCTACCTCCAACTTGCCGCAGAGCTTAAGCCTTTGCTGGCCGACATCGACGGCTTTATCGATATCGAACGGTTCCAGAGCCTGACGACCGACGGCAAAATTCTTTCCCTTTCCTGGTGGCGGGATGAAGAGGCCGTCCGCCGCTGGAAGCAGAACGTCTTCCATCAGGCGGCGCAGGCCGAAGGGCGGGAGTCGATTTTCTCTTTCTACCGTATTCGCGTGGCGCAGCTGGTGCGGGAGTACAGTTCCGAAACGGGAGGGCGCGCGAATGTATGACGTTCACGTGATTTTCCGCGACGGGCCCGGCGAGCTGGCGCGCTTTGGACAGCTGTTAGGCCGCAACGGCGTGGGGCTGGAAGGCGGTGGCGTATTCGGTACGGAGGCCCATTTCCTGGTGGAAGATGGTGAAAAAGCGCGACGCGTGCTGCTCGACGCCGGGTTTACCGTGCAGGCGGTGCGAAAGCCGGTGATCAGAAAACTCAGGCAGGCGCGCCCCGGCGAGCTGGGTGAAATTGCGGCGGCGCTGGCGGCACGCGGCGTGTCTGTTCTTACCCAGTACAGCGACCATGCGAATCACCTTATTCTGCTGACGGATGATGATAAGCTGGCCGCAGAGATCACCGAACCCTGGGCAGCACATGTTAAAGACAAGCTTACCGACTGATAACGGCACGGCGCTGGAGCAGGCCATTGCGGCGGTGGCGGCGGCAATGGCCGATCCGTCGCGCGTGAAGATGCTGTGCGCGCTGATGGACGGGCGGGCGTGGACCGCCACCGAACTGAGCACCGCGGCAGACGTCGCCCCCTCGACCGCCAGCGGGCATCTCGCCCGGCTGGTGGAGGGAAAGTTGATTACCTGTCTGTCTCAGGGGCGGCACCGCTACTATCGTCTGGCGGGGCACGACGTGGCGGAGCTGATCGAACAGATGATGGGGCTCTCCTGGAGCCGCATTGCGCCGCCGGAAACCACCGCGCCGAAGGCCATGCGGGAGGCGCGGACCTGCTACGATCATCTGGCGGGCGCGGTGGCGGTAAAGATCTACGATTTCATGCAGGCGGAAGGCTGGCTGGAGGCAGACGGTTCAGCGCTCACGCTGTATGGCCGGGAGCAGTTTCTGAAGCTCGGCGTGTCGTTAAGCGCTCATCCGTGCCGCAAGGCCTGCTGCGCCTGTCTGGACTGGAGCGAGCGGCGGTTTCACCTCGGAGGCGAAGCTGGCGCGGCGCTGCTTATTCATCTGGAAAGCAAAGGGTGGATCCAGCGGGTGGCGGGGTACAGGGAGGTGGTGGTGACGGCTTCGGGAAAAAGTGCCGTCAGGAGGCATTTTAGCCGCTAAACTCCACTGCGGGCCGGTGCCCTCACCCCGCCCCTCTCCCACAGGGAGAGAGAGACATCGTTTTCGCAATTCCTGCTCTTTCGTCTCGCGTTTCTTGATACTTACCCTGATAACTATTATCTTGACCGCGTGTGACGAGAGGTTTCCCCATGAGTGAAGAAGAACTGTTCTGCCGCAGGCCGATGGGCATGCGGATGGCGATGATCGTGCGCCAGTGGCGTGCGGTGATCGATGATGCCATTCTCGATACCGGCTTAACCCAGTCGAGCTGGACGGTGATGATGCAGCTTCATCAGCTCGGGGATAACGTCTCAATGAGTGAGCTGGCGGAGGTGCAGGGTATTGAACTGCCGCCGCTGATGCGCACCCTGACACAGCTGGAAAAACAGGGTTACCTGCTGCGCACCACATCGCCTTATGACAAGCGCATCCGGCTTCTGACGCTGACGCCTGAGGGAAAAGCCATTTTAAAAAGGCTCACTCAGGTGATTGAGACCTATCAGGCTCGCGTATCGCAACACATCGCGCCGGAGCATATCGAGATTTTCAGCGCCACGTTAAATCAAATCGCCTGCAATTTGCGGACAATCCGCGAAGAAGACAACAAGACCGAAAAATAATGACCCCTGAACAAAAGTTTGCCCGCTGGGTAAGGGTGAGTATTGCCTCTTTCCTGCTGATGTTTATCTATTTTGTCGTCGCGGATATCTGGATCCCGCTGACGCCGGACTCCACCGTCATGCGCGTGGTGACGCCGGTTTCTCCGCGCGTCTCCGGCTACGTGGCGGCGGTACATGTCCACAACAACAGCCAGGTGAAGAAAGGCGATCTGCTGTTTGCGCTCGACGACACGCCGTTTCGCAATAAAGTGGAAGCGGCGCAAATCGCGCTGGAGCAGGCGCGTCTCTCTAACGAACAGCTGGACGCGCAGATCGCCGCCGCGCAGGCCAGCCTGAAAACCGCGGTGCTGACCGCACGTAACGACAAGGTGACCTTCGAACGCTATCAGAAGCTGAGCACGTTACAGAACGTATCGCAGGCGGATCTGGATAAGGTCCGCACCGCCTGGCAGAGCAGCGAGCAGTCCGTCAGCACGATTCAGGCCAACATCCGGAACCTGCGCATCCAGCGCGGCGAGCGCGAAGAACACCGCAACGTGACGCTGCAAAAATACCGCAACGCGCTGGATGAAGCAGAGCTGAACCTCGGCTGGACAAAGGTCTACGCCCAGGCGGACGGCACGGTCAGTAACCTGCAGTTAAGCCCCGGTTTTTACGCCTCATCCGGCTCCGCCGCGCTGGCGCTGGTAAACAACCAGACCGATATCGTGGCCGATTTCCGCGAGAAGAGCCTGCGCCATACCCGTCAGGGCACCGATGCCGCCGTAGTGTTTGACGCCTTCCCGGGGCAGGTGTTCCGCGCCCACGTGGCCAGCAGCGACGCGGGGATCCTCGCAGGCCAGGAGGCGGTTAACGGCCAGCTCTCCCAGCCGGAGACCTCTAACCGCTGGGTACGAGACGCCCAGCGCATGCGCATTCACGTCACGCTGGACGAGCCGCTGCCGAAGCCGCTGCCAACCGGCGCGCGGGCGACCGTGCAGCTCTACAACAGCGAAGGGCCGTTTGCGCGCTTCTTCTCCGGAATGCAGATCCACCTGGTGAGCCTGCTTCACTATGTCTATTAATACGCTGGCGCGGGTCTTTACCCCGCACGGCAACATCGTCTACACGGCAAACGACTTTCGCCAGACCCTGCGCATCGTTTTTGCCGGGATGATTGCCCTGAGCATATCGAGCTTCTACAACACCAGCTACGGCGTGTTTTTCGTGGTCTATCCGATCATGCTGCTGTCGCTGGTGCCGGTGTTTAACCGCCACGTGGCGAAGCAGTTTATCTTCAGCGCATCGCTGAACTGCGTCGAAATGGTGATTATCATCGGCTATCTTTCCCAATGGCCGGTCATCATGACGCTGGTGGTATTTGCTCTTTACGTGATGCGTTTTCGTTTTATGAGCAAAGGGCCGCTGTTCCTGTTCGGCTCGATGGGCGTTGTGTGCCAGAGCGTAATGCTCAACTTTATGAGCTACCCCACCACCAACTGGCACACGCTGCTGTTTTCCAACATTGAAGCGAGCGTGATGGCGGTGTGCCTGAGCGCGCTGATGAACTACCTGCTGCCGGACGTGGAGCCCCGCAAGCCGCCGCCGCTTATTGAGAAAGACGACGCCCGCGTGCGCCACGAGTCGCTGCTCTCCGGCAGCGTCGCGACGATGATTTTCGTGGTGTTTCAGATTAGCGACTTAAGCGATTCGCTCTCGGCGCTGATGGCAGGAATTCTGATCCTGTTCCCTATGCACTATCGCGGCGCGGTGATGAGCTCCATCTGGCGCGTGGTCGGGGTAGTGCTGGGCTGCCTCTACATTCTGGTGGTGCAGCTTATCCTCTACGATCACAGCAGCCATATGCTGCTGATGATGCCGCTGATTGGCCTCGGCCTGGCGTTTGGCGCGCGGCTGCACGTGATGGAGAAAGTGGGCGCGGGCGTGGGGTTTTCCAGCATCACGACCATCGGCATTATGTTCGGGCAGAACATGCACCCGGACAGCGACCTGGTGTTCAGCGATCTCTATCGCATCACCTCCGTGACCTTTTCGCTGGTGGCGACGCTGACGATGGTTTTTCTGGTGCATTTGATCCTGAACCGTTTCGCCGCCACGCGCTACGTCATTCAGGGCTGATAGCGTTTGCCGCCGCTGAAGCTCCAGTCCTCAGCGGCCGTAAACTGGATAACGACCATCACGTCTCCACCTTCAATGCCCATCTTCTCATTCAGTTGCGCAGCCAGCTGGCGGTAGAGGGCAGATTTCTGTTCAGTGCTCCTCGGCTTACCAGCAACGATATTAAACAGTATCGCCCCCTCCGTTCTGCCCGTGCTGAGATAGTGCCGATCAATGTATCGATCCCCGGCCGCGAAGCATTCAAAAAAATGCAACCTGTCCTGTGCGGGAACGGCGAAGGTTTCCGTCAGCGCCTGGTGCAGAATGTCCGAGATCTGCTTTTGCTGCATCTCGTTATAGCGGTCACCCGTCATGATACGAACAAACGGCATTATTGTTTCTCCTCTGCAAGGCTGCTCAGCGCGCTGACGGCGGCCGGCCAGCCTGCGTAAAACGCCAGATGGGTAAACGCTTCGGCTATTTCGTCGTCCGTCACGCCGTTTTGCCGGGCGAAGCCGATATGCCAGGGAAGCTGCGCGGTGCGCCCCAGGGCTGCCAGCGCGGCAAGCGTGATCAGACTGCGATCCCGCGGGGCTAGCTGCGGACGCTGCCAGATATCGTCAAAAAGTACCTGCTGGCTCAGTTCCGCCAGCTTAGGGGAAACCTGCGCAAGCGTGTCGCGATTCAGTGTTGTGCTCATTTTTATTCCTCCTGTCGTCTGGAAATCACTCTCGCAGGCTGCCACCATAAATAAAATCGCAATGTTCAGGACTGAATGTCCTGAAAATGAGGATGATATGGATAAACGCTTTTCAGCATTAGACCTGGACGCGCTGCGCAGCTTTGTGGAGGGGATCCAGTCCGCCAGTTTTGCCGAGGCGGCGGACAGACTGTGTCGGTCCACCTCTGCGGTCAGTGCCCAGTTAAAAAAGCTGGAGCAGCAGTGTGGCGTGGCTCTGACCGTTAAGCAGGGGCGTACGCTGGCACTGACCCGAGAGGGTGAAATTCTGCTGAGCTACGCCCGACGCATGCTGGTATTAAATGATGAAGCGCTCCGGGCTATCAGAGGTGAGTTGCTTCAGGGCGAGGTGCGGCTGGGTATGCAGGAGGACTTTGGCGAGTCCGTGATGCCGAAGGTCCTCGGCGATTTTCACAGACAACACCCTGAGCTTCGCATGACGGCACGTGTCGATCGCAACCCGCCGCTGCTGCGCGGCGTGGCGGCGAATGAACTCGATCTGGCGCTGGTCTGGCAGGAAGGTCGAGAAGGCGACTACGTGGGAAGCGAACCGCTGGCATGGATTTGCCGGTCCCGCGAGGACATTGAGGTCCTTCTGCAACGAGGTGAGCCGCTGCCGCTGGTGATGTTTGACGCGCCCTGCCTCCTGCGAAGCCGGGCCATCGCGGCACTGGATGCCGCAGGTATTCCCTGGCGTATCGCTTATACCAGCTATAGCCTGAGCGGGCTGTGGGCGGGAGTTAGTGCGGGGCTGGGTATTACGCTCCGCACGCGTATTGGTCTGCCCGAGACGTTACGGATCGACAGCCACCTGCTGCCAGATGCAGGAGAACTGGGAATCGCGCTGCATCAGGGGAGCGCCTCCCCCGATGCAGCTATTACCAGCATGAAGGCGCTGATCCTCAGGACGCTGAATGGATAAGCGTTGGGACTTGCGAGAGTAAGAACAGGATTAGGCCTATCGTCCCGCCCACCAGCGTGCCGTTGACGCGGATGAACTGCAGGTCTTTGCCGATGTTCAGCTCAATCTGGCGGGACATGTCTTTGGCGTCCCAGCTTTTGACCGTGTCGCTGATGTGGCGGGTCAGGAACGCGGCGAAATCCGGCGCGACGCGGTGCGCGGCCTGCTCCAGATGCTCGTTCAGCGACGCGCGCAGGCTGGCGTCGTTTGTTAGCGTTTCGCCAAACCACAGTCCGGCGTTGGCGATGCGCTGCTTCACGCGCGAATCCTCGCTCTGCATATCCGCCTTCAGCCACTGGCGCAGGTCAGCCCACATCTCACCCAGATAGCGGTTAAACGCCTCATCGTTCTTCAGGTAGTGCTTGATGTTGTCGGCTTTCGCCGCCATTTCCGGATCGTTTTTCAGGTTGTCGATAAGCTTCAGCGTGGCGCGGTCGAACGCCTGACGGATCTGGTGCGTGCGGTCGTGGCTGATATCGTCCAGCAGCGTGTTCACCGCGTTCGACACCATCTCCGCGCTTTGATCGCCCAGCCACTCCGTGGGGAGCACCATCGCCTTGCGCGGATGCTCGGTTTTGAGCCAGTGGACAATCTGATCGGCAATAAACTCCCGCGTGCTTTCCCGCTGAATCAGGGTAATCAGCCGGTTGATGATGGCGTCCAGCAGTACCTGATGGCGGTTATTTTTGGTCATGCTCTCCAGCATGACGGCGCTGGTTTCGGTGAAATCGACCTTGTCGATAGCTTTATGCACCGCGCGTTTGAGCAGGCGCTGAATGCGCCCGTCGTCGGTTAACTCAAGAAAACCGCTCATCACCTGCATCAGATGCAGCCCGACGCGCTGGGCGTTGTCGGGCTTGCTGAACCAGGCGCCAATCATTTGCGCGGGCTCATAGCGGCGGATCAGCGCCACAAGCGACTGAGTATCAAGAAACTTCTCCTGCACGAACTGGCCGAGATTGTCGCCGATTCGGTCCTTATTGCGCGGGATAATCGCCGTATGGCGCGAAATAAACGGAATGGGAACCCGGCGGAACAGCGCGACGACGGCAAACCAGTCCGCCAGCGCGCCGACCATCGCCGCCTCGGCAATGGCTTTGACGCCGCGCACCCAGAAGGTCTGCGGCAGGAAGAGGGTGGTGACAAAGGCCGCGGCGGCAATCAGCAGCAGCGACAGCGCCAGCAGCTTGGCGCGTTTGAGTTCAGCGATTTTTTCCATGGGTTAAGGATAGAGGGAAGCGGGGGAAAAGTGCAAAAATCGCCACAGCACCCACCCGCCAAACCCCATCAGCACCACGCCCGCCGTGCGCTCAATCCACCACAGCGAACGCCTGAGCTTCTGTTGCACCGCCGATAGCCCCATCATCGACACCAGCGCCAGATCCCACGCCAGCACCACCATCACCATCCAGACGCCGCAGGTCGCCTGCTGAAGCAGCGTGACGTCCGGCCCGAGTAACGCCGTCATCAGCGCCAGGTAGAACAGCGCATTTTTCGGATTTAACAGCGCCGACCCCAGCCCCAGCAGGATCTGCTTCATCAGAGAAGGGCACCGCTGTCGGGTTTCTGCAAGCGCCAGCGCCTGCGTTTGGCTGCGCACCAGATGCGAGCCGATCCACAGCAGGTACAGCGCCCCGCAAAGCTCTATCAGCGTAAACAGCCACGCAAACTGCCGCAGCGCGCTCCAGCCGATAATCACCAGAACAATATAGAGCGCGTTACCCGCGGCGATGCCGACGCACAGCCCGGCGCTGCCGCGCAGCCGATAGCGCGCCGCGTAGCCCAAAAGCAGGAAAAAATCCGGACCCGGGCTCAACAGCGCAACAAAATGCGCCAGCGCCAGAGCGAGAAAAGCGGAAGGGAAGAACAGTTCCATAGCGACCTCAGTTAACCATCTGAGGACAGGATACGGCGCTGCAGATCCTATTTATTGTCTGATATTGATCGGCCCGTGGCGTACTGGCGCGGCGTGGCGGCGGTATAGCTGACGAAGGTCTTATGAAAATGGCTCTGGTCGGCAAAGCCGCTCTGGTAGCCGACGTCGGCGATGTCGTCCCCGGCACGTAGCCGCGCTTTGGCGAACTCCACGCGGGAGATGTTGAGGAAGCTGCCCGGCGTCAGGCCGGTGTCCTGCCGGAAGGTGCGGATCAGCGTCTCCTTGCGCAGCGAGAAGCGTTGGGCAAGTTCGTCGAGAGAGGGCGGGCTGGTGAGATTGGAAAGAAACGCCTCCTGAACCTGCTGGCTGGTTGGCCGAAGCGCGTCTGCGTTATCTGCGCAGCGGGGAAGGGCAGAAAGCAGCGCCTCCACGGACGCTGGAGACATTGTCTTAACGACGTCCAGGTAATGGGCAAACAGGGCAGGGTTACGAATCACCTGTAGCGCCAGAGGAAAATCGGTGTCGATATAGAGCATATGGTAGCTGCGCGGCTGCCCGTCGACGGGGTTGCAGCTGTGCGGCACATAAGCCGGGATCGCAATGAGGTCCCCGGGATGAAGAATGTACTCTTGGTCATGACACACGCAGCAGGTCTGGCCCTCAACAATCGCGCCGATGGAGAGTTGAGGGTGACAGTGGCGTTTGTACGCCTGCGTGCTCTGCCAGGTGCTGCGCAGCTCAAGGCCCCTGGCGCGGTGAAAAGTCTGGCGAACGTGTCGGGTATCGGTCATGGAAACTCCTTCTGGACGTTTTTTATACCACGTCAGCGAACCGTCCGGCACTGCTTAACTCAGAACCTTCCGGATATACCCAACTTTACGTCCACAGCCAGTCATGTTGACTACCCTTAATACCCTAAGCGGTAAAACATGGAGATTCGATATGGCTTATCAGACAGTAAATTCTGCCACTAACCAGCTCATCAAAGAATACCCCTCACATACCGACGCGGATATCGAAGCGGCGCTGAAGGCGGCCGATGCGCTTTACCATTCGGAATGGGCGAAAGGCGACATCAGCCAGCGCCTGCCGGTGCTGCATAAGCTTGCCGACCTGATCGACGAGCGCGTGGAGGATCTGGCCAAAATCGCCAGCCAGGAGATGGGTAAGCTCATCGAACAGAGCCGCGGCGAGGTGAAGCTTTGCGCGCAGATCGCCCGCTACTACGCCGACAACGCGAAGCAGTTCCTCGCCCCGGTGAAGTACGACTCTGAACTTGGGGAAGCGTGGGTGGAGCATCACCCCATCGGCGTGCTGATGGCCGTCGAGCCGTGGAACTTCCCGTACTACCAGCTGATGCGTGTCCTGGCACCAAACCTGGCGGCGGGTAACCCCGTTATCGCCAAGCATGCCAGCATCGTGCCGCACTGCGCCGAGACCTTTGCGCATCTGGTGCGCGAGGCGGGCGCGCCGGAAGGGGCGTGGACGAACCTGTTTATCTCGTCCGAACAGGTGGCGAATATCATCGCAGACGATCGCGTGCAGGGCGCAGCGCTAACCGGCTCCGAAAAGGCGGGCAGCGTGGTGGCCGCGCAGGCGGCGAAGCACATTAAGAAATCGACCCTCGAACTGGGCGGTAACGACGTCTTCGTGGTGCTGGACGACGCGGACCTGGATAAAGCGGTTAAGATTGGCGTGAATGCGCGGCTCAACAACGCCGGGCAGGTCTGTACCGCGGCGAAGCGCTTTATCCTGCACGAGAAAATTGCCGACGCGTTCCTCAGCAAATTTACCGAGGCGTTTAAGCAGGTGAAGATTGGCGATCCGCTGGACGAGAGCACCACGCTGGGGCCGCTCTCTTCCAAAGATGCGCTGGAAACGCTGACCAAACAGGTTAACGAGGCGGTGAAAAACGGTGCCACGCTGCACTTTGGCGGCAAGCCGGTGCAGCGCGACGGGAGCTTCTTCGAACCGACGATCCTGACGAATATCTCCCGCGATAACCCGGCGTACTTCGAAGAGTTCTTCGGCCCGGTTGCGCAGATGTACGTGGTGAAAAACGACGACGAGGCGGTCGCGCTGGCGAACGATTCCCACTACGGCCTGGGCGGGGCGGTGTTCAGCCAGGACATCGAGCGCGCGAAGGAAATGGCGTCGCGGATCGAGACCGGGATGGTGTACATCAACTGGCTCACCGATACCGCAGCAGAGCTGCCGTTCGGCGGCGTGAAGCGTTCCGGCTACGGACGCGAGCTGTCGGATCTGGGGATCAAAGAGTTTGTGAACCAGAAGCTGGTGGTGGTGCGTAAGTAAGAGGTAATAAAAAAACCTGCCGGTTGGCAGGTTTTTTCAGTTGATTACTGTACTTCGATCTTGTCCCAGCCGCTTTTAAACATGCAGCTGTCGACTAACGTATCCCGGCGATATTCATTCGCGTCTTCAACCGTGTAGCTCGTGGAAATATCCTTTTTCTTGTTCTTTTTGTCCGTTTTTTCCGAGCTCGAACCGGTCACTACGTTATCCGGAGGCAGATCGATCAGGGCCTGCGCTTCGCATTCCGTGAGCTTTTTATTCATCTCAGCGTCGCTCACGCCCGGTTTTACCCATTTGTACTGGACGCAGCCGGTGAGCATCAGCGTGAGGCTCAGAACGCAAAGCGCGGTAATGCGGTGTTTCATCAGAAGCTAACTCCACCGCCGACATATGCGCCATCAATCAGGGTGTGGTTTGGACGACCATCTTTACCGTCAACGCTCACGTGGCGGTAGCCTACTTTCAGCGTAACCGGTTTGATTGGGGTCCAGCTTACGCCGCCGTTAGCTTCAACGTAGTTTTTCACGCTGTTGTTCAGGCCTTCTGGTGCCGCATAGCCTTCGCCATAGACGTGGATGCTGTCGGTCAGCGCAACGTTTACGCCGCCGCCAATCGGGAAGGCCACGCCGTTATCGCCTTTTTTCGGGCCGATGTAGATGGCTTTTGCGCCCGCATTCAGCATCACCGGGCCCACTTCCAGGTTGTAGCCTGCGCCCACGCCACCGGTCTGGGTACCGTCGTCGGTGTTTTTCAGCCAGTTACTTTCGAGATAAACACCGGATGAGGATTTGCCCATTTCCAGGTTGAGGTTGGTAAAGTTTTTACCCTGCTCAATGCTGCCGCCCATTGCCAGTGCGGAACCCGAGATGGCGGTCAGTGCAGAAAGAAGAAGAATGTTCAGTTTTTTCATGTTTCGTGCCTCATCATCAAATTAATCTGGGGGCACCTTAACAAGCGATGTTTATGACTGCAAATGTGATGCAAATCGACTTTTCATGCTGTAATTGTTAATTCTTTTATATTTATTTGTAACGCTTAAGTTGGGTTGTCGGTGTGTCAACGCGCAAATTTCAGATGTTGAGGAATAGTTTAATTTTTTGACTAAACGAAATCTGAACGAGGCAGGGATAGTGATTTGAGATGCATTAATTGCGCTTCTAATAATTTCCAATTCCATTTCTAAAATCACATAAAAAAACGAATTTTTACATTTTTATGGTCATTATTCGTTCAGATGTCCGGCCACGTTTCCTTTCCATGTCATTTTTCTGACACGTTTGTTCATTACGTTGTGGGCTTCACTTTCCGGATGCTAACAATATGAAAAGAAAAATCATTCCTGTGCTTATCGGCTGTACGCTCTCTTTCTCTGGCCTGGCGGCGCAGCCCACGGCTGAGCGCTATGTTGTCAGCTTCCCTGACGGCTCACACGTGAAATACAGCGGCGCGTTTGCCGGTGCGTTTCCGAATGGACTCCCGGTAGGGATTGGCTCCGGCCTGCTGTTTACGGGCAAGCAGGGCGATGCTCTGACCTTCGCGACCGTGACCGATCGCGGTCCTAACGCCGATGCGCCCAAAATGGGTAAAAACGAAGCCAAAATTTTTGTCACGCCGGATTTCGCGCCGCTGCTGATGACCATCCGCGTTCAGAACGGCAAAGCGGAGGCAACGGATGCCCGCCCGCTGCATGATGATAAAGGCGAGATTAACGGCCTGCCGCTGCAAAGCGGCGTGATTGGAGCCACCAATGAGGTGGCGTTCAGCGATACCCTCAAAATTCTGAAGGGTGACAACCGCGGGCTGGACACGGAAGGCATCACCCCGGACGGCAAGGGCGGTTTCTGGCTGTGCGACGAGTATGGCCCGTTCCTGATTAACGTCGACAGCAAAGGAAAAATTCTGGCGATCCACGGGCCGCAGGCGGCGGAAGGGGAAAAATCCATCGCGGGCGGTCTGCCAAACGTTATCAAATGGCGCCAGCCGAACCGGGGCTTTGAAGGCCTGACCCGGATGCCGGACGGGCGGATTATCGCCGCCGTGCAAAGCACGCTGGATATCGACGGTAAGAGTAAAAAGCAGGCGCTGTTTACGCGTCTGGTCAGCTTCGACCCGGCGACCGGGAAAACGGCGATGTACGGCTACCCCATCGACAGCGCGGCCTACAGCAAAAACAGCGACGCCAAAATCGGCGACATCGTGGCGCTGGACGACCAGCACATCCTGCTGATTGAACAGGGTGAGGATAAAAATGACGCGATGCGTAACCTTATCTACAAGGTGGATCTCAGCAAGGCGAGCGACCTGACCGCTTTCGACAAGCCGGGCGAGTACCCGGAGTTTGATGATGAGAAAACCCTGGCACAGCGCGACATTACCCTTGCAGCAAAAACGCAGGTCGTCGATCTGCGCGCGCTGGGCTGGAAACAGGAGAAGGCCGAAGGGCTGGCGCTGATCGACGGCAAACGGCTTGCGGTGGCGAACGATAACGACTTTGGCGTGAAGGTGGCGATGCAGCATCCGGTCGAGGGCAAAAAGCTCAAGGACTATCGGGTTAACGAGGAAGGCAAGCTGACGCTGGATGATAAACCGGTGGAAACCACGCTCAGCGTGAAGCCGCTGAAGAAGCCGGAGTCAGAGAGCGAGCTGTGGATTGTGACGCTGCCGGAGGCGTTGAAATAATTTTACCCCTCATCCTAACCCTCTCCCCAAAGGGGAGAGGGGAAGCAAGGCGGTTATTTCTTCAGACCCGCAAACGCTGCCCGAATCTCCTCCTCCGGCAGCTGGATACCAATAAACACCATCACGCTATGCGGCGCTTCATCGCCCCACGGGCGGTCCCAGTCGGCGCTGTACAGGCGCTGTACGCCCTGAAACAGCAGGCGGTTCGGCTCGCCGTCGATCCACAGCATGCCTTTGTAGCGCAGCAGCTTGTCGGCAAACGAAAGCAGCAGGTTTTCCATTACCCGCGAGACCTCGCTGATGTCCACCGGATAGTCCAGCTCCACCACAATCGACGCCACATCGTTTTGCTTGTCTCCCATAAAGTGGAAGCGCGGTTTCGTGGTGACGTTCTCCTCCAGCATAAAGCCGTTGGTGTTAAACAGCTGGGATAGATCGATATCGCCATGCGTCACCGTATAAATCGGCGCGCGCGAGTTGATGCGCGTCAGGCGCTCGCGGAGTTTTTCGCTGTCGCCTGCCACGTCGGTTTTGGTCAGCAGAATGCGGTCGGCGTAGCCCACCTGAGACTGGGCAATGGTGAACTGGTTCATCTGCTCGTCGGCGTGGACCGCGTCTACCAGGGCAATCACCCCGTCCAGCAGGTAGCGCTGGCAAAGAATATCGTGCGAGAAAAAGGTCTGAATAATCGGGCCGGGGTCGGCCATGCCGGTGCACTCGATCACCAGGCGGTCGAAGCCGATGTCACCGCGATCGCGGCTGTCGAGCAGGTCCAGCAGGGCGTCTTCCAGCTCGTTAGAGCGGGTGCAGCAGATGCAGCCGTTGGTCAGGGTTTTGATTTGCGTGGCGCGGTCTCCGATTAATTGATCGTCAACGGAGACTTCGCCAAATTCGTTTTCGATGACGGCGATTTTGAAGCCGTGCTGCTCGTTCAGGATGTGGCGCAGCAGGGTGGTTTTACCGGCGCCGAGGAAACCGGTCAGCAGGGTAACGGCAATCGGGGTCATGGTCTCTCCTTTAGCAGCAGCGGACGCCGCCTTCTCCACTTCCGCCGTAGCGCGCTTCCTGACGCTCGCGGAAGAATTCGGTGTAGGTCATGTACGGCTTATCCGGATGGTTGGTCTTCATATGCTCAACGTAGTTGTCATAGTCCGGAATGCCAATCAGCATTTTCGCCGCCTGACCGAGGTATTTTTTTGCTTCGCCTAAGTTACCAAACATTGAGGGTTCCAGATAGAAGAAGCCCGGAGGCGTGCAGCGATCCGGGCCTACAGTGACAGGCTTAATTAATGGTGTGAAGAGGTCTTCACGCCGCCTTCCGGCACCGGCACGTACGGGGTCTCTTTATCCGTACGGCCTTCGGTGTTGCGCACTTTCATCCAGGTTTTGATGCCGTAGAAGATAATGCTGTACACCACCACCAGGAACAGAATGCTCAGACCCGCGTTGGTGTAGTTGTTCACCACGATATGGTTCATGTTGGCAATCTGCTGTGCGGTCAGATCCGCGCCGCCTGCGGCAATCTTCTCTTTGTACTGGTTAGCCATGAAGAAGAAGCCTTCCAGCTGCGGGTTGGTGCTGAACAGCTTCAGGCCCAGCGCCCAGGTGGTGCAGAGCAGCAGCCACAGCGCAGGAACCACGGTCACCCAGATGTATTTGGTGCGCTTCATCTTCACGAGGACGACGGTACCGAGCACCAGGGCAACGGCTGCCAGCATCTGGTTAGAGATACCGAACAGTGGCCACAGGCTCTTCACGCCGCCGAGCGGGTCGACAACGCCCTGATACAGCAGGTAGCCCCACAGGCCTACGCACCCGGCAGTACCCAGAACACCCGCTACCAGAGAGTCGGTTTTCTTCAGGAACGGCACGAAGTTGCCCAGCAGATCCTGCAGCATGAAGCGGCCCGCACGGGTACCGGCATCCAGCGCGGTGAGGATGAACAGCGCTTCGAACAGAATACCGAAGTGGTACCAGAAGCCCATGTCCGCCCACGGCAGCACTTTGTGGAACACGTGTGCGATACCCACGGCCAGCGTCGGCGCGCCACCTGCGCGGTTCAGCACGGACGGTTCGCCAATGTCCTTCGCGGTCTGCATGATCTGCTCAGGCGAGATCACGAAGCCCCAGGAGCTGACGGTCGCCGCCGCGTGTGCGCTGGCCTCTTTCAGCTGCGCCATGATCAGCGCGGTATTTTCCCCGCCCATCTCATGCAGGTTTGGCATGGTGATGCCCAGACCCGCCGGCGGGGTGTTCATCGCGAAGTACAGGCCTGGCTCGATAATCGAGGCCGCAACCAGCGCCATGATCGCCACGAAGGACTCCATCAGCATCGCGCCGTAACCGATAAAGCGTGCGTCGGTTTCGTTAGCCATCAGCTTCGGCGTGGTGCCGGAAGCGATCAGCGCGTGGAAGCCTGAAACGGCGCCGCAGGCGATGGTGATAAACAGGAACGGGAACAGGGCGCCTTTCCACAGCGGACCGGTGCCGTCAATGTACTGGGTCACCGCCGGCATTTTCAGCTCAGGGTTGATGATCACAATCCCGATCGCCAGCCCGACGATGACACCGATTTTCAGGAAGGTCGCCAGGTAGTCGCGCGGAGCCAAAATCAGCCACACCGGCAGCAGGGCGGAAACGAACGCGTAACCGATCAGCGCGAAGGTGATGGTGGTGTCTTTAAAGGTCAGCGCCGGGCCCCAGTACGGGTCGTGCGCAATCACGCCGCCGAAGTAGATGGAGGCGACCAGCAGTACGATACCAATGACCGACACTTCACCCACGCGGCCTGGGCGCAGGAAGCGCATATAGATGCCCATGAACAGCGCAATCGGTACGGTAGAGCAGACGGTGAAGACGCCCCACGGACTTTCGGCCAGCGCTTTCACCACGATCAGCGCCAGCACTGCGAGGATGATGATCATGATCAGGAAGCAGCCGAAGAGGGCGATAGTGCCCGGCACGCGGCCCATCTCTTCTTTGATCATCTCGCCCAGCGACGAACCGTTACGGCGCGAGGAGATAAACAGCACCATAAAGTCCTGCACCGCCCCCGCCAGCACCACGCCCGCCAGCAGCCAGAGCGTACCCGGCAGGTAGCCCATCTGGGCGGCCAGTACCGGGCCAACCAGCGGGCCAGCACCGGCGATAGCGGCAAAGTGGTGACCAAACAGCACGTAGCGGTTGGTTGGCACGTAGTTCAGGCCGTCATTGTTAATGACCGCCGGGGTGGCGCGCGTCGGGTCGAGCTTCATGACCTTCTGCGCGATGTATAAGCTGTAGTAGCGATAAGCCACAAGGTAGACGGAGACCGACGCGACCACGATCCACAGGGCGCTGACGTGTTCGCCCCGGCGCAATGCGACAACCGCCAGACAGAAAGCGCCGAGGATCCCGAGTAAGGCCCAGGGCACGTGCTTAAGTAGTTTTTTAGTATCCATAGTAAGACCTGGTTTTTTATGTAAAGAAAAAAGGGTCAGGGTTCGTTGTGAGGAGGTATTGATTAATGCTGGAGCGATCGTGCCAGATCCGCGCGCGCGTAAAGGACGATAAATGAGTGAGAGGTTGAAAGTGACGGGTGAGCGGTCAAAGGACGCGGCGAGTGGTTCAGGCTCGCCGCTGGTCGGGAAAATTATGTGATTGAGATCACGTGGTTTTCCGGGCTGCGCTCCATCGACAGGTAGCTTTCCAGCGTCTTGATGAGTTTCTCCTTCAGCCAGCTCGGCTCCAGGATCTGAATATTCGGCAGCCAGTAGAACAGCAGCGGCAGGATCTGGTTTTCGTGTGCCGCCTGGCAGCGCAGAGTGACGCCGCCGCGCCGCTCCTCCAGCAGCTCCTGTTCCGGCAGGAGATCGCGGCGCAGGAAGTAATGTGAAATATTATCCTTAATGAATATTTTCACGGTGAAAGTAGTTTCGGACACCCACGGGTCGAGCCTTTTTTCCAGCAGTTCCCGAACATTTTCATCAGGAGTAAAAAAGGTTTTTTGAACATCAAACCAGCTAATCTGGCTTAATGAAAAGGATTTCAACCGGCTATTTTCGGTAGCTTGTAAATACCATATATTTTTTTTGTTAATGAGTTTATAGGGATTAATCAGACGGGTTTTACCCTTATATACGATCTGACAGACATTATGGTTCTTAATCGATTTCTCGATTTTCGCTAAATGGCGGCGGATATCACGCTGCACCGTGTGCTCTGCGTCATTACCGAGGATAAGAATATGGTTTTCGTCGACGCGCGCCTCCAGCTTTTGCCAGAAGTCCGTATTTCTTTCAGGGAAAAAATTATCGGCATTCAGGAAGTTAGCCAGAGCATGATGTAATCCCTGCCCGCCGGGAGATTGGGCGGAATGGATCAGTCGATATAACCCGTTACCGGTATGTTCAACAATGGGCGAGAGCGCATTTAAATCCCGGTAGACGGTACGCTCGGTAATTTTAAATTTCTCCATTAGCGCACTGCGGTTTACCACCCCGTGTAAATGTAGCTCAAGGAGAATATCGACCAGACGTTCAGCCGAGCGGCTCCGCGTCGTTTTAGCCATAAGGTCTTCCTGTATATTGGGTATGCGCTGAACAATGCAAAAGCACTGACCGGAGATGTCAGTATTCAGGCACAAAAAATTTCTCTTATGGATATATAACGGCGTGATTTAGCGGAAACCTTAGGAATTTTTGTAGAAAGCGGCGCTGGCCCGAAAAAAGGCCAGCGCGAGGGGGATCACACGACGGCTTCCATCTCCATCATCACCGGGTGGAAACGGCGCTTAAAGTAGATCAGGCCGTGTCCCGCGTCACTCAGGATGATGTTTTTCACTTCGACAAGATAAACCAGATGCGTGCCGATGGTTTGCACCTGGGTAATCTCGCCTTCCAGGCTCGCCAGCGCGCCTTTCAGCACCGGCTGCCCCAGCGGGCCTTTCTGCCAGCAGGAGAGGGCAAAGCGCTCCTCCATTGCCATCCCGGTCATCCCGGCGAAGTGGCGGGCCATGATCTCCTGCTCGTGGTTCAGCACGTTGACGCACAGCCTGCCGTTGCCCTGAAAGACCGGGTTCATGGCGCTGTTGGCGTTAATGCAGACCATGACCGACGGTGGGGTATCCGTCACCGAGCAGACGGCGGTGGCGGTAATGCCGCAGCGTCCGGCGTCGCCCTCGGTGGTGACCACATTGACCGCCGCCGACAGGCTGCTCATTGCGTCGCGAAAACGCAGGCGTTGTTCATCTGAATGCATTGTAACCTCCCGCTGCGCTATTTCAGCAGCTTGTCGAGCATGTTGATATCGCTATTGTTGTGCAGGTGCGGCACGGTCCAGCCGTGCTGGTCGTACTCGGACATGCAGCGGTCGACCATTGCCATCATCTTGTCCATATTCCCGGAGCTTTGCGCCTGACGCAGACACTGCAGGCGGATCTCATCCTGGCTGCCGGAGTAGTTGATTTCGTACAACTCGTGACGACCCCCAAACTCGCTGCCGATGGCGTCCCACATCAGTTTCAAAATCTTGATGCGTTCGACGTGATCCATTCCGTTGGAGCCGCGCACGTACTTCGCCAGATACTGGTCGATCTGCGGGTTGTTCAGGTCCCGCGCGCTGGACGGCAGATAAATCAGCCCGGAGGTCACGTTACGTTCGATGATGTTCTTGATCTTCGCGTAGGCCATCGGGGCCATCACGCGGTAGGTTTGCAGCGCCGCGTGGTCCGGCAGGTACGCGCCGTTCACCCACGGCGTGGCTTCGGAGCACATGGAGTCGCTCAGCGCCCAGAACATATTGCGCCAGGCCACCACTTCGCCGAGATCCGCCTGCACGCCGCGGAACTCAAGGGTACCGGTGCACTCCAGGGATTTCTTCAGCAGGGCGGTGATGAAGTCGAGCTTCACCGCCAGACGTACGCAGGCCTGCAGCGGGTACATGCGGGCGAAGCCGCCCTCCATCGTCCAGCGACGGCAGCGGTCGAAATCGCGGTAGATCAGCACGTTTTCCCACGGGATCAGCACGTTATCCATCACCAGGATTGCGTCGTTCTCGTCGAAGCGGCTGGAGAGCGGATAGTCATACGGGGATCCGGTTGCGCCTGCCACCATCTCGTACGAGGCGCGGGAGATCAGCTTCACCCCTTCGGCGTCCATCGGCGCGACGAACATCAGCGCGAAGTCCGGGTTTTCGCCCATCACCTGCGCGGAGCCAAAACCGATCATGTTGTAGTGGGTCAACGCCGAGTTGGTTGCGACGACTTTCGCACCGCTGACGATAATCCCGGCATCGGTCTCTTTCTCCAGCTTGATGTAGACGTCCTTCACCTCGTCCGCCGGCTTGTGGCGGTCGATCGGCGGGTTGACGATGGCGTGGTTGAAGTACAGGCCGGTTTCCTGAATGCGGGTGTACCAGCTGCGGGCGTTCTGCTCGAACTGACCGTAGAAGGCAGGGTTAGCGCCGAGGGCGCAGCCGAACGCCGCTTTGTAGTCCGGCGTGCGGCCCATCCAGCCGTAGCTCAGGCGCGACCACTCGGCGATGGCGTTGCGCTGCTGGCGCAGGTCGTCGGCGCTTTTCGCCACGCGGAAAAATTTGTGGGTGTAGCCGCCGCTGCCGGTGTCGGTGCCCCAGCACAGCGTGTCCTGCATGTCCGGCTTGTGCAGCGCATCGTACATCTGGGCGATAGACGCCGCCGCATTGCGAAACGCCGGGTGGGTGGTGACGTCCTTAACGCGCTCGCCGTAGATATAAATCTCACGACCGTCCTGCAGACTTTTTAAATACTCTTCGCCGGTTAACGGACGTTTGGCATCAGCGCGGAATTCTTCAGGCTTCATAGGGACCTCGTATCGGAAGATGGTTGTTAAATTTATGTTTTGTTTTTGTTGTTTAATTGAAGCGTGAGAGGGGCGGAACGTGAAGGGACGATTGGGACAACGGCGGGTACTTTTCGGGCGGGATTGGGATTTGTGATCTGTGCGGGTTTTTGGCGGGTGGCGCTGCGCTTACCCGCCCTACGAACCGTGATGCGTTCAGGAAACCGGTACTTTCTGCGCCCGATACGCGCTGGGCGAGCAGCCCGTCAGGCGATTGAAAAACCGGGCGAAATAGGCCGGATCCTTAAATCCCAGCTGCCAGGCAATCTCGCTGACCGCGCTGTCGGAAAACAGCAGCAGGCGCCTGGCCTCGCGCAGCTGCCGGTCGAAGATCAGCCGTTTCGGCGAGCGGTTGGCGAAGCGGCGGCAGATGTCCGTCAGGCGGGATTCGGTCAGGTGCAACTCGCTGGCGTATTCCGGTACCGTCCAGTGCTGGTGATAGTGGGTGTCGATCAGCTGGGTAAAGCGCTGGAACAGCTTCAGCTCGCCGCGCATCCCGCTGGCCGCGTGGTCGTCGAGCTTCGCGTTGCGCAGCAGCAGGGTAAATACCGCCTGCGCCAGCAGGACCAGCGTATGCTCACGGCCCGGCAGCTGCGCCGTGGATTCCCGGGCGATGAGCTGCCAGTAGTGCTTCAGCGCCGTCAGCTCGTCCGGCTTGTCGGCAAGCGACAGGCAGATCCCCGGCAGGCCAAACGCTTCCCGCGTGCCGGGGTAGAGCACTTCTAATAGCGGCCAGATGAGATCCTCGCGCACCGTCAGCACGTGCCCGTCGCTGTCGGATTCGGTGATAAACGCGTGCGGCACCGACGGCGGCGTCAGCACAAATAGCGGCGCCTGCACCGAATAGCGGTGGTCGTCGAGCTGGAGTTCAATCTGTCCGGTATCGAGAAAGTGCATCTGAAAGTACTGGTCGTGACGATGCGCCTGCATGTCGCGGCCAAAAAAGGCCGCCATGCGGGCGAACGACTGATAGTGCACGTCGTCGGTGCCCAGACTTTCGTCGTACTCCTTGCTGATATCAATGTTGGCGATAGGGCTCTGGCACATGATCGTTCCTCTGTTGAACCCGCTGCGTCATCGGGATGCGCGTCAGCACCAGCGCGCCGACCACCAGCAGACCCGCCACAAACCACAGCCCGGAGCTGAAGCTGCCGGTCGCGTCGCGCAGGATCCCAATCAGCAGCGGGCTGACTGCGGATCCGACGTTACCGATGGCGTTGATCACCGCCAGCGCCACCGCGCGTGACTGCAGGCTAATAACCTGGTCCGGCGTGGTCCAGAATATCGCCATGGCGGTAAACGATCCGGTTGAGGCCATGATGATGCCAAGCAGCTGGATCAGGCTGTGATCGGTCACGGAGGCCAGCATCCATCCCGCCGCGGCAAACAGGTACGGCAGGATGGTGTGCTTTTTTCGCTCTTTCAGCCTGTCGGAGCGGCGACTCCACCAGATCATCCCGAGGATGGTACAAAACTGCGGGATCGCCGCCAGCAGGCCAATCACGATATTGCTGCTGCCGGTGTTGAAGCTTTGCAGGATCTGCGGCGTCCAGATGTTGATCGCGCTCAGCGTATTGGTCAGACAGAAGTAGGCCAGCGTGTAGAGCAGCACGGCGGGCGTAAGCACCTCGCGCAGCGTCGAGCGCGGCGTGACGGATTGGGCGATGGCGACCTCCTGCTCGCGCGCGATCATCGTTTTCAGCGCCTGCTTTTCGTCCTCATCCAGCCAGGTGGCCTGATCCGGCGTGTCGTTGAGGTAAAACCAGGTCACCACGCCGAGCACCACCGACGGCAACCCCTCCAGCAGAAACAGCCACTGCCAGCCCTTCAGGTTCCACAGCCCGTCCATCGCCAGAATATACCCGGAGAGGATCGAGCCAAGCATCATGGTCACCGGCATGGCGATCATAAACAGCGCGTTGGCGCGGGCGCGGTGATAGGCCGGGAACCACCAGGTGAGATAGACCAAAATCCCTGGCAGGAAACCGGCTTCCGCAATGCCTACCAGCATGCGCAGGACGTAAAGCGTTTCGGGGCTGGTAGCGAACATGGTGCAGGTGGAGGCGATGCCCCACACCACCATGATCCCGGCGATCCAGCGGCGCGCGCCGACCTTCGCCAGCATGATATTGCTGGGGATCCCGCACAGCACGTAGGTGACGTAAAACAGCGTCGCGGCCAGGCCAAACATGGTCGACGTGAGGCCCAGATCTTTGCCCATCGTCAGCCCGGCAAAGCCGATGTTGATGCGATCGAGAAACGAGAAAACAAACAGGATAAAGAGAAACACGATCAAACGACGGAACAGCTTATTTATTGCGCGATGTTCTACATCTTTATTATGCAGGGTTGAGGTCGTCATGTTGCGCTCCACATCGTACGTTTAGTAGACGGATTTATTGTTATCGACTGCTGTGGTGACGTCGGTAAAGCGGGCCGCCAGCGCTTCGGCGCTGCGGGCGAGCAGGGTGGTATCCACACCGACCGCCACAAACAATGCGCCGAGGCCGAGATAGCGTTTCGCCAGCTGTTCATTCGCCATCAGGATGCCGGGCGCTTTGCCCGCCGCACGGATCTGCGCGATCGCCTGCTCAATGGCGGCCTGCACCTCCGGATGCTGCGGGTTACCGGCAAAGCCCATGTCGGCGCTCAGATCTGCCGGGCCGATAAACACGCCGTCCACCCCTTCCACGTCCAGGATCTGCGGCAGGTTTTTCAGCGCCTCGCGGGTTTCGATCTGCACCAGCACGCACATGGCGTCGTTAGCCTGATGCAGGTAATCCGGGATGCGGTTCCAGCGCGACGCGCGCGCCAGGGCGCTGCCGACGCCGCGAATGCCCGCAGGCGGGTAGCGGGTGGCGCTTACCGCCAGCCGCGCCTCGTCAGCGTTTTGCACCATCGGCACCAGCAGGGTTTGCGCCCCCACGTCCAGCAGCTGCTTGATCTGCACCGGGTCGTTCCACGACGGGCGCACCACCGGCTGGCTGGGATAAGGGGCGATGGCCTGGAGCTGAGTCAGGACGGTTTGCACGCTGTTCGGCGCGTGCTCGCCGTCGATCAGCAGCCAGTCAAAACCGGCCCCGGCCAGCAGCTCTGCGCTGTAGCTGCTGGTCAGCCCCAGCCATAAACCGATTTGCGGGCGGCCCGCCTTCAGCGCCGCTTTGAATGCGTTTTGCATGGTCGCCTCCTTATACAAAGCGACAGCTGATGGAGCCCATGTTGCCGTAGTCAACATGGAAGGTGTCGCCTCTGCTGGCGGCAACCGGACGGGTAAACGAGCCGCCGAGGATGATCTGTCCGGGCTCAAGCTGCACGTCGTACGGCGCGAGCTTGTTCGCCAGCCACGCCACGCCGTTCGCCGGGTGGTTAAGCACGCCTGCGGCGACGCCGGTCTCTTCGATCACGCCGTTGCGGTAGAGCAGGGCGGAGATCCAGCGCAGATCCAGCGCGTCGGGCTTAATCGGACGACCGCCGAGGATCACCCCGGCGTTGGCGGCGTTGTCGGAGATGGTGTCGAACACCTTGCGCGGGCGCTGGGTCTCCGGATCAACGTTGTGGCAGCGGGCGTCGATCAGCTCCAGGGCGGGAATGACGTAATCCGTGGCGTTGTAGACGTCGAAGATCGTGCAGTTCGGGCCGCGCAGCGGTTTTGCCAGCACGAAGGCCAGCTCCACTTCGATACGCGGGACGATAAAGCGGTCGACGGGAATGTCGCTGCCGTCATGGAAGAACATGTCGTCCAGCAGCGCGCCGTAGTCCGGCTCGCTAATCTGCGAGCTGGCCTGCATCGCCTTCGAGGTGAGGCCAATCTTATGGCCTTTCAGCACGCGGCCTTCGGCAATTTTCAGGCTCACCCATTCGCGCTGTACGGCGTAGGCGTCTTCGATGGTGATCTCCGGGTACTCCAGCGAGATCGCGCGGATCTGCTCCCGGGACTGTTCCGCCTGATGCAGGCGATGGGCGATCAGGGTATGAGTGTGTTTATCCAGCATAAAAGACCTCAGCGAAAGAGCGCGTGCACGTTGTTTTGTTTGTAATTGAGCGTCGGATGCAGCTCGTCCAGCTCAAACGACAGCGCCAGATAGCGCTCCGCCATCAGCTCCGCGAAGTGGGTTTTGATCAGCGCAAACAACATCTCCCCCACGGCTTCCCGGCTCTCCAGGCTGCGCCCGGCGCCGATCTTCAGCGTCATATGCACAAAGGCGTAATCATGCTTACCGTCCGCCATCTGCCAGGTGTCCAGCCAGTGGGCGCGGCTGCGGATGCCGCCGAGCGGGAAGATGCCCGTGGCGGCCAGCGCCTCGTTCACTTTGGCGAACAGCCCCGGCAGGTCGGCCTGCGCGCGGATGTTGTCGGTACATTCAGCAATAAAGTGCGGCATAACGACTCCTTATGCGGGCAGCGGGAAAACGGCATTGACCTGGCCGGTGCCGGAGCTGGCGAACAGCTCGGTGAGAAACTCCACCTTGCCGTCGTATTTATCCCAGCCCAGCATCCCCAGCAGCATCACCGTGTCGTGCATGTTCCCCTCGCCGTAGCAGTAGTCGGCGTACTCCGGCAGCATGCTGCAAAACTCTTTAAACTGGCCTTCGCGCCACAGCTTCACCACCCGCTCGTCCATCTGACGGTCGAACTCGCGGGTGTAGCTGTTCATCCCTTCTTCCGCACGCTGGTCGTCGATAAAGCGGTGCGAGAGCGAGCCGCTGGCGAGTACCGCCACGGTGCCGTCGTACTTTTCGATGGCGCTGACGATGGCCTCGCCCAGCCTGCGGCTGTCGGCGAAGTCGTGAACCGTGCAGAACGCCGAGATGGAGATCACTTTGAAGTGCTTATCCGCGTTCATGTAGCGCATCGGCACCAGCGTGCCGTACTCCAGCTTGAGGCTCGGGATGTTGTGCGCCTTGGCGCGCACGCCGAGCTTCACCGCTTCGTCGGCGATCAGTTGCCCGAGCTCCGGGTTGCCGTCGTAGTCGTAGGTCATGTCGCGGATAAAGTGCGGCAGCTCGTTGCTGGTGTAGACGCCTGAAAAATGATCCGCACAGTTGATGTGGTACGCGCTGTTCACCAGCCAGTGGGTGTCGAACACGATGATGGTGTCCACGCCCAGTTCACGGCAGCGCTTGCTGATCTCTTTATGCCCGTCGATGGCGGACTGGCGGCAGCCGTGGTTTTTCCCCGGCAGCTCGGAAAGATACATCGACGGCACGTGGGTGATTTTTGCCGCTAACGCTAGCTTGCCCATTGTCAGATCCCCCATTTTGGAATCGGATGGTCGCCCATGGAGATGCAGACGTTCTTCATCTCCGCGAACACTTCAAAGCTGTACTCGCCGCCCTCGCGGCCGGTGCCGGAGGCCTTCACGCCGCCAAACGGCTGGCGCAGGTCGCGCACGTTCTGGGTGTTGACGAACACCATGCCCGCTTCAATGCTGCGCGCCAGACGGAGCACCTTGCTGACGTCCTGGGTCCAGATGTATGACGCCAGGCCGTACTCCACGTCGTTCGCCAGGCGCAGGCCTTCCGCCTCGTCCTTAAACGGCAGCAGGCAGGCCACCGGCCCGAAGATCTCCTCCTGCGCCACGCGCATGCGGTTGTCGACGTCCGCCAGCACCGTCGGGCGCAGGAAGTTGCCGCCTTTCAGGTGTACAGGCAGATCGACCGGTTTGTCCGGGCCGCCCGCCAGCAGGGTGGCGCCTTCCTCGATGCCGAGGCGGATATAGCCGGAGACTTTCTCCCAGTGCTGCTGGCTGATGAGCGCGCCAATCTGGGTGTTCGGATCGGTCGGATCGCCCACGCGAAGGCGATTGGCGCGTTCGGCGAAGCGCTTGACGAACTCCGGGTAGATGCTCTGCTGGATGAAGATGCGCGAGCCCGCGGTGCAGCGCTCGCCGTTGATGGAGAAGATGGTGAACAGCGCGGCGTCCAGCGCGCGTTCGAAGTCCGCATCTTCAAAAATCAGCACCGGGGATTTGCCGCCCAGCTCCATGGAATATTTCTTCAGCCCGGCGTTTTTCATGATGTTGCGCCCGGTGGCGGTGCCGCCGGTGAAGGAGACGGCGCGCACGTCGTGGTGGCGCACCAGCGCGTCGCCTGCCGTCGCCCCGTATCCCTGCACCACGTTCAGCACGCCCGCCGGAATGCCCGCCTCCAGCGCCAGCTCGCCCAGACGGTCGGCGGTCAGCGGCGAGAGTTCAGACATCTTCAGCACCGCGGTGTTGCCCAGCGCCAGGCACGGCGCGACCTTCCAGGTGGCGGTCATAAACGGCACGTTCCACGGCGACACCAGCGCGCAGACGCCCACCGGCTGCACCAGGGTGTAGTTGAGCATTTTGTCGTCGACCGGGTAGGTTTTGCCGTTCATCTGCTGGCACACTTCGGCGAAGAACTCGAAGTTGTGCGAGGCGCGCGGGATGAGCACATTTTTGGTCTGGTGGATCGGCAGGCCGGTGTCGGCGGTTTCCATGGCGGCGATCTCGGGCACGTTCTGGTCGATCAGATCCCCCAGGCGACGCATCAGGCGCGCGCGCTCCTTCATCGGCAGGTTGGCCCATTTCGGGAACGCCTCTTTAGCGGCGGCAACGGCCTGATGAATTTCCGCTTCACCGCCGGAGGCGACTTCCGCTAATACCTCGCCGGAGGCCGGGTTAGTGGTATGGAAGTACTCGCTTCCGGCGACGTTTTTACCGTTGATCCAGTGGTTAATCTTTTTCATTTTGCAGTCTCCTCGCTGACAATCCGGTTCACCAGGCGGCCCACGCCTTCCACTTCCACCACCACTTCATCGCCCGGCACCACGTCGGACAGCCCCTTCGGCGTGCCGGTGGCGATCATGTCGCCCGGCTGTAGGGTCATAAAATCGCTCAGATACGCAATCAGGTAAGGAATGCTGAAAATGAGATCGGCGGTGGTGCCTTCCTGACGCAGTTCGCCGTTGACGAAGGTGCGCAGGGTTAAGTTATGCGGATCGGGAATGGCTTCTTTCGGCACGATGTTCGGGCTGATGGGGGTTAATCCGTCGCGGCTTTTGACCCGCAGGTTCGGGCGGTAGTAATTTTCCAGGTAGTCGCGGATGGCGTAGTCGTTGCAGACCGTGTAGCCTGCGACATACTCCATCGCCTCGGCTTCGCTCACCTTACGCGCGGTTTTACCGATAACCACCACCAGCTCCGCCTCGTAGTGCATGTATTCGATATTGTTCGGGCGCACCGAGGTCTGGTTGTCGCCATTGAAGGTGTTCGGCGCCTTGATAAACACCAGCGGCTCGGTGGGCGGCTTGAAGTCCAGCTCGCTGGCATGATCGGCGTAGTTAAGACCGAGGGCGAACAGCGTGGCGTGTTCAGGCGTGCGGTGGGAAAGGGCAACGTCGCGCTCGTTCACCACCGGGTTTTCCAGCGGCGGGAAACCTTCCGCCAGAATCCGCACGCGATCGCCCGGGCGGATCTCCACGCGGCTTTGCGGTGTGCCGAGCAGGATCGCATCGCCGGGCTTGAGGGTGGCGAATTCGCTCAGGGCGCTCAGCAGTTCGGCGGCGCTGCTTTGCAGATCGGCGGTGTTCCAGTGGTCCGCTTCGCGGCCGTTGATCTCGGTGATGATGGTCAGGTTGTCGACGTTATCAACGGCGGCCAGCTCGCCAAGCGGGCAAAAGCCGTCCCGGCATTTGGCCTTAATGGCCGGACGGTAGAAGCTCTCTTCCGGCAGGCTCACTTCGTTGGCCAGCGCGTATCCCGCGATGTAGGCCGCGGCGTCCTCTACGCGCACCCTGCTGGCGGTTTTACCCACAACCAGCGCCACCGTCGCGCCGCTTAACACCGTTTCCCCCTGCGGGAAAGGAATGGGCTCGCCCGCGCGAATCACGGTGTTGTGCGGTTTGATAAACCACACCGGCGTTTTTGGCGGCGTGTTGTAAGGGGCTTTTTCAAACGCCTCAGCCCAGGCTTCTTGCTGACTCTGGTGGTTCAGCGCGACGGCAAATACGGTACCTTTCATTCACCTACTCCTCACCCCGACGGTCCGGGTTATGATTTCATTAATATGTTAATGATCTGGTTTTATGCTTTTGCTGTTTATTTCGCAATCAGAAGTGAAGAATTTGTGATATGAATAACAATAAATTTACATTATGGATTTTAATACTATGTAAATCAGTTGCTTAATAAAACAGAATGGTTTCTGTTAGACTTTCTGGCAGGAAACGTGTTGTTTATAAAAACATCTTTTATGAATCGTTTACTTGTTAATGATGTGAAGGGGAGAGGCTATGCATGATTCATTAACCATCGCGCTTTTGCAGGCGCGGGAAGCGGCGATGTCGTACTTCCGTCCGATTGTGAAGCGGCATAACCTCACCGAGCAGCAGTGGCGCATCGTACGCGTGCTGGCTGAACATCCGTCGATGGATTTTCACGATCTGGCGTTTCGCACCTGTATTCTGCGCCCGAGCCTGACCGGCATTCTGACGCGCATGGAGCGCGACGGCCTGGTGCTGCGCTTAAAGCCGGTGAACGACCAGCGCAAGCTGTACGTGTCGCTGACCAAAGAGGGAAATGCGCTGTACGAGCACGCCCAGGCGCAGGTGGAAGAGGCGTATCAGCAGATTGAGGCGGAATACACCCCGGAGAAGATGAAGCAGCTGACGGCGCTGCTGGAAGAGTTTATTGAACTCGGGAACCGGCATAACGCAGCGCGGGAAGAAGAGTAAAAACCACAAATTCCAGGATGATTTTCGTAAAGTTTTCCCTTTCCAGGCCGAAAATTCTGTATCTGTCTGAGGAAAGAGAAAACATGTTAAACCGTATCAAGATTGTCACCAGCTTAATGCTGGTTTTAGCGATATTTGGCCTTTTACAACTCACATCCGGTGGTCTTTTCTTTAATGCTCTGAAGAATGACAAAGAGAATTTCACCGTCCTGCAAACCATTCGTCAGCAACAATCCACCCTTAACGGGAGCTGGGTTGCGCTGCTGCAAACCCGTAATACCCTGAACCGCGCGGGCATCCGCTACATGATGGATCAGAACAATATCGGCAGCGGCGCGACCGTTAACGATCTGATGCAGATTGCGTCTGCCTCGCTGAAACAGGCGGAAAAAAACTGGGCTGACTATGAAGCCCTGCCGCGCGACCCGCGTCAGAGCGACGCCGCTGCGCTGGAAATTAAACGTAACTACGATATCTACCACGGTGCGCTGGCTGAGCTAATTCAGCTGCTGGGGGCGGGCAAAATCAACGCCTTCTTCGACCAGCCGACCCAGAGCTACCAGGATGGATTCGAGAAGCAGTACGTGAGCTACCTGCAGCAGAACGACAAGCTGTACCAGATGGCGGTTGAAGACAGCAACAGCTCTTACACTCAGGCTATCTGGGTGCTGATCAGCGTGCTGGTTGCCGTGCTGGTGGTGATCGTGGCCGTCTGGCTGGGTATCAAGCAGGCGCTGATCTCTCCGCTGACGCGTCTCATTGACAATATCCGCCACATCGCCAGCGGCGACCTGGTGAAGCGCATCGACGTGGAAGGCTCTAACGAGATGGGCGAACTGGCCGACTCGCTGCGTCATATGCAGGGCGAACTGGTGCGTACCGTGGGCGACGTGCGTAACGGCGCGAACGCTATCTATAGCGGCGCGAGCGAAATCGCGATGGGCAATAACGACCTCTCTTCCCGTACTGAACAGCAGGCCGCTTCCCTGGAAGAGACCGCTGCCAGCATGGAGCAGCTGACGGCGACCGTTAAGCAGAACGCCGAGAACGCCCGTCAGGCGAGCCACCTGGCGCTAAGCGCGTCTGAAACCGCGCAGAAGGGCGGCAAGGTGGTGGACAACGTGGTGCAAACCATGCGTGACATCGCGGGCAGTTCGCAGAAAATTGCCGATATCATCAGCGTGATCGACGGCATTGCCTTCCAGACCAACATCCTGGCGCTGAACGCGGCGGTAGAAGCGGCGCGTGCGGGCGAACAGGGCCGTGGATTTGCGGTGGTGGCAGGGGAAGTGCGTAACCTGGCCCAGCGCAGCGCTCAGGCAGCACGTGAGATCAAGAGCCTGATTGAAGACTCCGTGGGACGCGTGGAAGTGGGTTCAACGCTGGTGGAAAGCGCCGGTGAAACCATGGGTGAGATCGTGAACGCGGTGACCCGCGTGACCGATATCATGGGCGAGATTGCCTCTGCGTCCGACGAGCAGAGCCGCGGTATCGACCAGGTGGGCCTGGCGGTGGCAGAGATGGACCGCGTGACCCAGCAGAACGCCTCGCTGGTAGAAGAGTCAGCCGCAGCGGCGGCGGCGCTGGAAGAGCAGGCGAGCCGTCTGACGCAGGCCGTGGCAGTGTTCCGCATTCAGCAAGAGCAGATGAAGGCGCGCGAGTTCGCTTCGGCGAAAGCCGTTGCCGCACCGGTAATGACGCGTAAAACCGCGACTGCCGATGCAGGTGATAACTGGGAAACGTTCTAACGCCGTGCGTTGTGCCGGGTGGCGGCTGCGCCTTACCCGGCCCACTGTTCAGGGTTTTGTAGGCCCGGTAAGCGCAGCGCCACCGGGCGATATTACAGAGGCAGGCGCATGGCGCAGCGGGAGTCATACGCTAAACCGTGCGCCGTCTCTTCTTCGCGTTTTTCACGCAATTCAGGCGTCAGCCTCGTCATCATTTCAAACCCCAGCCGCGCATAGAAGGGCGCATTCCACGGTACGTCCCGGAACGTCGTCAGCGTCAGCGCGGTCAGCCCCCTTTTACGGGCGCAATCTGCCACGCAGGCGATGAGCTGTCTGCCAATCCCTTTTCCCTGCCAGTTCAGATCAACCGAGAGTTCGACAATAAACAGTGATGACGGATGGGCTTCGGCAAGGACAAACCCAACGGGCTGGTCGTTTGCCAGCGCCAGCCAGCTGAGCCCGCGTTCGGCATAGTCGAGGTGTTGCTCAGCGGGAATGACCTCGCCGTCGGCAAGCCAGGCGAGTTCCGGGATGTCGCGGAATCGCCCGGCCGCCGCGCGTTCAATGGCGGACAGGGCGGCAACGTCGCTGAGGGTGGTGGGGCGAATGCGAATAGTCATGGCGGCAAGTATAGCCTGACCCGTCGACATTATTCCGAGCAGATCAGCACCGGCGAATAAAAATTGCTGATCACCAGCGCGTCTTCCGGCGTGCGCTCTATCGTCAGAAGCCTTTTATTGCCCAGCGTCAGGCCGGCAACGTATTTTTCAAAGACCCCGGGCGGCATCGCGTCATGGCTAAAACGCTCCACTTTTTGAATGATGATCTCATACAGTTCGTCCTCCACGTGACGCCATTTAAACATCTCCTGGCGGGAAACCTCCCAGCTGCGCGGGGCATTCACCACGTTGCCGTTAACCGTGATGTACCCCGTTTTGTCGGGGTGAAAGCGCATAATGACCTCACCGTCAAAGGTGAAATTGTGGCTGTCGCGCTCGTCGGTAAACGTCAGGTTTCCGTCGCAGGCTACCGACAGCGGAGGCGTGTGAAAATACCACGCCAGCGCTGTGCCCAGCAGCAGCAGGTTGAGGATCAGGATTAGCCAAACTTTTTTCTGTCTCATATCACCACTCGTAATAGTAAAGCGTACGACAGGCGCTGGCTTTACCCCGCGTGAGGGAGCATTGGGAGAGCACCAGCCGCCCTTCGTGGCCGTAGAAAAGCGTTCTCTGAATGTGCATGTAGAAAATCGAATTTTTCAGGCACGGAAGGTGACCGTCCTTTTGAAGCGTTTGCGCGAGCGTAATCGCCTTCCCGTGAAACACGTCCGCCAGCGGCGTAAAGGTGTAAACCGGACAGGTGCCGATATGCGTCAGCAGATGGATCTCCCGCTGCGGTGCGTCTGGCTTGATGAGCGCGATCCAGATGCTTAGCGCAACGACGACCAGCGTGAGCGCGCCGCAGAACAGCCATTCCGGGCGAACGCGCCATGCAGGTTTCACCGTTTTGGCGATCGGGGGGGCCTCCTCCAGCGGAGTGACGGTGACGTCTGCGCTGAGCATAAAGCCCGTTTTCGGTACGGTAACGATAAACAGCGCGTCGGGAAGCAGGGTCGCCAGCATCTTGCGCAGAATGCTGATGTACTGGTTTAAGGAGTTGTTAGACCCCTGGAGCCCTCGACGATCCCAGACTTCCTGGAGAAAGGTTTCCCGTTCGACCACGTTCCCATGATGCTGAACCAGCAGCCTCATGATGGTATTGGCCGTGCAGGTGAGGAGCTGCGCATCCTCATCCGGCGCATTGATAAGAGAAACAGAGCCGTCCTCGTCGTTATAGACGATGGCGTCAGCAAGCAGGTATTTCATAAGTTGTTGTAATAGAAACAGAGATAATGAATGAAAAAAGGCTTACGCCCTCAAGGCTGCATTGCTGGCTATTTTAATGCCACTGTTACCGATAACATTGATCCAGACAGGTTTTTGGGTGATTTAATAAGTCAGCGTGATAATCACGTCATCAATAAACTCCCCGGTACCGGTTAGCGGCTGTGCAGGGACCTCGCCGTAAACGGTGTAGTTCTGGGTGCCGCCTGCAGGGTTGGTGACCTGCAGCGCATCGCCGCTGCTTTGATCTCCCCAGCGTTGCGTGGCCACCTCATCCTGCCAGAGACCGTAGCGCAGGCAATGACCCTCGCTGTTGCAGAGCTGCCGCTGGTTACCGCTGGCATGGTTGCCTTTTCCCATGGCAAGGGTGAACGCGGTTCCGGCCGGACAGCGCGTGGTGAGGGTGGCGGAGGATCGCGTCGGGCTCAGGGTAGCGGTGCTGGTCAGCGTGCCGAAGTTAAGCGGCGTCACGCGCTCGATG
Source organism: Enterobacter cloacae complex sp. P27C (assembly GCF_014895705.1). Taxonomy (NCBI): domain Bacteria; kingdom Pseudomonadati; phylum Pseudomonadota; class Gammaproteobacteria; order Enterobacterales; family Enterobacteriaceae; genus Enterobacter; species Enterobacter cloacae complex sp. P27C. Next base: position 275,349 of record NZ_JADBQB010000004.1, read on the forward strand.
TAGCACCCCTGGCTGATTTCGGCCTGAGCGCTGGTGCCGCCCTGCACCTGCTCCCCCTCTGCGGAACCGTCCGAGCAGTTTTGCAGCGCGTCCTGGCGCAGGGCGCTGTGCCAGGCGATGCGCAGATTCATGTTGTAGTTGTAATAGTGATAGGCCGGAAGCTGGCTTTGCCCTGGCGGAATGGTAGCGATAAGCGGAAAGGTACCGCTGACGTTGGCATTGCTTTCCGCGGCGAGGGTCTGCTGAATCAGGTTCCCGTTGCTGACAGGCCCCAGCTCCTGAGAGCGCGCTGCGCCGTTAAGCAGGCGGAAGAGAAGGGTGTACTGTTTCCCCTCCTGATCTCCCTGGGAGATCATCTCAAAGGGCGGGGCGTCTACGCTGCTCAGGCAGACGTTAATATATTCCGTCCTGCCCTCGTTGTCGGCCTGGCAGCTAAATTTGACCTCGGTGTTGACGGAGGTGGTATTGCCCGCCACGACGTTGCCAAAGTTAATGGCGGGCATGGAGGTTATCCAGCAGGCTGCCGCCATCGCCTTCACGGACAGGACGAGCAGCAATAATAACGGCGCTCTTAATGACACAGTTGTTCTCCGATATTCTGTATAGATGACGCGGTACGGGGCGCCGGAAGCGTGACCCGGCACTCTCCCTCACCGGTCTTCACCACCAGTTCGCCCGGCAGGGGCGGATCTTCAAGCCAGATAAAGCCGTCGCGTCCTACGATGGTGGCACCCTGCGGCGTTGACACGATGCTGCCCAGCGGGAGCGGCCTGCGGCGGCTGTCGACCAGCCGGGCCTGAACCGTGACGGCGTGATGGACGTTAAACTCGACTTTCACCGCGCTGCTGTTGCCCGGTCTGGCATGCATGTCGGTAACAGGGGCGATCACATCGGCGGGCAGATCGAGCGGGTTAATGCTGACTTTGCTGTTGTGGTAGCGCGGCAGGTCGGTCAGCAGGAGATAACCGTCTTCATCCGTTTCACCGGCCGGGCGGTTTTCCAGCATTACCGGTACGTGCCCAATGCCGTGGGTGGACACCAGCGCCATGCCCTGCTGGATGTAGCGCAGCGGGTACAGGCTGCCGTCCAGCAGCGTCAGGCTGCCTTCGGCGGAGGCGTACTGGTTGCCCTGGTTGGCACCTTGCTGCAGCCCAACGTGCCATTCGCCCGCTCGGCCCAGGTAGCCGAGGTCCGCATATCTTTCACGTCGTTCGCCGAAGCCCTGGCCCAGCTCCCATGACCAGCCGCCGGCCTCATCGTCCGGCTGGTGGCGGTAATCCATGCGCGGCGTATCCCGGCTGACCTGAGCGGAGAGCGTGTCCTCGCGACCCAATGGGACGGAAAGCAGCAACTGAACGTGGCTCGACGCGTCCGTAAACGAGCGGGTGTAGCTCAGCGTGGTGGAGATGTGTGCCGGCAGCGATACCGACCAGGAGGCGTTGAGGTAACGCTCTGTGCTGCCCTGAATGTTCTGCTGTACCCAGCCCGCGCCCACGGTACCGAAGTGGGGGATGGACTGGCTTACCCAAACGCTGTCGCTGCGTCTGACGGGCGCGGCACCGCTCATGCGGGCGTTGTCGGCGAAATCCGCCTCGGTACGGACGGTGCTGGCAGAAATGCTCGTTCCCCTGCCGTTCCACTGCCAGCCAAGGCCCCACTGAACGCCCTGCCCGTAAGGGCTGTCGCTCACGGCAACGTGCTGGCTGACCACCCCCAAGGCGGGAGAGACCAGCCAGTCAGTGCCCATACCCACGTTGCGCAGCCTGCGCTGCTGTTCCGTATGCAGCGCCAGCGTCAGGCTATTATTCACCCCATAGCGCCAGCCCGCGTCCAGCAGCGGCGAGGCGGCATAGTCGTCGGAGCGCAGGGCGTAGTTTTCGCGCATCCAGCCGATGTCCAGCGAACCGCTGCTGAACCCTTCCGCCAGCATGCCCGGCGCGCCGTAGAGATCGAGCTGTACGGTGCGACGCTGGCCGTTGATATCGGTAATGACCACCTCCGCCTGTCCGCTTCCGGTGAAGGAGGGCAGGGTATCCAGTAGAAAGTCTCCCGGCGTGACGCGCTGGCTGCTCTGCTTAAGGCCGTCGATATACAAATCGACCGTGGAAGGCAGCACGGCCGTGTCGCTGTAGCGGCTGCGCGGTTCGGTATTGAGCTGGGGATTGAGCTCAAAGTTACGTGCCCAGTGCAGCCCGCCAAAGCGTACCTGTCGGCTCCAGCCGGTGCCGGTGGTGACGCTGTCGCCCAGCGCCAGCGTGGTCAGCGAGTCGGTGTTGTCCCACTGCCAGCGGGTTTCGAGACGCGTATGGGTCGGTCGACCGGCGCTGTTTTCCTCCCCGACATGGCTTGAAAAACTGCTGCTGAACGTTCCGGGTAGCCCACCGGACGCGGTCAGAATGGTCTGGGCGTTAAGCTGGCGCTTCCCTTGCACGTCGCTGGCGTAGAGCGCATATCCGAGCGTATAGGCGTTGACGGGCTGCGCATCAGGATAGCGGTACATCGGCGTGGGCCTTGAGACGGTCAGATGCTGCTGGCCCTCGAGCGCGTCTGCCTCTGCGGTAATCGACACCTGCTGGGACAGCACGTCGAGATTGACGTTCAGGCCCGGCAGGGAGGTCAGCTCAACCCACTCTGCGCGATCGTCCGGGGCGTGAAGCCCCAGCTTTTTCATGTCGCTGCGGCTTATCCATAGCGCATTATCCACCACCCGGCAGGCCCATAGCTCGCCTCGCGGGGCGTGGTTCACGGTAATGGCCAGCCATTGCACGGTGTCGGCGGGCTCAGTCCGGGCTGACAGCATGAGCGGTAGCCAAAACAGGAGCGCGAGAAGCGAGCGGGCGCAGGGGTATCTGGCTGGCATGATGGTCATCATTAAGATAGACGCGCAGCGAGCTGAGCGCGTGACGTGTGGGCTGCTTGAGCGATAAAAGGGCGGTTTGTCCCGGGAGCACATAGCCCGCCAGGCCTTTAATCGACCCGACAACCTTCCCATCGGCCGTCAGGGCCTCAAGGTGGCTCAGGCGGATGTGGCGGTTTCCGGCGTTAAAGCAGCGGAGAGTGGCCGGTATGTCTGCCTGCTCACAGCTCAGGGCATCGTGGCTGACGGGCGCGCTCTGGCTCCCGGCAATAAACACCGGAATCGAGTAGCGCAGCAGGAAGTGTACCGCGGAGGGGTTGGCGGCACGGGACGCGGCGTCCGGCAGTTCGTCAATAACCAGCCGGTAACTTTGCTCCTGCGCACGGATGCCGGGCTGCATGACGATAATGCGCACCAGCTGCTGCTGGCCCGGCGCCAGTGAAGTCATCGCCGGGCTGGTGACCACCTCCCCGGTGGACACCAGCACATCTTTACCCTTTTTTTGCGTCCATTCGTATACCCGAATCTGCGCATTGATGGCCGCTTTCCCACTGTTTGTGAGATAGACCGCCGCTGCCCGCTGGTCGCTCTGCAGATCGAGCGTTACCGGGGCCACCTGAAGCGTGGCGGCCAGCGCGTAGCGCGACAGCAGCGCCAGCATCATGAGCCACAAAATGAAGCAGGGAAGGTAGCGACGCACGATCAGTACTCCAGTTTTAACGTGATATCGTCGCTGTAGTTCCCTGCCTGGGCGGTTGTCAGCGCCCCGGCGTCAATGACGCCATACAGCGTTTCTTCCTGTTCCGCACCGTTGCCGGTATCGTCCAGACCAGTCGTCTCGTTGATTTGCTTCTGTTTGCCTTCGTCAGCAAAGAGTTTCCACGCAATCTTCTGCGCCCCGGTTTCGCCGTTTTCCGGCTTCAGCCAGAAGGTGCCGCTTTCGCCGTCGGGGCTGGTGGCGGTGAGGGTGAACGGCGTGCCGTTGGTACAGACGATATCGACCTGCGTTTTGGCCAGGATTTCGCTCGACTCATCGGAGCCGTGACGCGAGAAGTTGAGGTCGTTGGCTTTGAGGGTGCACGACTTCACGACCTCAAGTGATACGTGCATCGTCGCGCTTGCGGTACTGTCTGCGGCGATCGCAGCAGCAGGAAGCAGGAGAGCGGAACAACATACAGCGGTGGGAATAATTTTCATGATCTTATTTCCTGACGTGAGTAACAGTGCAATTACAAAGCGAATGACTGAGCGTCCAGCAGGCAGCGTTTTTGATGGCATTCTGCCAGGGTATGGCAGCAAAAGGTGGGGCAAGGCCATAAGCAGGCGTTGCCGCGCAGAACGATGACCCGATCGCCAGCATTCAAAATGAAAGGGGTCATTTTCTCCCCCACAGATAGCCCTGGCCGTAATCGGCCGCGCTCGCGCAGGCCAGCGCGAAATCACCCGCGGTTTCGATGCCTTCGATCAGCACCTTGCTGGCGACGCGCTTGCACTCGCGGGTGAGATGCAGAAACTTCGCCTGCTCGGTCCGTCCGTTCCAGAAGGTATGTTTGTCAATTTTGATGCCGCAGAAGCGGATCTGGCTGGTCAGCAGGTCGGGAAGTAGGTCTTCGCAGACATCGTCTGCCCACACTTCTATCCCCCACTGATGGAGCGTCGCGATGCATTTCCTCAGCGCCTGGCTTTGCGTATCGTCGAGTTGGACCATCGTATGGAGATCGGTGATCTCGATAGCAAGTTTCTCCGGGCACGGGGTTTCTTCTTTTAGCCTGTCGAGGAAGTCCGTTTCCAGCAGTAAATCCGATGTTGCATTGAGGTAATACTTGTCGCCATCCTTGCAAAACATGGCGTGACGAAGCTGCGCAAAGAAGTGCGCTTTACGCTGCGTCGCCGACAGCGAGCCAAAGTAATCTTCAAGATTGACGTTGGGCTTTGCCGTGGACAATACCTCCCAGGCAATCACATTTTCACTGCGCAGTGCCCGGATGGATTCGAACTTATAGCCGGTTAGCATGATAAACGTGCGTAACGCTCCGTGGTGATTTCAGGAGCTTGGAATTTTACGGGTCTGGATTTTGGCGGGATATTTATAGATAAAAATGGCTAATATATAGTGTTTTAATCTAATTTATAAGAATATTATAGGATTATTTATTTTCATAAGCGCCCGGCAGAACGCCGGGCGCGACGCGTCTTAACCCGCCTTGCTGACGATTTTGATTTCGACCATGCCGATTCCAAGCTCGCGGGGTGAGTGCCCAAGGATATTCCCTTCATTCGTGGACTGCGGGTCCGGCGGTACGATCACCAGGGTATTACTGCGCGAAGGATTCTCAAAGTGCAGCGTGTGCGTGCTCACGTCGTTTCCAAGCGTTAACGTCTGCTCCCGATCTCCCACGCGAACGGGGACGGGCTTGTTGGCATTGGGTCCATAAGCCCTGGCCGTAATCACCAGATCAAATTGTTCCGGCAGCGGATGGGTGTACTCAATTTTCACCTCGTTGCCCAGCTGCGCGTTTGACCAGCGTCCCCACGACTCCGGACGGGAGATGCCGCTAAACTGCTTCACCTCTTCGGGCGCGCCGGCCACGTTAAAGATAAAGCTGTCCGCTTTATAGCGGATGTCGTTGTCGACGATTTTCAGCATGTCGATGTTGTGCTGATAGCGAGCCGTATCAATCACCGTATCTTTAAAGGCGGTTTTGCCTTTCCACTGGGCTTTGTCGACATGCTGCACGGTTTGCTCCCCGCCAAGCTGGCCCTGAGAGACGCACCAGTCCGTAGAGAGCGCCAGCGGCTGCGACCAGAGCTGACCCATTTTGTAACACCGGTCAATCCAGACGAAGTTATCGCGAGGGGCGAAATCGGCCAGCTGGAAGCGCAGCGGCGCGGAATACTCGCTTTCCGGCAGCGGTTCGACGCGACTATCCGACACGCGCACCAGCAGCGGCAGGCGGAAATTGCTGCCGGAGAAGGCAACGGTGTTTTTATCCCGATCGACGGTGAAGTCTTTCATCTCTTTCGGGAAATTCCACAGGCGGATGATGTCGGGCTTCCAGGCGAGGATTTTTTCCTTCATGTTGAGGAACACTTCCGACAGGGATTGCCCCGACAGCGTGCTGCGCCCGAGGCCAATAAAGTTGTCGCCCCCCAGAATGTCCAGCACGGTTGCGCCGTTATCCATGGAGTTGCGTTTGGTGGCGATTAACTCCTGCTGCGGCTGGTCGCCGCGCAGCACGAAGAACAGGTTGCTGCGATCCTGCTTGCTGAGCTGGTCCCACGCGCTGTTTTTCATTGCCAGATGGTCAGACGATACGACGATGACGGTGTTTTTAAACCAGGGTGAGGCTTTGATTTTCTCGACCAGCGCGGCGATGTGCTCCTGGCTACAGGTCACGGCGCTGAAAGACTTGTTATTTTTGCCGTCCACGTCATAGCTTTTTCGCTTACAGGTGCGGGAGACGAACCCGTCCGGATGGTGCGTATCTACCGTCAGCGCAAAGAGAGAAAAACGCTTCCCGGCGCGGGAAAGTTCCTCGAATTTCTTCCAGGTTTCGTCCAGCACCGTATCGTCATAGAAGCCCCAGTCGTTGCGGTAGGTGGGATCGGCAACCGTCGTTTTTAACTCTTCTGAGCCATACAGGTGGTCAAAACCGTGGGATTTCAGGAACACATCTTTTCCGGCAAAGCGCAGGTTTGCTCCCTGCATAAAGTAGTTTTCATAGCCGGAGTTTTTCAGTATATCGCCCAGGCAAATATTCTGCGGGAAGAACGTCGACATCGAGGCGGAGGCGTTGCCTTCAAAAGGTGCGAACAGCGGGATACCGCACTGGGAGGCCACCATCCCGGCGATAGTGTAATCCGTGCCGGGTAACTGCACGGTGTGGCTGAAATCGAGACCTTCGTTTTTCAGCGCGCCCAGTTCCGGCGTGAGGTTCGGAAACGCATCGTTATCAAAGTAGGTGCGCTCCAGGCTTTCACCGTAGATGTAGACCAGATTGAGCTTCGGGTTGGCGATCGTTTTCGACGGCTCTTTATAGTAAGCCACGAAGTCCGGATCGCCGTCGCGCGACTGGGATTTTACAAGCTCGGTGATCTGATGAAACGCGGGGCTGGCGTCGACGGAGGCCAGCGCCAGGAAAAGCGCCAGCAGGCTGTAGCCATGATGGTGAGGAAGATGGCGACGGCGGCGCAGCACCCAGGCGAGCGCGCCGAAAATCGTCACCAGCGCCACGATCAGTCCCAGCCCCGGAAGGATATATTTACCTACTCCCGCGCCCGTCAGGCTGTTCGTCAGGGTGTAGAGTACAGCATCGTTAATGCCGTCGCCGGTGAAGTAATCGCTGGCGTATAAGGTAATGTTTAAAACGATAAAAATGCCGAGCACCACCAGCGTGGCGATAAACCACCAGGTGTTACGGCCGGCTTTCCAGGCATAAACGCCGACGGAAGCCAGAAAAAGGATAAGAGAGATGAATTCTGACAACAGCATATCCTCATGACGCCAGGTGCTTCGCTGGCTAACTGTTTATTTTTGGTAAGACAATGTAATGGCGATGTCGTTTAGCTGCAATTTTAGTGTCACGAAAGTGTGCTGTTGTTAGGATTTGGTTTATAAAATCGTTTTTATGAAGATGGTCGCATCCTGACAAACGGACGCTGAGACGGTGGCAGGTAGGAAAAACGCTCGTTTAACGCCGCGATGCAAGCCTATCGCATTAAACGCGGCGTGTTGTGGCAGAAAATGGGGTGGATCAGGAGATGAAATTAACGCCTTGTTTCAGCACCAGATTGCAGGCTTTGGTTTTCACCTGTTTTGCCAGGGCGGAGTTGCCGAGGGTGCTCAGATTCAGCTGTTGGCCGTTTTGCGCGTTGAGCAGGCCCTGAATGCCGTCCATATAGCTGGTATCCGCTTTTTGCTCCTGCGTGTCGAGACCCAGTTTACCCAGCACCTGGTTTTTCACGTTTTGCGCGTCGGTCACCGAGGCCAGCTTTTGCTTAGCGCAATATTCCAGAATCCCCGCCGCGTTGTTCATCGTGCCCGCGCTCAGGCTCTGGGAACTGTTGCTCAGCAGAGTGGTGAGAGAAGAGGCCGAGAGCCCGCCCTGGGCGCTGCTGCTCTCTTTGGTCAGCTCATTCGCGGCGCTTGACAGGGACTCCTGCCACGAAGCCGCTTGTGCTGCGCCGGTAATCAGCAGCGCGCCTAAAAAGGTGCTGATAAGAATCTGTTTTTTCATAATGGCTTTCTCAAAAAGGTCCGTTTTGGGCCGGAAGGGGTTCCAGTATATACCTGCGCCCTGCTGGCGATTCCTGGAACTGTCTTAATACTCTTTGCCGGTGACGCGGCTGCGGTAACTGTCCCAGTCGAAGATGACATACAGACTGTTGCCAAGCTTCATGCGGTCCATGACGCGTTCGCCCAGTAAGCGGGTCATCTCGTCAATGTTGTGGTTCGTCAGCATGCCGGTGGGACGTTTGGACGAAGAGCGGCGATCGACTATCTGGTTGATGATGACCTTTTCATAACGGGATTCCGTCTGCACGCCAATCTCGTCGATGACCAGTAGATCGACATTGCTCAGATCGTTAAGCAGCTGCTCTTCGCTGGTTTCACGGTTGCTGAAGGTGTCTTTCATGGCGGACATAATATCGGCCACGGTGATGATGAGGACCGATTTGCCGCGCAGAAGCAGTTCGTTGCAGATGGCGGCAGCAAGATGGTTTTTGCCTGTGCCCGGCTTGCCGCTAAAAATGAAGCTGGCGATATTGCCGTCAAATTCATCCACGTACTGACGCGCGGCGGCGAGCGCGTTCATCTGCCCGGTGGTCTCAACTTTATAATTATCGAACGAGCAGTTCTGGTGCAGGGGGCGAATACCGGAGCGGTTAAAGGTGCGCTGCATTTTCATCGCCCGGTTTTCGCGGGCGAGCGCGGCGGCACGAATTTTACCTTGCTCCTTTTGCCACGCCAGCAGCTCTTCACCCGTGGTGAAGGCGGGCTTCACGTTGGCTGGCATCATTTTTTGCAGACGTTTCATCAGGTCGCCGACGTTCTTCATTTCGCACCTCGGAATCCACTCGGGATCTGTTTATCCGGTTCTGAAAACGTGTTGATATCGCGCTTAGGCTGGCCATTGTTACTGGCGCGGGTAATTTGAAGATGACGCGCGAGCTTTTGCTGCCACTGAATGTGGGTGAACACTTTGCCTTCCGCCTGCCACCAGGCGATAAACGCGGCGAGCTCTTCCGCGGTGGCTGGCTGAGTTAACGCAATGCCCCACAATGCTGCCTGCCGCTGAAAATCTGCGTCAGGCTGCCAGCCCGCGTAGAGGACAAATTTGCCCATCGGAACGGTTAGCGGGGTATTAACCGGTTCTTCAAAAAACTGGTTATCCAGCGTGACGTCGCTTGCCGGACGTGACATCTGCGCTTCGATCTCCAGAAGCTGCGCCAGACGTTCCGGCGTGATTGCGTAAAACGCCGGCGCGTTGTCGGCAAAAACCGCAACCGTGCCGCCTTCGGCGTGGGTTAACACACCGCGTGGGTCGCGCATAAAGGCATCAATGCCAGCAATGCTGGTGGTCAGAATTCTGGAGGACATAACGCTTACTCAACTGATTACTACGGGCGTGATATGGGCTTATGGTAGCACAGAGAGGGAAGGGGATGGAGGGGATTTCCCCGGTGGCGCTGCGCTTACCAGGGCTACGGTCGTAGGCCTGAAAAGCGCAGCGCCATCAGGCAGTTATCACGCGATGATATTCAGGGTCACGTCGATGTTGCCGCGGGTCGCGTTAGAGTACGGGCAAACGATATGCGCCGCATCGACCAGCTTTTTGGCTTCAGCAGGATCCATCCCTTCAACGTGGATATTCAGTTTTGCTTCGATACCAAAACCGGTCGGCAGCGGGCCGATACCCACTTCGCCTTCAATAAACGCCTCTTTTGGCAGGGTAAATTTGTCGCGAGCCGCCACAAACTTCATCGCGCCCAGGAAGCAGGCAGAGTAACCCGCAGCAAACAGCTGCTCAGGGTTCGTGACTTCTCCACCCATACCGCCCATCTCTTTGGGCACGCCCAGTTTAACGTCCAGAACTCCATCGGAAGAGGTCGCGCGGCCGTCACGGCCCCCGGTTGCTTTTGCTTTGGCGGTATAAACAACTTTTTCTAAAGACATGGCAGGTTCCTCATCTTACTATTGTATGTGCTATTAAATAGCGTGCGATATATGTGGATAAATAAAAACGCATAAAGTATAGCCTTACGCGCGTTGAATCTGTTGTCGCAAAAGTTCCAGCTGCTGCTTGAGCGCCAGCATGGTGTCGGTATCACACTGTGCGGCGCACCCCACCGCGTGTGGGATACCCAGTGCCTGCTGCTGAAGTTCACGTCCGGCTTCAGTCAGCGTGACGGCGACCTGACGTTCATCTTTACGCGAACGGTGGCGGTTGATTAGCCCTGCGCTTTCCAGACGCTTCAGAAGCGGCGTCAGCGTTGCGGAGTCAAGGAACAGCCGTTCACCGATGTCCGACACCGTCACGTCATCCTGCTCCCACAGCACCAGCATCACCAGATATTGCGGGTAAGTCAGGTTTAGCGGCGCCAGCAGTTGCCGGTACAGCTTATTAAGCGCCAGATTTGCCGAGTAGAGGGCAAAACAGAGCTGGTTATCCAGCAGGAGCGCAGCGGTCGTGTCGTTCGTTTTTGCGTTCATGAAATGAATATAGATTGTGCACGATTTAATTGCAAGCAATTTTAGGGGCAAGTATAACGCAGCGCCACCTGAACGGCCATTTTACGGTAGTGCTGGCGCTGGGCCTGCTCGTCTGCACCCTCTTCAAACAGCAGGGTGAAGGTGTAGCTGTTGGCAACGTAGTGAAAGCTGAAGCTGCTGATCAGACGGTGAAGGTCGCGGGCGTCAACCGTCTGGCTGAAAAGCTGTTTTTCTTTGCCCCGGCGCAGGATGCCTTCCAGCAGGTCGAGCGCGCTGCGGTTGACCTGCCGCAGATAGTTTGACTGCTGCATAAAACGGCCGCGCTGCATGTTTTCCATACAGATAATGCGGATGTAATCCGGATGGTCGGCATGATAGTCAAAGGTGGCTTCAACCAGATGGACCAGCGCTTCGACGGGAGGCATATCCGCCAGGCTAAGCGCCTTTTCACTGGCGCGAATTTGGGTGTAAACGTACTCCAGGACGAGCAGGTAGAGATTTTCTTTGTTTTTAAAATGGTAAACGACCATGCGTTTGGTGGTACCTGCTTTCTCCGCGATCTGCTCCATGCGGGCGCCGTTCAGTCCAAATTCGGCAAACAGCGCGATAGCGCTCTGAAAAATTTTCTCTTTCAGGCTCGATTCTTCACTGTGATCGGGGTGTTCGCTGCCAGAGTTAGCCACATCCTTTCCTTATTTTTACCAAACGGACCAGAAAGATTATCTCCACGGCAGCGAAATAACACAAATATCAAACGCGCGGGCGTTTGCGGTAGAGCCATAGCCCGGGTATCGACAGCCCGATAGAGAGCGCACCGACGATGGAGGACGCCTTAAGAAAGTTGCTCAGGAGAAGGATCATCTGCGGCTCGGTGTAGCCAAAATGGCTGATTTTCACCGCGGAAATCATCGCCGTATAGGCAGATATGCCGGGGAACATCGGGATAACGGCGGCGACGGTGAACACTTTCGGATGCGCCAGATACCAGCGCGACCACTGAATACCGATGCTGCCGACCAGCATAGAGGCGATAAACGTCGACCATTCGATGTTAAAGCCCGCCGTCATCATCACCATTCGCGAGCCGTGGCCAATTGCGCCCAGCAGCGCACACCACGGCAGAGCGCGTTGCGGAACGTTAAATACCATCGCAAAGCCGACGGCAGGAATGGCCGCCAGGGCCATGTCCTGTGCCAACGCCAGCAGAAAATCTATCACGCCCATCCTCGTAACCCCCATAGCGTCATCGCCATCACCACGCCGATGCAGGTCGCCAGCGTCAGCAGGCTGGCGATAGCCCAGCGTGCCAGCCCGGTATTGATGTGCCCTTTAAACATGTCGGCAACGGCGTTAATCAGCGGGAAGCCCGGCACCAGCAGAAGCACGCTGGCGGCCATCGCAATCGTCGGGGTAGCGGCAAACTGCGGCAGGCGCAGCAGCAGGCCAGACACCGTAGTGGCAACAAACGCGGTAATGCAGAAGTTAATTTGCGGGTGCAGCTGCCGGTGCGTCAGCAGCTGGCGCACGTACATGGCGATGCTGCTGGCGAAAAAGGTGACGATCGCGCCGTCCCAGCCACCTTTATTGAGCTTACAAAAACAGGCGCATGACAGCCCCACCATGAGCACGACCAGCCAGCGTGGATAACGTAATGGCTTGATTTGGTTAAAACGTTTTTCAATCTCCTTGAGATCGAGAAGCTTATGCTCAGCCAGGATGACGATGTGCTGGACCTCGGTTACAACGTGCATATTAATGCCGCGGTCGTGGTTTTTACGGGTGGACGTAAGACACTGCCCGTCTTTAATGGTGGTCAGCACAATGGCGTTGGACGAGATAGCGCTCTCAACGCTGTCCATCCCCAGCGCCAGCCCCAGCCGGGTTGAAAGCTCCTCGACCAGCGCGCTTTCCGCGCCGTGCTGGAGCAGAAAAAGACCGCACTGAATACAGAGCCGCGTGATAGAACGCTGCGTTGACCGATCTGCCTGCATGTATTATCCCGAAGATAAGGTGAATAGTTGCCGGTTGGCCCGTAATGCCTACTTTTAGCACAAAGTGCAGTGGCTCTTGCTGTGGGTCAGATCAAGGTTTATGCAAACAGTTCCCCCCCTCGTCACGACGACTTACAGGATTAATTTATTAATACGCTGAATTATTAATTTGAAATAATAAAATATTTGTATTTAGAAATTCTAATTTTATTTTGTTGTTATTTTAATGTCTGCACAATTAAATTGATTTGCGCTTTGTGAGATATTAGCGCTGTTTTAGGCATTTCCTAAACTAAGAACATATCTCATATTCTGCTTGTATTAATCTTTTTATACTCAGGGAAGAAAATATTTATACCTTGGTGCGTTTTACATGACGCACCGAAGGAAAATGGACACGGAGGGTCTATGTTGTCGTTGCCTGGTAAGCATGGCGTTGTCATTAGCCGGATACCCGTCATGCAGAATGGGTTAGGGGACGTGATGGCACGTCATTTCCCCGATTTTGAATTGACCTACTGCCGCTCACTGCAGGAGTTAACCCTGCTTCAGTTGCGCCGCGCAGATGTGATTATCGCCGACGTTTCAGGCGAATACAGGAACCCACGGGGTACGCTCGAAGAGTATTACCGCTTACTGAACCAGTACCGGGAAATCCACTGGATCTTTTTGGTCTCCCGGCCGTTTTACCCTATTGCCGTTGAGCTGCTTATGCGGCCGGAAAGCACGCTGCTTTCTGATATGGAACCTATCGAAGGTGTCGTTAACGCTATCCGGGCAGGGAGTGAACGCGCAGAACGGATAAGCCAGACGTTATTAACCCCAGAACCTGAGGAAAGTGAGGATGACGACGAACACTTTATTGCGCTCACGCACTCAGAACGTAAGGTGCTTCGCCTGTTAGGCAAAGGGTGGGGGATTAACCAAATCGCTACGTTGCTTAAAAAGAGCAATAAGACGATCAGTGCGCAGAAAAACAGTGCGATGCGAAGGCTCTCATTGCGGAGTAATGCCGATATGTACGCCTGGATCAACAGTACACAGGGAATGAGAGAGCTGAGTTTAATGTCAGCCTATGGAGAGTTCGAGGAATGGAAAAAACCGATTCAACAAGACATATCGCCATCATCGAAAATTGCTCGATGAGTGCGGTCGGGCTGCAGCATCTTTTTACGCAGCCTGAACTCAGCCAATATCAACTGCACCTGTTTAATGATTTTGATGGCTTTAAGAAAGCACTGCAACACGTGAATTTTTTCTCGCTGATCTATTCGCTTTCCGATGCGCGAGAAGAACGACGTAACTGCCTGGCGCATCTGCGGGATCTCGCGTTTACGCATAGCCTTATTCAGCGCATTATCCTGGTCTCGGATGAGATGGAGGCGAGATTGATTAGCCATCTTTCGCCTTCACGTCTTCACGGTGTGGTCAGTAAATCGGTGACCCTTGAACACCTGCTGAAGGAGTTAGTGGTATTGTTGAGCGAAACGCTGCGCATTAATGACAATATGCTTAACCACTGGTACTGCAGTCAGAACCGGATGTTAAGCCCAACGGAAAGAGCAATTTTACGTTATATGTCATGCGGATATTCCATTCCCGAAATCGCGGCGCAGCTTGAACGCAATATCAAGACTATTCGCGCGCATAAGTTTAATGCGATGGTGAAGCTAGGGGTGAATTCTGACGTAGGATTGCTTGATGCAGCGGATATTCTTACCCATCTTCCGGTTAGAGAACCGCGAACTGTGGGGCTAAGCAAACCGACATTTTTGTAACTTGTGCCTTTTGCGCGCCAGATGTGCTCTGGCGCGTCATTCAGATGCACACATCAACCCACTTTGCTGAAGTCAGCTCTGCCATTCTGTCCGGAGAAATACGTACGGCACTATGGATAGCGCCAGCGGCGGGGAGCACTTCAGCGTATTGTTTTAAAGAGATATCGCAGTAAACCGCAAGTGGGTTTTCAAGCCCAAACGGGCAGACGCCACCAACGGGATGACCCGTCACGGTAACCACTTCATCACTGCTGAGCATGCGTGCTTTCGCGCCAAACGTGTCTTTCAGTTTTTTGTTATCCAGACGCGCATCACCCTTCGCCACCACCAGAATCACCTCATTTTTAACCTTCAACGATAGGGTTTTGGCGATTTGTCCCGGCTCTACACGGTGGGCGGCAGCAGCCAGCGCAACGGTAGCCGTACTCTGGTTAAGTTCTATTACCTCTATTTCCGGCGCGTTGTCGGCAAAAAACTGCTGTACGGACTGCAAACTCATTGTTTCCTCCTGACAAATATCCTGCGTAATCTGTCATAAGAATTTATGCTCTGTAAATATCTCTTAAGTAACAAATATCCAGGATGGCTGATTTCTGGATCCTCTTCACAATCACAGAAACCGGTTACAGTAACCGGTTGCAGAGCGTGATGCGTAGATTAATACTGAGTATGTAACGTCCCCTGTATCCAATAATAAGAGCCAATTATGAAACCATTTCGTCTGAGCAGTACCGCTGGTACGCAAGCCAGCAAGGTTGTGAAGCTGATTTATGGAACAACGTGCGGCGCGAGCGCGCCTGTAATAAACGTCTGACAGGAGATCAACCATGTCTGCCAACCATGCTGCGTTTAATCTGATATTCCGTTTCGTTGAAAATTACGTGAGCCCGATCGCCGGGCGGATCTCGTCCCAGCGTCATGTCATGGCTATTCGTGATGGGTTCATCTCCGCGATGCCGTTCATGATTGTGGGTTCATTTTTATTAGTGTTTGCTTACCCACCGTTTTCGCCTGATACCACCTGGGGTTTCGCGCGCGCCTGGCTGGATATGGCGAAGCAGTTTGAAGGCCAGATCCTGACGCCGTTTGATATGACGATGGGCATTATGTCCATTTATATCTGCGCGGCCATCGCCTATAACCTTGGCAAACATTATGTCAAAACGCACCAGCTGGATCCGTTCATGTGCGCCATGCTGTCGCTGATGGCTTTTCTGCTGGTTGCCGCCCCGAAAACCAAAGGCACGCTTCCCGTCGACAGCCTGGGTGGAACGGGTATTTTTACCGCCATCCTGGTGGCGATTTACTGCGTTGAAATGATGCGTTTCCTGAAGGCGCATAACATCGGTATTCGCCTGCCGGACCAGGTGCCGCCGATGATCAAAAACTCCTTTGATCTGCTGATCCCGGTGCTGGTGGTGGTGTTAACGCTTTATCCGCTGAGCCTGGTGATTCAGTCTCAGTTTGACATGCTGATCCCGCAGGCAATTATGTCCATCTTCAAACCTCTGGTTTCCGCGGCGGATTCACTGCCCGCGATCCTGCTGGCGGTGTTGATTGGCCACCTGCTGTGGTTCGCCGGGATCCACGGGGCGGCTATTGTTTCCGGGATGCTGCAGATGTTCTGGCTGACTAACCTCGGAGCGAACCAGACCGCGCTGGCTGCCGGCCATCCTCTGCCACATATTTTTATGGAAGCCTTCTGGACGTTCTTCATCGTGATTGGCGGGTCGGGTGCGACGATGGGTCTGGTGATTTGCTATCTGCGCAGCCGTTCAGCGCATTTACGCTCTATTGGCCGATTGAGCGTGGTGCCCAGCTTCTTCAACATCAACGAACCCGTTATCTTCGGTACGCCGATTGTAATGAACCCGGTGTTCTTTATTCCGTTCCTGCTAGCCCCGATGGTTAACGCCGTGCTGGCCTGGGCGGCGATGACGTTTGATCTGATTGGTCGTGTTATTTCAGTTGTTCCCTGGACGGCACCGGCGCCGATAGGCGCAGCATGGGCTCTGGGCTGGGATTTCCGCGCGGCTATCCTGGTTGTGGTTCTGGCCTGCGTGTCGGCAATCATCTACTACCCGTTCTTCAAAGTGTACGAGAAGCAGCTGCTGGAGCAGGAAGCGGAAGAAGCACAGCGTAATGGGGAAGAGGACAATCAGCAGGTGGCTTAAAGACGTTGTGCCGGGTGGTGGCTGCGCCTTACCCGGCCTACGAGTCGAGGTTTTTGTAGGCCCGGTAAGCGAAGCGTCACCGGGCAATTCACTGCACTACTTCAGCGTGCAATCCCCGCACTGCTTAACGTCCGGCAGGCGATAGCGCTGGCAGCAGGTACGGCGTACCAGAAGCCCGTCACGGAGCACAACGGTACGGAATAACGGATTATCGCGACCATCGGAAAGCTGTTTGGCAAAGAAGCAGGACTGGCGCAGGGCCTCCACTTTCTCATCGCCAAGCAGCGGCTTCATTTCTGTTAAATACCAGTGAATTAAATACCCGGTATTACTCCAGATAAGCTTCCCGTTGATCTCGCCCGTTGCTTCAAGTGCCTCTACCACTGGGATCAGGGCCTGGATGACAAGCTGTTCCAGACGTTCCTGAGCAGAGAACTGCTCTGCGCCGCGATCTTCGTGCAGGTCAATCCAGAAGCAGGCTGCTCGGCCAGTTTCGTGGAACTCGACGTGAAAATGATCCGGGGAGAGCGCCAGCATGCTCTTTTGGGTTAATACCGCCAGCATGAGTGGGGGAACCATCAGCCCGATATACCACTGTGCCCACAGGGAAAGCAGAGGTTTATTTTCCCGTGTTAGGGTCGGCTGATTGCGATAGATATGGTCGGAATAGGTTGCAAGCAGCGACTGCAGCGTAGAGGGCTGCTGCCACTCAGCGAGCGTCATGGCGTGGTGCGGGGGCGCTTCATCAAGCCTGATAAAGTCCAGCAGGTGGGCGCGCGTCTTAGCAATCTTGTCCCGTATGGCATCCGCAAGCGACGCATTCCCGCTGGTGAGGGGCGCTCGCCAGAGGAGTGGTTCAACGATGTGTGCGGTATGCGTAGCCATAGTTGAGATAGAAATCTAAATGATAATGATTGCCAATCCTAACTATTGCTCATACCAATGGCAAGACTTTTGTCCTGATTAACCGAAGACGCGCTTAAGCGGTTTGTAGCTCTTCACTCAGCAGAATGTTATTGCGACCTAAATGCTTTGCTTCATAGAGGGCTCTGTCCGCTCTCTCCAGAGCGCTTTCCACGTCCTCGTTTTCGAAAATGGCAATACCGATGCTGATGGTGACATTGGTGGCGACGCTTTCGTTGAACAGATGGGGGATTTTCAAATCATAGACTTTCTGACGGATCCGCTCTGCCGTATGGCGGGCGTGTTCAAGTGAAATATTCGTCAGCAGCACCATGAACTCTTCCCCACCGAAACGCGCCACAATATCGCGCGATCTGACGGCATCACGAATTGCCGCAGAGACGCGCTTCAGCGCCTGGTCACCCATCATATGGCCATAATGGTCGTTATAGGCTTTGAAGTGGTCGATATCCATCAAAAGAACAAAATGTTCGCCGTTTTCTACCGCCGGCAGATTCTCCAGACGGCTCTGCAGGCCGCGACGATTATAGAGCCCGGTTAGCGGGTCCATCATACTGAGATCGGTCAGAGTTTCCCGTTCTTCCAACAGGCGAGAGAGCAGCTCCTGGGCGAAGCGATCGTTGCGCCGTTGCAAAATGTTATGAATAGCAATAGCCACCACAGGAAGTGCGAAAGAATAGGACATTCTTAGCCATATATCCTGGTCACTTAACCACAGGCAGACAATAAAGGCGGGAAGCGAGTGCAGCGTAAATGCTTTGATATTACTGGCGAAGGCCAGCGTTCCGATAAAAAGCACCGTGAGTAAAGCTATTAACAAATACATCGCCTGGTCATGGGTAATTAGCGAAAATTTCGAATCTATTTGCCAGGCCCACAAAATACCAAAGATTGCTGAAACGGCAGGAATATTTATCTTCCGCGCGCGCTTTTTCCAGTGCCAGACGAACAGGCCAGTACTGATCGCGAAAATAGCAATCAGAGGGGCAGAAAACACGCGTACAGAATAGAGCGGGTTTGTTACCGAGAACACGGCTGACGTTGCGTTCAGAAATAAAAATAAACGTAACGATAATTGATATTTTCTTTGAACCAAAGACCGCCAGGATTGTGATGTCATAGTCGTGCGTTTTTATTAAAACTTAATTAAAACAGATGAATAGGTGTGGTTTCGCACTTAATTATGCAAAAAACTCAAAGCGTAATTATAAGAAAAAGTTTATGTGTAGTTAACAGGTGAGCAATTTATCACCTTAGGAAATTTCTGTCATTCTACATAAGGAGAAAGGGCGATTTTTTTTGCTTCACTGCGCTGACAAATGATAATTTTTATCATATGATATTGTTTATCATTATCGTTATGAAAGGGCGATGTATGTTGAACAGGGCGCTGGGAAGTGCATGGGGAGTATTGCTGCCGGGCGTAATCCTTGTCGGTTTGATGTTTGCCGATCTCTCCATCGAAAGCTGGAAGGCCATCATTGTGGCAGGGCTGCTGATGACGTCAGGCATGATCTGGCACAAGCACCTACGCCATTATGTGTTACTGCCATCATGCGTCGCATTAGTCAGCGCAATTCTGGTGATAATGATGAGTTTGAAATAACAGGGAAAATAAGAGGTATTACAGAAGGGATATAAGATAATTGGTGCGAGGGGGGGGACTCGAACCCCCACATCCGTAAGGACACTAACACCTGAAGCTAGCGCGTCTACCAATTCCGCCACCTTCGCATACCATCGATACTGTAAAAGTATCGTAACCACGGAGGCGCATTCTAGATGTTTTCAGCTTTACGTCAACAGAAAAGTGCGCGCCTTTTATTGATTGCTGCAAAAATGGACGGAATTGCGACGCCTGCTTGCCGGATGGCGCTGGCGCTTATCCGGCCTGCATTGTATGGCGAATTATTTTTTTGCCTGACGCGTCATCACGGTGCGGTAGACCTTAAAGCGGCCCGTCTGGGCGATCACTTCGTGGAAGCCGAAGGTTTCGTCCAGCACTTTCGGGTACGCCAGGAAGGCGTTCGCCACGATGCGCAGCTCGCCGCCGCTGTTGAGGTGACGAGTCGCGCCACGGATCAGGGTTTGCGCAGCTTCGAGGCTGGTTTCCATCCCGTCGTGGAACGGCGGGTTAGAGATGATCATGTCAAAGCGGCCGGTGACGTCAGAGAAGACGTTGCTGGCAATCACATCGCCTTCAATGCCGTTGGCCGCAAGCGTTGCGCGGCTGGCTTCTACCGCCGGGGCGCTCACGTCACACAGGGTTAAACGCACTTTTGGTGAATGGCTGGCAAGCACCGTTGAAAGCACGCCCGCGCCGCAGCCCACGTCCAGCACTTTTCCTTTGGTGTGCGGCGTCAGGGTGGAGAGCAGCAGCTTGCTGCCCGTATCCAGCGCGTCACGGCTGAAGACACCCGGAAGGGTTTTGATGGTCAGGCCGTCAAGCTGGTACTCGTCCCAGTATGCCTGCGCATCAAACGTTGTCTGTTTTTCCAGACGGCCATGATACAGACCGCAGCGACGTGCGCTGTCGACTTTGGTCAGCGGCGCGTAGGCTTCCAGCATCTGCTCGGCGCTACGGACACCGCTGCGGTTTTCACCGACCACGAAAATATCGCAGCCAACCGGCAGCAGGGAGAGCAGGTTCATCAGCTGGAACTGGGCTTCCGGCTTGTTCTTCGGCCAGTAGTAGATCAGCGTATCGCAGTCGGCAATATCGCTCTGCTCCGCCACCAGGCTGAAGCGTGCGCGCTCGCCCATCTGGCGACTCAGCACCTGCCAGTGGTGGTAGTATTGGGTGTGGGCACGGCTTTCAGCACAGTCGAAACGCGCGGGCAGGTCATCCTGCATATCTCCGGCAAACAGAATACGGCTTTCTTCGAAATCATCACTGTGACGCAGCAAGACTTCACTTGCCGGGGTAAATGCAGACATGAATTGTTCCTCAATAAACTCAGGCGGGGATTATAGTAGGTAGATGGCGCACTTTCGACACATTTGCTATATTTGCGCGCCTGAGAGACAGGAGTTATCCCTATGACATCCCGACGAGACTGGCAGTTGCAGCAGCTGGGCATCACCCAGTGGGCTTTGCGTCGCCCGACGGCGTTGCAGGGCGAAATCGCCATCTCCATCCCCGCGCACGTTCGGCTGGTGATGGTGGCGGAAGAACTGCCTGCCCTGAATGAGCCCCTGATCGGTGATGTCCTTCGCAGCCTGAAGCTGACGCCCGACCAGGTCTTACAGCTGACGCCGGAACGGGTTGCCATGCTTCCTCCTGATAGCCGCTGTAACAGCTGGCGCATCGGAGAGACAAACGACATCTCTCTTCAGGGGAGCCAAATCAGCTCACCAGCGCTGGACGAGCTGAAAGCCAATCCAAAGGCGCGCAGCGCGCTATGGCAACAAATCTGCGAATATGAACACGATTTCTTCCCTCACGACGCCTGACCTGACCGCAGCGTTCGCGATTGAAACACGCGCCCACGCCTTTCCGTGGAGCGAAAAAACGTTTGCCAGCAATCAGGGCGAGCGCTATCTGAACTACCGTCTGGACGTTGACGGCACCCTGGCCGCGTTTGCCATCACGCAGGTGGTTCTTGACGAGGCGACGCTGTTTAACATCGCCGTCGACCCGGCGTTTCAGCGCCGTGGGCTGGGCAGAGAACTGCTTGAGCATCTCATTCGTGAGCTCGAAACCCGCGACGTTTTCACCCTGTGGCTGGAGGTGCGCGCGTCGAATGTCGCCGCCATCGCGCTCTATGAAAGCTTAGGCTTTAACGAGGCGACAGTCCGACGTAACTACTACCCCACCGCAGAGGGACGTGAAGACGCCATTATCATGGCTCTGCCAATTGGATAACGAATATAAGGTTGTAACGATGAAATGGGACTGGATTTTCTTTGATGCCGACGAAACGCTGTTTACGTTTGACTCGTTCGGCGGCCTACAGCGGATGTTTCTAGACTATAGCGTGACCTTCACCGCCGAAGATTTTCAGGACTATCAGGCGGTGAACAAGCCGCTGTGGGTGGATTACCAGAACGGTGCCATCACCGCGTTACAGCTTCAGCACCAGCGATTTGACGTCTGGGCGGAACGCTTAAAGGTCAGTCCGGGGACGCTGAACGAGGCTTTCCTTAACGCCATGGCCGATATCTGTGCGCCCCTGCCGGGCGCGGTTTCCCTGCTGAATGCGTTGAAAGGCAAGGTGAAACTGGGGATCATCACTAACGGCTTCACTGCGCTGCAGCAAATCCGCCTGGAGCGCACCGGCCTGCGCGATCATTTTGACGCACTGGTGATCTCGGAAGAGGTCGGCGTGCCGAAACCGGATCCGCGAATTTTCGATTATGCGCTGGCGCAGGCCGGTAATCCCGACCGCGATCGCGTGCTGATGGTGGGTGATACCGCAGAGTCTGATATTCTTGGCGGTATGAAGTCAGGTTTGTCGACCGTCTGGCTGAATGCGCATGGCCGCGTGAAGCCTGAAGGCATCGAGCCAACCTGGACCGTCACGTCATTGACCGAACTGGAGCAACTCCTGTGTAAACAATGATTGCCTGCCCCCCGTTGATGGGTAAAATAGCCGCAATTTTGTATTCCATGATGCGTGGCGTGCTGCCGCGCTTATAAAAGAAGATTTAATTATGACGTTGTCTCCTTATCTGCAAGAGGTGGCCAAGCGCCGTACTTTTGCCATTATCTCGCACCCGGATGCCGGTAAAACGACCATCACCGAGAAGGTGTTGCTGTTCGGACAGGCGATCCAGACTGCGGGTACCGTTAAAGGCCGTGGCTCCAGCCAGCATGCAAAATCTGACTGGATGGAGATGGAAAAGCAGCGTGGTATTTCGATTACCACCTCCGTGATGCAGTTCCCGTATCACGACTGCCTGGTGAACCTGCTGGACACCCCGGGGCACGAAGACTTCTCCGAAGATACCTACCGTACCCTGACGGCGGTGGACTGCTGTCTGATGGTGATCGACGCCGCGAAGGGTGTAGAAGATCGTACCCGCAAGCTGATGGAAGTTACCCGTCTGCGCGATACGCCGATCCTCACCTTTATGAACAAACTCGACCGTGACATCCGCGATCCGATGGAGCTGATGGATGAAGTGGAAAACGAGCTGAAGATCGCCTGTGCGCCAATCACCTGGCCAATTGGCTGCGGTAAGCTGTTCAAAGGGGTTTATCACCTCTATAAAGACGAAACTTACCTGTATCAGACCGGTAAAGGCCACACCATTCAGGAAGTGCGCATTGTGAAAGGTCTGGACAACCCGGATCTCGATGCCGCCGTTGGCGAAGAGCTGGCCGCGCAGCTGCGCGACGAGCTGGAACTGGTGAAGGGTGCGTCTCACGAGTTCGACAAAGAACTGTTCCTGAGCGGCGAAATTACCCCGGTCTTCTTCGGTACCGCGCTGGGTAACTTCGGCGTTGATCACATGCTGGACGGTCTGGTGGAGTGGGCACCTCAGCCGATGCCGCGTAAAACCGACACCCGCGAAGTGGAAGCGAAGGAAGAGAAGTTCACCGGCTTCGTCTTTAAAATTCAGGCCAACATGGACCCGAAACACCGCGACCGCGTGGCCTTCATGCGCGTGGTGTCCGGTAAGTATGAGAAGGGCATGAAGCTGCGCCAGGTGCGCATCGGTAAAGATGTCGTGATTTCCGACGCGCTGACCTTTATGGCGGGCGACCGTTCGCACGTTGAAGAGGCGTATCCGGGCGACATCATCGGTCTGCACAACCACGGTACGATCCAGATCGGCGATACCTTCACCCAGGGCGAGATGATGAAGTTCACGGGTATTCCGAACTTCGCACCGGAGCTGTTCCGTCGCATTCGTCTGCGCGATCCGCTGAAGCAGAAACAGCTGCTGAAAGGCCTTGTTCAGCTCTCTGAAGAGGGCGCCGTGCAGGTGTTCCGTCCAATCGCCAACAACGATCTGATTGTCGGCGCGGTCGGTGTGCTGCAGTTCGACGTGGTGGTTGCGCGCCTGAAGAGCGAATACAACGTGGAAGCGATTTACGAATCGGTCAACGTGGCGACCGCGCGCTGGGTTGAGTGTTCTGACGTGAAGAAATTCGAAGAATTTAAGCGTAAGAACGAAATTCAGCTGGCGCTTGATGGCGGCGACAACCTGACCTATATCGCGCCAACGATGGTCAACCTGAACCTGACGCAGGAACGTTATCCAGACGTTCAGTTCCGCAAAACGCGCGAACACTAATCCCCTCCCGCAGCACGGCAATCGCCGTGCTCTTCTTTTATTCCTGTCTTATTAGTCCCTTGCGGAATGTTCTTAATTCACCGCAAATTCACGCTATTCGCGCGTTTTTTACGCAATTCTGAAAGCGGCATTGTGAGAGTGATCTATATTTAACTCAGTGTTTAGCACCGGGCATGGATGAATTAACTGTTCAATGCATGTCGATTGGTTCTCCATTTCGCCCGTGTGTTTATTCGCGATATATAAAACTACTAAGGAAGTATTTAGCCCGAATAACGGGTAAAACACAGGAATACATCGATGAATATGACAAGACTGAAGATTTCTAAAACTCTGCTGGCTGTAACACTGGGTAGCGTTCTGGTTAGCGGTTCCGCCCTGGCGGAAAGCAGCACCATGGATAAAGCACAGTCCACGGCCGACACCGCAGGGCAAAAAATCGATAGCTCTATGAATAAAGTCGGTAATTTCATGGACGACAGCTCTATCACAGCAAAAGTGAAAGCCGCACTGGTGGATGATGAAGCCATCAAGAGCACCGATATTTCCGTTAAGACCGACAAAAAGGTCGTTACCCTGAGTGGCTTTGTTGAAAGCCAGGCCCAGGCCGAACAGGCTGTGAAGGTGGCGAAGGGTGTCGAAGGTGTTGCATCCGTGAGCGATAAACTGCACGTTCGCGACGGTAAAAACGCCTCGGTGAAAGGTTATGCCGGTGATGCCGCTACTACCAGCGAAATCAAAGCTAAACTGTTAGCAGATGACATCGTGCCGTCTCGTAAGGTGAAAGTGGAAACCACCGATGGCGTGGTTCAGCTTTCCGGTACGGTTGATTCACAGGCGCAAAGTGAACGCGCCGAGTCAATTGCGAAAGCCATTGATGGTGTTAAAAGCGTTAAAAACGATCTGAAAACGAAGTAAATCTGGACCATTCGCCCGTAAGGCTTAACCCTGCGGGCTAAATAAGAACGACTCTGGAAAAACGCCGGTGAGTGACCTGAGCGCTCACGTTTAGCGGCCGACATTAACTATGGTAAAGGAGAAGCTTATGTTTCGTTGGGGCATTATATTTCTGGTTATCGCGTTAATTGCCGCCGCATTGGGCTTTGGTGGTCTGGCAGGTACAGCGGCATGGGCAGCTAAAATTGTCTTCGTCGTTGGTATTATTCTGTTCCTGGTCAGCCTGTTTACGGGTCGTAGACGTCCGTAGCAAACGCAATATTCCTTCAACAAAATAAAGCCAGTCACTGCGACTGGCTTTTTCTTATTTGCGTTACAGGTCGGGTGCGTTACTGTGGAGTGATAAAATAATCAAAACAGGAAAGCAGAGGTGGGGCAACGAATTCCCGTTACGCTCGGCAATATTGCGCCGCTGACGTTAAAACCGTTTAGTGCGGGTCAACTCGCACTTGTCTGCGAGGGGGGAGGACAGCGCGGCATTTTCACCGCTGGCGTGCTGGATGAATTTATGCGCGCGCAGTTCAACCCGTTTGACCTCTACTTCGGCACGTCCGCCGGGGCGCAGAATCTCTCTGCCTATGTCTGTAACCAGCCCGGCTACGCGCGAAAAGTGATCATGCGCTTCACCACGGCGAAAGAATTTTTTAACCCGGTGCGCTTCGTTCGCGGCGGCAACCTGATCGATCTCGACTGGCTGCTGGAGTCGACCTCCAGCCAGATGCCGCTGGCCATGGATACCGCCGCCCGCCTGTTTGCTAGCGGCAAAGAATTCTGGATGTGCGCCAGCCGGGGGGATGACTATTCGCCGGGCTATTTCTCACCGCAGAAGGAGAACTGGCTCGACATCATCCGCGCCTCCAGCGCTATTCCCGGTTTTTATCGTACCGGCGCGCTGCTGGATGGCATCAGCTATCTGGACGGCGGCATCAGCGACGCGGTGCCGGTTCAGGAAGCCGCGCGACGCGGGGCGAAAACCATCGTGGTGATCCGTACCGTTCCATCGCAAATGTATTACACCCCCCAGTGGTTTAAGCGGATGGAGCGCTGGCTGGGCGACAGCAGCCTGCAGCCGCTGGTGAACATCGCGAAGCAGCATGAAACCACCTACGGCGCGATGCAGCGCTTTATTGAAAAACCCCCGGGCAAGCTGCGCATCTTTGAAATTTATCCGCCTAAGCCGCTGCTGAGCATGGCGTTGGGCAGCCGGTTGCCTGCGTTGCGTATGGATTACAAAACGGGGCGGCTGTGCGGGCGTTACTTCCTGGCGACCGTCGGGAAAATGCTGGCCGAGCAACCGCCTCTGCATCGGCATAAACGCATTATTACGCCACCTGCAATTGTCGCCAATGACGCCCTGACCATGCCGCTGGTGGACATTCCGCAGGCGAATGACGCTTTATTAGATAACGAGGATCTGGCGTGACGCACCGCTTTGTTGATACCCACTGCCACTTTGATTTCCCGCCGTTTACGGGGAATGAAGCGCAAAGCATTGCGAAAGCTGCCGAAACCGGCGTGCAGGCCATCATTGTGCCGTCGGTTGAAGCGGCCTATTTTACCCGCGTGCTGGAGCTTTCCGCGCGATACTCCGCGCTTTATGCCGCGCTCGGCCTGCATCCGATTGTGATTGAGCGCCATCGTGATGAGCATCTTGAAGAGCTGGATCGGGTGCTGCAACGTGGAGGAGAGAAACTTGTCGCCATCGGCGAGATCGGCCTCGATCTCTATCGCGAAGATCCGCAGTTTGAACGCCAGCAGACGATCCTGGACGCGCAGCTTCGGCTGGCAAAACGTCACGATCTGCCGGTGATCCTCCACTCCCGACGCACTCATGACAAACTGGCGATGCACCTGAAGCGCATCGACCTGCCGCGAAGAGGCGTAGTGCATGGTTTTTCCGGCAGCCTGCAGCAGGCGCAGCGTTTTATTGAACTGGGCTATAAAATTGGCGTCGGTGGCACCATCACCTATCCGCGCGCCAGTAAAACCCGTGACGTAATGGCGCAGCTGCCTCTCTCTGCGCTGTTACTGGAAACGGATGCCCCCGATATGCCGCTGAATGGTTTTCAGGGGCAGCCGAATCGCCCGGAACAGGCGGCGCGGGTGTTTAACGTGCTGTGCGAACTGCGTCAGGAACCTGAAGAGGTCATTGCCAGCGCGCTGCTCGAAAATACCCGTTCGGTTTTTGGTATCACGCTATAGATAAAGCGCCGGACGAATCACCGTTATCTTCTGTTTTTCCAGCGCCCGCGCCAGCGGTTCAATATCCTCCTGCGTGGCGCTGCGCCATGACGCCGCCTCGCCGTAGACCCCGTGTGCATGAAACGCGTTAATACGCACCGGAACATTCCCCAGCTCGAGGATGAACGCGATCAACGGTTTGATATGTTCCAGATAATCACACTGTTCCGGGATGACCAGCAAGCGGAGCTCCGTCAAACGGTGACGGTCTGCCAGCCAACGAATGCTCTCCTTAATCTGCGGGTTTTCGCGTCCGGTCAGGAAGCGGTGATATTCATTCCCCCACGCTTTGAGGTCCAGCATTGCGCCATCCAGCACCGGCAGCAGTTTTTGCCAGCCGGTTTCGCTTAGCAGACCGTTGCTGTCTACCAGGCAGGTTAAATGATGTAGCTCAGGATCGGTTTTGATCGCGGTAAACAGGGCGATCAAAAACGGCAGTTGGGTTGTGGCTTCGCCGCCGCTCACGGTGATCCCTTCGATAAAGGGCGCGGATTTACGGACCTGAACGAGGATCTCGTCGACGCTCAGGCGGTGCGCCATGGGCGTGGCCTGCTGCTGGCACAGGCGCAGGCAGGTGTCGCACTGCTGGCAGTGACTCTCCTGCCACCAGACGCGTCCGGCCTGAATGGTCAGCGCGTCGTGCGGGCAGTGGGGCACGCAGTCCCCGCAGTCGTTGCAGCGCCCGATGGTCCACGGGTTGTGGCAGGTTTTGCAGCGCAGGTTACAGCCCTGCAGGAACAGCGCCAGGCGGCTGCCCGGCCCGTCCACGCAGGAGAAGGGGATGACCTGACTAACTAAAGCGCATCTGCTGTTCATGGCTTATCACGCGCGGCTGACGTTCCAGAATACGGGTATTGCGTGCGGCCTCTTCCCCCAGCCACGTGGTGTTCGTTCTTGAACCCGCTTCCCGGTATTTCTCCAGATCCGACAAGCGAACCATATAGCCGGTCACGCGTACCAGATCGTTACCGGCCACATTCGCGGTGAACTCACGCATACCGGCCCTGAACGCCCCCAGGCAAAGCTGAACCACCGCCTGCGGATTGCGTTTTACCGTCTCATCCAGCGTTAAAATATCGCTGATCCCGGAATGATAGTGTTTATGGTGCGGCGCTAAGGCCAGCAGATGACTGACAGGATCCGGCTCGTCACCGTACGGCAGACGCGCCCCCGGCGTGGTGCCCGAATCGGAGCTGATGCCTGACTGGGCGTGCAGCATCGCGCGATGCTTCCAGCCGTGCTTCACCGGCGTATTTTCAACAAACGCCGCAAGCTGTTCGCTGATGCGATAACCCAGCGCGTTGGCCTGCTCGTCTTTCCCGTAACGCCCCGCCATGCCTGCTTTCTCACACAGTACGTTCACCGCTTCGGCAAGACCGTACATGCCAAACATCGGCACAAACCGATCGCCATCAATCAGCCCCTCTTTCACCAGGAAGCTATTCTCAAAGAAGCCGGATTGCCCGTACAGAAAATTGCAGCGCGCATCGATGATGGCGATTTGCTGCTGGCAGTAGTGCGGGAGCGAGCGGGTGAAGAAATCGTCAATGGATGTGCTGTGTTCGGCGATTGCCTTGAGGTTAAGGCGCACCAGGGTGCTGCCACCGCCCGCCAGCGGCAGAGAGTTGTAACAGCTCACCACGCCAAAACGGCCTTTTGTGAAAATTTTATCATTCACCGGACCGTTTGAAATATGCGGTTTGCTGCATTCACAAATGTTTTTTGCCACCTCAAGCAGTAAATCGTCTGGGGTGATCTCAGGATCGTAGATAAAGGTCAGATTGGGCGCAACCTGCTTCAGTTCAGCATCTGCACGCAGAATGGCACGGGTGACAGGGCCGTCGGCGGGCCCGATGTTGGCGTGCATAAACGCATCGGGCAGCGTTCTGTCGAGATAGCGCCAGAAACGTTTTATTCGGCTATCGATTTCTTCTTGTGTTAGAATTCTAACATACGGGTTCAGTAGTGCATCAAGCTGCCCCAGATAGACCGGCATTGATGTCACTGAAGGAACATGGTGGTAGAGAATAGTTAAGAGAGAGAGGGCGTCATCAAGATCTTTCGCGCCTTCCAGCTCCAGCCATTCCGAACCGTTAGCCAGGAATTTTTCATAATCCGGCAGCACGTAGCGCGGTTTGTAGGGCGCATGGCCTTCGTACATGTCGCAGATAAACCCCTCGTCCAGCGCGGCGCGGGCGGCCGGAGATAGCGTCGGGTAGGGCAGATAATTTTCCGCTTCCAGCGCCAGAAAATGACGTTTTTGCTCCGGGGTTAACACCAGGCTTGTCACAATGTGCTGGCAACGTTGTTGCAGGGCGTCGGGCATGTTCACTTCCTTGAATGTTCTGCGGATGATGAACGGATTGTAGGAAGCCAGCCTGCCGGCGCTTT
Organism: Enterobacter cloacae complex sp. P27C; assembly: GCF_014895705.1. Taxonomy (NCBI): domain Bacteria; kingdom Pseudomonadati; phylum Pseudomonadota; class Gammaproteobacteria; order Enterobacterales; family Enterobacteriaceae; genus Enterobacter; species Enterobacter cloacae complex sp. P27C. The sequence continues at coordinate 304,619 of NZ_JADBQB010000004.1, forward strand.
TGATCCAACAAGGGGTATCGCTGCTTTAGTCAGCAACTTGCACGCTAAAGTTTGAAGAAGATCTCATTACAGTAATGCAAATTTGTACGCAGTTTTCATTAACTGTGATGAATGTCGAAGTGTGGATGCGGGTGAATGTTAGAATACTCACAGACCCGCAAGGTAAAATTTATACGGCACTGCCGTTGGAGAATGTTATGACCGATTTAACTGCAAGCAGCCTGCGCGCGTTGAAGCTGATGGACCTGACCACCCTGAACGATGACGACACCATTGAAAAAGTCATCGCCCTGTGCCATCAGGCAAAAACGCCAGTGGGTAACACCGCCGCCGTCTGTATCTACCCGCGCTTTATCCCGATTGCCCGCAAAACGCTGAAAGAGCAGGGCACGCCGGACGTGCGCATTGCAACCGTGACTAACTTCCCGCACGGCAATGACGACATTGAGATTGCGCTGGCGGAAACCCGCGCGGCAATTGCCTACGGCGCAGACGAAGTTGACGTGGTCTTCCCGTACCGCGCGCTGATTGCCGGCAACGAGCAGGTCGGTTTTGACCTGGTGAAAGCCTGTAAAGACGCGTGTGCGGCGGCAAACGTGCTGCTGAAAGTGATCATCGAAACCGGCGAGCTGAAAGAAGAGGCGCTGATTCGTAAGGCGTCAGAAATCTCCATCAAAGCCGGTGCGGATTTCATCAAAACCTCTACCGGTAAAGTGCCGGTCAATGCGACCCCGGAAAGCGCGCGCATCATGATGGAAGTTATCCGCGATATGGGTGTGTCCAAAACCGTGGGCTTCAAACCTGCGGGCGGCGTACGTACCGCGGAAGACGCGCAGCAGTTCCTGGCGATTGCCGACGAACTGTTTGGCGCTGAGTGGGCTGACTCCCGCCACTACCGCTTCGGCGCGTCCAGCCTGCTGGCCAGCCTGCTGAAGGCGCTGGGTCACGGCGACGGTAAGAGCGCAAGCAGCTACTAAGTTTGAATTGCCGGGTGGCGCTTCGCTTATCCGGCCTACAGGATCGCAGGGCGGGTAAGCGTACCCGCCGCCATTCACCCGATTCCGCATGGGGGTTACCGTGTTTCTCGCACAAGAAATTATTCGTAAAAAACGTGATGGTCTTGCTTTAAGCGACGAAGAAATTCGCTTCTTCATCAACGGCATTCGTGACAACACCGTCTCAGAAGGGCAGATTGCGGCTCTGGCGATGACCATTTTCTTCCACGATATGTCGATGCCTGAGCGCGTGTCGCTGACCATGGCGATGCGAGATTCAGGAACCGTTCTGGACTGGAAAAGCCTCAACCTCAACGGCCCGATTGTGGACAAACACTCCACCGGCGGCGTGGGTGATGTGACTTCGCTGATGCTTGGCCCTATGGTGGCAGCCTGCGGCGGTTACGTTCCCATGATCTCCGGGCGCGGCCTGGGCCACACCGGCGGTACGCTCGACAAACTGGAAGCCATTCCGGGCTTCGATATCTTCCCGGATGACAATCGCTTCCGCGACATTATTAAAGACGTTGGCGTGGCGATTATCGGCCAGACCAGCTCTCTTGCTCCGGCAGACAAGCGTTTTTACGCGACGCGTGATATTACCGCCACCGTAGACTCCATCCCGCTGATCACCGCCTCTATCCTCGCCAAAAAACTGGCGGAAGGGCTGGACGCGCTGGTGATGGACGTGAAGGTGGGCAGCGGCGCGTTTATGCCGACCTATGAACTCTCTGCTCAGCTTGCCGAAGCGATCGTTGGCGTCTCCAACGGCGCGGGCGTGCGCACCACCGCGCTGCTGACCGACATGAACCAGGTGCTGGCCTCCAGCGCCGGTAACGCGGTTGAAGTCCGCGAAGCCGTGCAGTTCCTCACAGGCGAATACCGTAACCCGCGCCTGCTCGATGTCACCATGGCGCTGTGCGTGGAGATGCTCATCTCCGGCAAGCTGGCCAAAGACGACGCGGAAGCCCGCGCGAAACTGCAGGCGGTGCTGGACAACGGCAAAGCGGCGGAGATCTTTGGCCGCATGGTGGCGGCGCAGAAAGGCCCGACCGATTTCGTCGAAAACTACGCGAAATACCTGCCGACCGCGATGCTCAGCAAAGCTGTTTATGCGGATGGCGAAGGTTTTGTCTCCGCCATGGACACCCGCGCGCTTGGCATGGCTGTTGTATCTATGGGTGGCGGACGTCGTCAGGCATCGGACACCATTGATTACAGCGTCGGCTTTACCGATATGGCCCGTCTGGGCGACAGCGTCGACGGCCAACGTCCGCTGGCAGTGATCCACGCGAAAGACGAAGCCAGCTGGCAGGACGCGGCGAAAGCGGTGAAAGCGGCAATATCTCTTGACGATAAAGCACCGGAAACCACACCGACGGTCTATCGTCGTATCACTGAATAGCGGTATACTGATCTGATCGCATTTTTATGAAGCACTACGTACGGAGAACAATTATGAAACGTGCATTTATTATGGTGCTGGACTCATTCGGCATCGGCGCAACCGAAGATGCAGAACGTTTTGGTGACGTGGGTTCCGATACCATGGGTCACATCGCGGAAGCCTGTGCAAAAGGCGAAGCGGACAACGGTCGTAAAGGCCCTCTGACTCTACCTAACCTGACCCGCCTCGGGCTGGTAAAAGCGCATGAAGGCTCTACCGGTAAAATCGCAGCCGGTATGGACGGCAACGCGGAAGTGGTGGGCGCCTACGCCTGGGCGCACGAGCTCTCTTCCGGGAAAGATACCCCGTCCGGTCACTGGGAAATCGCCGGCGTGCCGGTGCTGTTTGACTGGGGCTACTTCTCCGATCACGAGAACAGCTTCCCGCAGGAGCTGCTCGATAAGCTGGTGAAGCGTGCCAACCTGCCGGGCTACCTCGGTAACTGCCACTCTTCCGGCACCGTGATTCTGGATCAGCTCGGCGAAGAGCACATGAAAACCGGCAAGCCGATTTTCTACACCTCTGCTGACTCCGTGTTCCAGATTGCCTGCCACGAAGAGACGTTTGGCCTGGATAAACTCTACGAACTGTGCGAAATCGCCCGTGAAGAGCTGACCGAAGGCGGCTACAACATTGGCCGCGTTATCGCACGTCCGTTTATCGGCGACAAAGCGGGTAACTTCCAGCGTACCGGTAACCGTCATGACCTGGCCGTTGAGCCACCGGCGCCAACCGTGCTGCAGAAGCTGGTTGACGAGAAGGGCGGTCACGTGGTGTCCGTGGGCAAAATAGCGGATATCTATGCCAACTGCGGTATCACTAAAAAAGTGAAAGCGACCGGTCTGGATGCGCTGTTCGATGCCACTATCAAAGAGATGAAAGAAGCAGGCGATAAGACCATTGTCTTCACCAACTTCGTGGACTTCGACTCCTCCTGGGGCCACCGTCGCGATGTAGCCGGTTATGCTGCGGGCCTGGAGCTGTTTGACCGCCGTCTGCCGGAGCTGATGGAGCTGGTGGGGGAAGATGACATTCTGATCCTGACCGCAGACCACGGCTGTGACCCAACCTGGACCGGTACCGATCACACCCGTGAGCACATTCCGGTACTGGTGTACGGCCCGAAAGTGAAGCCGGGCTCGCTCGGTCACCGTGAAACCTTCGCGGACATCGGCCAGACCCTGGCGAAATACTTTGGTACGTCTGACATGGAATATGGCAAGGCCATGTTCTAAACGGATTGGGTGCGGCCTGATGCCCTCACCCCGGCCCTCTCCCACAGGTAGAGGGAGAACAGAATGTAGGCCGGGTAAGGCGTAGCCGCCACCCGGCAAAAACAACAATGTAAAAGGAACTGAAGATGGCAACTCCTCACATTAATGCAGAAATGGGTGATTTCGCTGACGTCGTATTGATGCCGGGCGACCCGCTGCGCGCGAAGCACATTGCAGAAACCTTCCTCGAAGACGTGCGTGAAGTGAACAACGTTCGCGGCATGCTGGGCTTCACCGGTACCTATAAAGGCCGCAAAATCTCCGTTATGGGCCACGGCATGGGTATCCCGTCCTGCTCCATCTACACCAAAGAGCTGATCACCGATTTCGGCGTGAAGAAAATCATCCGCGTAGGCTCCTGCGGTGCGGTGCGTATGGACGTTAAGCTGCGTGACGTGGTGATCGGCATGGGCGCGTGTACCGACTCTAAAGTTAACCGCATCCGCTTTAAGGATCATGACTTTGCGGCAATCGCTGACTTTGACATGGTGCGTAACGCGGTTGACGCGGCAAAAGCGCTGGGCGTTGACGCACGCGTGGGCAACCTGTTCTCTGCCGATCTGTTCTACTCGCCAGAAGGCGACATGTTCGACGTGATGGAAAAATACGGCATCCTGGGCGTGGAAATGGAAGCGGCCGGTATCTACGGCGTGGCGGCTGAGTTTGGTGCGAAAGCGCTGACCATCTGCACCGTGTCTGACCACATCCGTACCCACGAGCAGACCACCGCTGCCGAGCGTCAGACCACCTTCAACGACATGATCAAAATCGCGCTGGAATCCGTTCTGCTGGGCGATAAAGAGTAAGAGCTGTTGTGCCGGGTGGCGGCTTCGCCTGACCCGGCCTACGGTTTTCCAGGCCCGCTAAGCGCAGCGCCAGCGGGCTTTTTTACTAGCGTACTGCCTGCGCAATCCATGCCGATAAGTCCCGCAACTCTTGTTCCTGTTCCGGGAAATCCCCCATTAACGCGTCGCACTCCTGCTGCAGCATATCCGCCCGATACAAACAGCCCTGCAAGCGGGCCGCCAGCGCTTCCAGCGGTGCCGGGTTGAGGCTGTCCGTAAACACCTGCGTGCGGGTAATGTGGCCTTTCTCCACGTCAAAGTGCAGCTCCACGCCGCCCCAGGTAAAACGTTCGTCCAGCAGGTGTGAAAACGCCGGAGCCTGGCCGAAGTTCCATTCCCAGCTGCTCTGGCGTGCAAAGGTTTCGGCGAAGTTGGGCAGATCCGGGGTCTTATCCGGCGAAATCACTTCTGCATCCACGCGCTCGCCGTAATTTACAAAGAACGCTTCACGGATCGCGTCGCAAATCTGCTCGTGCGTAATCCCCGGCAGCAGCTCCACCAGATTCGCCACGCGTCCGCGCACGGAGGTAATGCCCTTAGCCTGGAGCTTTTTCTTATCAGGATTAAGGTAGTTCGCCAGACGGCTCAGGTCGGCGTTCAGCAGCAGGGTGCCGTGGTGGAACCCGCGATCCATCGTTTCGCGGTAGGCGGAGCCGGAGATCTTGCGGTCGCCCTCTGGCGTTTTGACCACGAGATCGTTCCGCCCCGAGGCTTCAGCCGTCACGCCGAGCGCATTGAGCGCGTTGAGCACAATAGACGTAGAGATAGTTTTGTCGTATTCCGGTTTTCCCGCCATAAAGGTAAAGCAGGTATTGCCCAGATCGTGAAACACCGCGCCGCCGCCGCTGCTCCTGCGTGCGAGACGGACGTTGTCCTCTTCCATACGCCGGGTGTTGCACTCTTTCCACGGGTTTTGCGCGCGGCCGATGACCACCGTATCGGCGTTACGCCAGAGAAACAGGACGCGCTGGGTGGCGGGCATCTGGCGGAAGATGCACTCTTCAACCGCGAGATTAAACCAGGGATCGTGAGAGTCAGAGATAAGCAGGCGTAACGTCGTCATGGCAGAGTTCCTTTTCCATATCTTTCGCCTACTTTATCACTATTCCTTCTTCTCGCTCTCTTCGTCTTCGGGAACCGACCTGCTGGCGGTCAGCAGGAACGGCGACTGCTGCCAGCGGGTACGCTTGCCCTGAAGCAACGTGCGCGCCAGCACGACGCCGATCGCCAGCGAGAGTAACAGCATCAGGCGCAGAATATTGGTGGTGTTATCCACCTGCTTAGCTTCTGTTGGCAGGGTGTGGGTATCCAGCGTCAGGCGCAGATACCCCAGCGGGCCATTTTTACCCTGAACGGGTTCGACAATCTGCTGGTTGAAATAGCCTCCGGCTTTTTTGCCGTCCAGCGCCAGCCTGTCGCGCACGTCGACGTGCTCACCGGCGCGGGCAATCAGGTCGCCTTTTTCATCGTACACGCCCGCATCCAGAATGCGGCTGTTTTCCGTGAGCTGACGCAAGACCTGGCCTATCCGCTTATCGTCCGGCGTTTCATTGCGCATCAGGGGCGCAACGTTGAGCGTCACCTGACGCGCCAGGGTACGGGCCAGCTCTTCAAACTGCGGGTTGCGCTGCCGCTGATGATTCTGGCTAAACCACGATGCCCCTTGCATCAATGCGACTAACAGTGCGAGACAGATCAGGACAATCACGGCGCGATGAAGCCGGAATTTCAGTTTTGCGCGAGCCATATTCCACCTGCTGAAAATTTAGGGCTTAATGTTGCCAGAAGTGATGGTTACAGGGTAGCCTCATGCGTTATTTTCCCTCTGGAACCTTCCGGCGCGAACAAAATTACAGGAGCTTTAATGCCGAACATTACCTGGTGTGACCTGCCAACGGATGTCTCTTTATGGCCAGGATTGCCGCTCTCGTTAAGTGGCGATGAGGTGATGCCTCTGGATTACCACGCTGGCCGTAGCGGCTGGCTCCTCTATGGACGCGGTCTGGATAAGCAACGCCTGACCCAGTATCAAACCAAACTGGGCGCGGCGATGGTCATTGTTGCCGCCTGGTGCGTGGAAGATTACCAGGTCATTCGCCTCGCGGGTTCCCTGACGCAGCGCGCCACGCGTCTGGCGCATGACGCCGGGCTGGACGTTGCGCCTCTCGGCAAAATTCCGCACCTGAAAACGCCGGGTCTGCTGGTGATGGACATGGACTCTACCGCTATTCAGATCGAATGTATTGACGAGATTGCTAAACTGGCAGGCAGTGGCGAGCTGGTGGCGGAAGTCACCGAGCGTGCGATGCGCGGCGAGCTGGACTTCACCGCCAGCCTGCGCCAGCGCGTGGCGACCCTGAAAGGGGCCGATGCTAACATCCTGCGCCAGGTGCGCGACGTGCTGCCGCTGATGCCGGGGCTGACGCAGCTGGTGCTGAAGCTCCAGTCCCTCGGCTGGAAAGTGGCGATCGCCTCCGGTGGCTTTACCTTCTTTGCGGATTATCTACGCGAGAAACTGCATCTGACCACGGTGGTCGCTAACGAGCTGGAAATCATGGACGGCAAGCTGACCGGCCAGGTGATCGGCGATATCGTGGATGCCCAGTACAAAGCCAATACCCTGACGCGCCTGGCGGAAAAGTATGAGATTCCGGTCGAGCAGACCGTCGGCATTGGCGACGGCGCGAACGATCTGCCAATGATCAAAGTGGCTGGCCTTGGCATTGCCTACCATGCCAAACCAAAAGTGAATGAAAAGACGGAAGTCACTATCCGTCACGCTGACCTGATGGGGGTGTTCTGCATTCTCTCCGGCAGCCTTAATCAGAAATAACGAGGTAAACCGTGGCGAAAGCTCCAAAACGCGCATTTGTCTGTAATGAATGTGGTGCGGATTATCCGCGCTGGCAGGGGCAATGCAGCGCCTGTCATGCCTGGAACACCATCACCGAAGTGCGTGGTGTGGCGGCTTCGCCGAGCGTGGCCCGCAATGAGCGCCTGAGCGGCTATGCGGGCAATGCAGGCGTGTCGAAGGTGCAAAAGCTTTCTGATATCAGCCTGGAAGCGCTACCGCGCTTTTCCACCGGCTTCAAAGAGTTTGACCGCGTGCTGGGCGGCGGCGTGGTGCCGGGCAGCGCGATTCTGATCGGCGGTAACCCGGGGGCGGGGAAATCGACCCTGCTGCTGCAAACGCTCTGCAAGCTCGCCGAACAGATGAAAACCCTGTACGTGACGGGTGAAGAATCCCTCCAGCAGGTGGCGATGCGCGCTCACCGTCTCGGCCTGCCGACCGGTAACCTGAACATGCTGTCGGAAACCAGCATCGAGCAGATCTGCATGATCGCCGAAGAAGAGCAGCCGAAGCTGATGGTGATCGACTCCATCCAGGTAATGCACATGGCGGACATCCAGTCCTCGCCGGGCAGCGTCGCGCAGGTGCGTGAGACCGCCGCTTACCTGACGCGCTTTGCCAAAACGCGCGGCGTGGCGATTGTGATGGTCGGCCACGTTACCAAAGATGGCTCTCTGGCGGGTCCGAAGGTGCTCGAACACTGTATCGACTGCTCGGTGATGCTCGACGGCGACGCGGATTCCCGCTTCCGCACCCTGCGCAGCCACAAGAACCGCTTCGGCGCGGTGAACGAACTGGGCGTGTTTGCCATGACCGAGCAGGGGCTGCGCGAGGTCAGCAACCCGTCGGCCATCTTCCTGAGCCGCGGCGATGAGATCACCTCCGGCAGTTCGGTAATGGTGCTGTGGGAAGGGACGCGCCCGCTGCTGGTTGAAATTCAGGCGCTGGTGGATCACTCGATGATGGGTAACCCGCGGCGCGTGGCGGTCGGTCTGGAGCAGAACCGCCTGGCGATCCTGCTGGCGGTGCTGCACCGTCACGGCGGGCTGCAGATGGCGGATCAGGATGTGTTCGTCAACGTGGTTGGCGGGGTGAAAGTCACTGAGACCAGCGCAGATCTGGCGCTGCTGCTGGCGATGGTCTCCAGCCTGCGCGACAGACCGCTGCCGCAGGATCTGGTCGTCTTCGGTGAAGTAGGGCTGGCCGGCGAAATCCGTCCGGTGCCGAGCGGCCAGGAGCGTATCTCCGAGGCGGCAAAGCACGGCTTCCGTCGGGCTATCGTTCCGGCAGCTAACGTGCCGAAAAAAATCCCGGAAGGGATGCAGGTCTTTGGCGTTAAGAAACTCGCAGATGCGTTAAATGTCTTTGACGACTTATAATTACGTATTCGATTTTGCAGGAGGCACCGTAATTTATGTCATCATTTGACTACATCAAGACCGCGATCCGCCAGAAGGGCTGCACGCTGCAGCAGGTGGCGGACGCCAGCGGCATGACCAAAGGCTACCTGAGCCAGTTGCTGAACGCCAAAATCAAAAGCCCCAGCGCGCAGAAGCTTGAAGCGCTGCACCGCTTTCTGGGGCTGGAGTTCCCGCGAATGCAAAAGAACATCGGCGTGGTGTTCGGCAAGTTTTATCCGCTGCATACCGGGCATATCTATCTGATCCAGCGAGCCTGTAGCCAGGTAGACGAGCTGCACATCATCATGGGCTACGACGAAACGCGCGATCGCCAGCTCTTTGAAGACAGCGCCATGTCGCAGCAGCCCACCGTGCCTGACCGTCTGCGCTGGCTGCTTCAGACCTTTAAGTACCAGAAAAACATTCGCATTCATGCCTTTAATGAAGAGGGCATGGAGCCGTATCCGCACGGCTGGGACGTGTGGAGCAACGGCATCAAAGCGTTTATGGAAGAGAAGGGCATTGCGCCTAACTGGATCTACACCTCTGAAGAGTCCGACGCGCCGCAGTTCCGCGAGCATCTGGGCATCGAGACGGTGCTGATCGACCCGAAACGGACCTTTATGAACATCAGCGGGGCGCAGATCCGCGAGAACCCGTTCCGCTACTGGGATTATATTCCGACCGAAGTGAAGCCGTTCTTCGTGCGTACGGTGGCTATTCTGGGCGGCGAGTCAAGCGGTAAATCAACGCTGGTCAACAAGCTGGCGAACATCTTCAACACCACCAGCGCGTGGGAGTATGGACGCGATTACGTCTTCTCTCACCTCGGCGGCGACGAGATGGCACTGCAGTATTCCGACTACGATAAAATCGCGCTCGGGCACGCCCAGTACATTGATTTCGCGGTGAAATACGCTAACAAAGTGGCGTTTATTGATACCGATTTCGTCACCACGCAGGCGTTCTGTAAAAAGTACGAGGGGCGCGAGCACCCGTTCGTGCAGGCGCTGATTGACGAATACCGCTTTGACCTGGTGATCCTGCTGGAAAACAACACCCCGTGGGTGGCCGACGGCATGCGCAGCCTGGGCAGCTCGGTGGACAGGCGCGAGTTCCAGACCATGCTGGTGGAGATGCTCAACGAGAACAACGTTGAGTTTGTGCATGTGGAAGAGTCGGATTATGACACCCGCTTCCTGCGCTGCGTCGAGCTGGTGAAGGAGATGATGGGGGAGCAGGGGTAATAACTTCCCCCTCGCCCTTTTGGGGTGAGGGGGGAATACCTCAGAACTCAACCACCACCTTCCCGCGCATATGCCCCTCCAGCACCTTACGGTGCGCTTCGGTAATGCTTTCTACGCTCAGCCCGTGCAGCGTTTCGCTGAGCGAGCTTTCCACCACGCCGTTATCCACCAGCTTTGCCACCTCATTTAAGATCTCACCCTGACGCGCCATATCAGCGGTCTGGTACATGCTGCGGGTGTACATAAACTCCCAGTGCAGGGCGGCGGATTTGGACTTCAGCTTGTCCTGGTTCAGCGGATGTTCATTCTCAACGATGGAACAAATATGCCCCTGCGGCGCAATCAGTTCACTGACCGCATCCCAATGCCCGTCGGTGTCGTTGAGGATGAAAATATAATCCACGAAGGTAAGTCCCTGCTTCGCCAGCTCGCCTTTTAGATCGCGGTAGTTGACCACTACGTCAGCACCGCGATCGCGGCACCACCGGGCGGAATCTTCTCGTGAAGCGGTTGCGATAATCTTCACCTTGCTGTTGTGCTTCGCAAACGGGATCGCCAGCGATCCCACGCCGCCCGCGCCGCCGATGATCAGCAGGGTTTTGTCCGCTTCGGCGTCCTGAATATTCAGCCGTTCAAACAGACCTTCCCACGCGGTGAGCGCAGTTAAGGGTAGCGCAGCGGCTGCCGCCCAGCCGAGGCTGGCAGGTTTGTGGCCGACAATGCGCGCATCTATCAGCTGATGAGTGGTATTGCTGCCCGGGCGGGTGATGTCGCCCGCGTACCACACCTCATCACCTGGTTTGAAGCCGGTGACGCCAGCTCCAGCGGCTTTGACGACCCCGCTGGCATCCCACCCCAGAATTCGCGGCTCGTTCAGCACATTTTTGGCGATGCCTGCATGCACTTTGGTATCAACCGGGTTAATCGATACGGCTTTCACCTCTACCAGCAGATCGTGTTCGCCAGGCGTCGGCATCGGCGGGGTGATTTCAATGAAGGTGGACGGATTTTCTGGGTTAACGGCAATGGCTTTCACTGACATGGTGTGCTCCTCAATGGAATGCGTTTTGTTGAGGCTAGTCTATTAAGTGGCCAGCCGCATGATAAGATGGACAATCATGAACTCAGCGTTCGTACAGGGTGAACAATCATGTTTAAACAGCTGCAGGATATGGCGCTGTTTGCGCTGGTGGCGGAGATGGGCAGTTTTACCGCGGCGGCGCAGAAAGCCGAACTGCCGAAATCCAGCGTCAGCCAGCGGATCAGCCAGCTGGAGCAGCAGGTGGGGATCCGTCTGCTTAATCGCACCACGCGCAGGATCAGCCTGACCTTTGCGGGCGAGCACTATCTGGTGCACTGTCGCGAGATGCTGGCGGCCAGCGAGCGGGCGGAGTATGCCATTCAGCGCCTGCGTGAAAACCCCAGCGGCCGGCTGCGTATTACCTGCCCGGCGGGGATTGGCGCGACCCTGCTGGCGCATATGAATGCCGAGTTTCAGCTTCGCTATCCTGACGTGTCGCTCGATGTGTCGATCTCTGACGACGTGGTGGACCTGGTCGAGTCCGGTTTTGACGTGGCGCTGCGCACCGGCAAGCCGCAGGACTCCTCCCTGATAGGCAGAATGATCGGGCACTGCCCGCGCTACATGCTGGCCTCGGCGGATTATCTGGCACGCCGGGAGCCGTTAATCCATCCCCGACAGCTGGTGGAGCACCGCTGTATTACGCACAAGGCGTGGTCGGAGTGGCTGCTGCGAAGCGAGGGTGAGGATTACCGCTACCTGCCGGACAACGGCCACATGACCGATAATCTGGTGTACGCCCGCGAATGCGCGATTGCCGGGGCGGGGATCACGCTGCTACCCGCATTTCTGCTGGAAGATAAGATCGAAAAGGGGGCGTTGGTTCAGGTGCTGCCGGAATGGCGCGTTGAAGGTAACGATCTCTGGCTGGCCTATCCGAGCCGGAAGCTGAATTCGCCCGCGCTGATGAGCTATATCGACTTTGCGATGCAGTTTGATGAGGTGAAGCGGTATTACGTGGGTGGGTGATGTTGTGCGGCCTGATGCCCTCACCCTGAATAAAAAACGGCAACCGAGGTTGCCGTTTTGCTTTTATTTCGCAATACGCTTGTACTTAATACGCTTCGGCTCCAGCGCGTCTGCGCCCAGCGTGCGTTTTTTGTACTCTTCGTATTCGGTGAAGTTACCTTCGAAGAACTCCACTTTACCTTCGTCCTGGTAGTCCAGGATGTGGGTCGCGATACGGTCCAGGAACCAGCGGTCGTGCGAGATAACCATGGCGCAGCCCGGGAACTCCAGCAGGGCGTTTTCCAGTGCGCGCAGGGTTTCGATATCCAGGTCGTTGGTCGGTTCATCGAGCAACAGAACGTTACCGCCCACCTGCAGCAGCTTCGCCAGGTGCAGACGACCACGCTCGCCGCCGGACAGCTCGCCCACGCGTTTGCCCTGGTCGGTGCCCTTAAAGTTAAAGCGGCCAACGTAGGCGCGGCTTGGCATCTCGGTGTTGCCGATACGCATGATATCCAGACCGCCGGAGACTTCTTCCCACACGGTTTTGCTGTTATCCATCGCGTCACGGAACTGGTCTACGGAGGCCAGCTTCACGGTTTCACCCAGGGTGATTGAGCCGCTGTCTGGCTGTTCCTGACCGGACATCATGCGGAACAGGGTCGATTTACCCGCGCCGTTCGGACCGATGATGCCAACGATAGCGCCTTTCGGTACGGAGAAGGTCAGATCGTCGATCAGCACGCGGTCACCGTAGGACTTACGCAGGTTGGTCACTTCAACCACTTTATCCCCCAGACGTGCTCCAGGTGGAATAAACAGTTCGTTGGTTTCGTTACGTTTCTGGTATTCGGTGTTGTTCAGCTCTTCAAAGCGTGCCAGACGGGCTTTGCCCTTAGACTGACGGCCTTTCGCGCCCTGACGAACCCACTCCAGCTCTTTCTCGATAGACTTGCGACGGGCCGCTTCCTGAGACGCTTCCTGCGCCAGACGCTGATCTTTCTGCTCCAGCCAGGAGGAGTAGTTGCCTTCCCACGGAATACCTTCACCGCGGTCCAGCTCCAGGATCCAGCCGGCGACGTTGTCGAGGAAGTAACGGTCGTGGGTAATTGCTACAACGGTGCCTTCGAAGTCGTGCAGGAAGCGCTCCAGCCACGCCACGGATTCCGCATCCAGGTGGTTAGTCGGTTCGTCGAGCAGCAGCATGTCTGGTTTTTCCAGCAGCAGGCGGCACAGCGCCACGCGGCGGCGTTCACCACCGGAGAGATTCGCGATTTTCGCATCCCAGTCCGGCAGACGCAGGGCATCGGCCGCGCGCTCCAGCTGCACGTTCAGGTTGTGACCGTCGTGCGCCTGGATGATCTCTTCATATTTGCCCTGCTGAGCGGCCAGTTTGTCGAAGTCCGCATCCGGCTCGGCGTATTTGGCATACACTTCATCCAGACCTTTCAGCGCGTTAACCACTTCGGATACCGCTTCTTCAACGGATTCACGTACGGTGTGTTCCGGGTTCAGCTGAGGTTCCTGCGGCAGGTAGCCGATCTTGATGCCTGGCTGCGGACGGGCTTCACCTTCGATGTCTGTATCGATGCCGGCCATGATGCGCAGCAGGGTGGACTTACCGGCACCGTTGAGACCCAGCACACCAATTTTTGCGCCCGGGAAGAAGCTCAGCGAGATATTTTTAAGAATATGACGTTTCGGCGGGACAACTTTGCCGACACGATGCATGGTATAAACGAATTGAGCCACGTGGACTTCGCCTCTTTTATCGTAAATGAGAAGGAATTTCAGCCTCGAAGTGTAGCCTTTTTCACGCCCTAATCCCAGCCAGGAACGTCGGGAGTGTTAAAACGCGCAAGAAAGGTAAAAAAGTGTCCATGACGTGGCGCGTTGCTGGATGCCTGGTTAGCATAAGTTGTTGTGACTTTGACGTGGCAAGACGCTGCAATTGACGAAAAAACAATGAGGAAGAGCTTGTGGAAAAAGCCAAACGGGTGGTCTGGCGTCTGCTGGCTGCCAGCGTATGCGTAATGGCGGTAAGCCAGGCGGTGCATGCCGATTCACTGGATGAACAACGTAACCGCTACGCCCAGATTAAACAGGCGTGGGACAACAAGCAGATGGATACCGTGCAGGCGCTGATGCCGACGCTCAAGGATTATCCGCTGTATCCATATCTGGAGTATCGCCAGATTACCGACGATCTGATGAACCAGCCGACCGTCACCGTGAATAATTTCATTCAGGCGAACCCGACCCTGCCGCCTGCCCGAAATCTCCAGTCTCGTTTTGTGAATGAGCTGGCGCGGCGTGAAGATTGGCGCGGCCTGCTGGCGTTTAGCCCTGACAAGCCGAATACCACCGAAGCGCAGTGTAATTACTACTATGCGAAATGGGCGACCGGGCAGCAGGAAGAGGCCTGGGCCGGGGCGAAAGATCTGTGGCTGACCGGCAAAAGCCAGCCGAACGCCTGTGATTCCCTGTTCGGCGCATGGCGCGCTTCCGGCAAGCAGGATCCGCTGGCCTACCTTGAGCGCATCCGCCTGGCGATGAAAGCCGGCAACACGCGTCTGGTAACCGCGCTGGCAGGGCAGATGCCGTCCGACTACCAGACGATCTCCTCGGCGGTTATCGCGCTGGCAAACGATCCTAACAGCGTCCTGACCTTTGCCCGCAGCACGGGCTCGACCGATTTTACCCGCCAGATGGCGGCGGTGGCTTTTGCCAGCGTGGCGCGTGACGATGTCGAAAACGCGCGGCTGATGATCCCGCAGCTGGTGCAGGCGCAGCAGCTGAATGAAGATCAAACCCAGGAGCTGCGCGACATCGTGGCCTGGCGACTGATGGGCACGGACGTGACCGACGAACAGGCGCGCTGGCGTGACGATGCGATCATGCGCTCAAACTCGACCTCGCTTGTCGAGCGCCGCGTGCGTATGGCGCTGGGCACCGGCGACCGCCGTGGCCTTAACACCTGGCTCGCGCGTTTGCCGATGGATGCCAAAGAAAAAGACGAATGGCGCTACTGGCAGGCCGATCTGCTGCTGGAGCGCGGTCGTGAAGACGAAGCCAAAGAGATTCTTCACTCGCTGATGCAGCAGCGCGGGTTCTACCCGATGGCGGCGGCGCAACGGCTGGGCGAGGAGTACACGCTTAAGATCGACAAAGCGCCCGCTAACGCGAACCCCGCTCTGACGCAGGGGCCAGAGATGGCGCGCGTGCGCGAGCTGATGTACTGGAACATGGATAACACCGCGCGCAGCGAGTGGGCCAACCTGGTGACCAGCCGCACCACGGATGAAAAAGCGCAGCTTGCCCGCTATGCGTTTGATAATCGCTGGTGGGATCTGAGCGTGCAGGCGACGATTTCAGGCAAGCTGTGGGACCATCTCGAAGAGCGTTTCCCGCTGGCGTATAAAGATCTGTTTGACCGCTACACCAGCGGCAAAGATATCCCGCAAAGCTACGCCATGGCGATTGCCCGTCAGGAGAGCGCCTGGAACCCGAAAGTTCGTTCACCGGTGGGTGCCAGCGGGCTGATGCAAATTATGCCGGGGACGGCGACGCATACGGTGAAGATGTTCAACATTCCAGGTTACAGCAGCCCGTCACAGCTTCTCGATCCGGATACCAACATCAACATCGGCACCAGCTATTTGCAGTATGTCTATCAGCAGTTTGGCAATAACCGCATCTTCGCGTCGGCGGCGTATAACGCCGGTCCGGGGCGCGTGCGCACCTGGCTTGGCAACAGTGCAGGACGCATTGACGCAGTGGCGTTCGTGGAGAGCATTCCGTTCTCGGAAACGCGCGGCTACGTGAAGAACGTGCTGGCTTATGACGCCTACTATCGCTACTTCATGGGGCAGAAAGATACCCTGATGAGCGATGCCGAGTGGCAGAGACGTTACTGATCGGCATGGGTTGTGTTATGCTGTACTCGCTAAAGAGTACAAGAGGCAGCATAACATGACCCAGCATTCCCCGTATTCCTCGGCAATGGCCGAACAGCGTCACCAGGAGTGGCTTCGTTTTGTGGAGCTGCTTCGCCAGTCTTACGAGCAGGATTTGCACCTACCCCTCATGCAGCTGATGCTTACGCCGGACGAGCGTGAGGCGCTGGGCACGCGCGTGCGGATTATTGAAGAGCTATTGCGCGGTGAGATGAGCCAGCGCGAGCTGAAAAACGAGCTGGGCGCGGGCATCGCGACGATCACCCGTGGATCGAACAGCCTGAAGTCCGCGCCGGTTGAGCTGCGCCAGTGGCTCGAGTCAGTCTTATTGAGCGATCAACGATAAATGGCGTTATGAAACGGGCTCAGCGCCAGGATCACCGCCTGATGGTAAACCCCTGAACGCGTGAGCTTACCCGCCGTAAAGACGCCAATCGCCCCTTCTTTACGCCCAATCTCATCAATGCCGGTGTACTGTGACATCACCGGCCCGAGCGCTTCACCTGCACGGACTTTTTCCAGAATGATCTCCGGCAGCGGCAGGGTGGCTGAGCGCGCTTCGCCGCGCTGCTCACGGCTTTCAATCACCACCCAGCTAAAGGTTGCGCCTTCGTCGATGCCTGCTTCAATGGCGACCCAGAAGTCAGCCTTCGGGGCCGCGGCTTTTGCATTAGCCACGCGATTTCGTGCGCCAGCGCGCGTTTCCTCGCTGCCAAACGGCTGTTCAGGTACGCCACTCTCGACGCCGATGGCCTCAATATGGCAGGATCCTTCGCCGAAAATCTCTTCAAAAGCCTTTAGAATTGCCTGAATTTTGGCAGGATTGGTGGTAGCAGAGACAACATGGTGCATAATTAAGCTCGATTCAAAAAAAACTCATCGCAGTATAACGGAAAAAAAGCATGTTACAGGTATACCTTGTTCGCCACGGTGAAACGCAGTGGAACGCCGAGCGACGTATTCAAGGCCAGTCAGATAGTCCTCTCACCGAGAAGGGTGTGCAGCAAGCGTGGCAGGTGGCGGAACGCGCCAGAACGCTGGGCATTACCCACGTTATTACCAGCGATTTAGGTCGCACACAGCAGACGGCGCGCATCATTGCCGACGCCTGCGGCTGCGATGTGATGCTTGAGCCGCGCCTGCGCGAGCTGGATATGGGCGTGCTGGAAAAGCGCCATATTGATACGCTGACGGAAACGGAAGAGGGCTGGCGCCGTACGCTGGTGAACGGTACCGAAGATGGTCGTATTCCTGAAGGGGAATCCATGCAGGAGCTGAGCGTGCGTATGCATGCCGCGCTGGCGGAATGCCTCAAGCTTCCGGCAGGAAGCCGTCCGCTGCTGGTGAGTCACGGTATCGCGCTCGGCTGCCTGGTGAGCACCATTCTGGGGTTACCGGCTTACGCTGAGCGTCGTTTACGCCTGCGTAACTGCTCCATTTCCCGGATTGATTATCAGGAAAGCGCGTGGCTGGCGTCGGGCTGGGTCGTGGAGATGGCAGGGGACATTTCGCATCTCGATGCCCCTGCGCTTGATGAACTGCAGCGTTAACGACGGACAGGAATCAAGAATTCCATACGCAGATTGATTGGGCCTTCTTCCGGTTTGGCATCCTGCGCCGGGTAGTAGCGCTCGATATCCTGACCTTTACGGCGATTCAGATTCAGCATTGGCATGCAGGTCCCGTAAACGGTCAGGATAAACTCCTGGACGCCCGTACCCAGTCCTTCATACGAGAACATCACGTACTCGCCGCCTTCCAGCACGACCGGCTTCGAACCCTGAATGTAGCCATTCGCCAGCTCCGGCGTCAGCGCGGTGGTGTAAAACACCTCCTGCTCGTCGTCTTTTTCCTGGCTTGGGTGCGTTTCGTTGAGGCCATACAGGATCGGCGGAATGGCCGGCGCATGGCTCAGGAAATCGCGCCAGAACTGGACGCGCATCTGATGGCGGAACTCAGAAATCTGCTCCAGAGAGCACGAGTAGCTCTGGGTTGTACCGATCAGATGGGTTTCCGGCAGAGTGACCATTTCGTATTTCGGCATCGCGAACTCGCCCAGACGCAGCGGCGGACGCATGCCAAACGAGCTCCAGTCAGGCGAGCGGCGATAGAGCGCTGGCGTCAACGAGAACTGTTTTTTAAAGGCGCGGGTGAAGGTCTGCTGCGAATCAAAACGGTACTGCAGGGCAATATCCAGAATTGGCCGCGCGGTCAGGCGCAAAGCCACCGCAGATTTCGATAAACGACGTGCGCGAATATAGGCACCGATAGCATGACCGGTGACATCCTTGAACATCCTTTGCAGATGCCACTTGGAATAGCCCGCTTTAGCCGCCACATTATCCAGTGACAAAGGCTGGTCGAGATGACCTTCCAGCCAGGTGAGCAGGTCGCGAATAATTCCAGCCTGATCCATATACTATCCTCATCCTTAAAACAGCAGGTGCCTGATAACAGGTTAGCGGATAATAGCATTTTTTGATGTTTTAGCATTCAGTGTTTTTTTTGCGCATTAATGCCTTTTCTCTCTCATTTTGGGTGAATATATTCTAATCCTGTGATCTTGCTACATTTTTGACTAACGTGTTGAATAATCGCTCAATGCAATTTTAAAGAATGGTAACAATATGAAATACAAGACTTTGCTTCTTACTGCCCTGTTGCTGGTAGCGGGCCGTGCGGCGCAGGCGGAACAGATTGGTTCTGTCGATACCGTGTTCAAAATGTTCGGTCCGGACCACAAAATTGTGGTGGAGGCGTTTGACGATCCGGACGTGAAAAACGTCACCTGCTACGTCAGCCGCGCGAAGACGGGCGGTATTAAAGGCGGCCTGGGGCTGGCGGAAGACACTTCCGATGCGGCGATCTCCTGTCAGCAGGTGGGACCGGTTGAGCTGAGCGATAAAATCAAAAACGGCAAAGCGCAGGGCGATGTGGTGTTCCAGAAACGGACCTCGCTGGTGTTTAAAAAGCTGCAGGTGGTGCGTTTCTATGATGCAAAACGCAACACCCTGGCCTACCTGGCGTATTCCGATAAAGTGGTGGAAGGGTCACCGAAAAACGCCATTAGTGCGGTGCCGATTATGCCGTGGCATTAATTCAGGGATGAACCATGCAACAACCTGTAGTCTGGCTGGTTGAAGACGAAACCAGTATCGCCGATACGCTTATCTACATGCTTCAGCAGGAAGGATTTGCAGTAAAAGCGTTTGAGCGCGGTTTACCGGTGCTGGAGGCGGCGCGCCAGCAGGCTCCGGCGCTCGCCATTCTTGACGTCGGGCTGCCGGACATCAGCGGCTTTGAGCTCTGCCGCCAGCTTCTGGCGCAGCATCCGTCACTGCCCGTGCTGTTTCTGACGGCACGCAGTGACGAAGTGGATAAACTCCTCGGCCTGGAAATGGGCGCAGACGACTACGTCGCCAAGCCTTTCTCCCCGCGTGAGGTGTGCGCCCGGGTAAGGACCATTTTACGGCGGATGCAAAAATCCGCCGCCCCAGCGGAGACGGTGCGTATCGGACAGTTTGAGCTGAACGAAGCTGCCGCGCGAATTAGCTGGTGCGGTGAAGCATTACCGCTCACGCGCTATGAGTTTTTGCTGCTTAAAACGTTACTACAGGCTCCGGGACGGGTTTTCTCTCGGCAACAGTTAATGGACAAGGTGTGGGGCGAAGACGGCGACAGTTACGATCGTACCGTGGACACTCACATCAAGACCCTGCGCGCCAAGCTGCGGGCAGTGAATGAGGAACTGTCACCCATCAGCACCCATCGCGGTATGGGCTATAGCCTGGGGCTTTATTAATGCGCATCGGAATGCGTTTGCTGCTGGGGTACTTCCTGATCGTCGCCATCGCCGCATGGTTTGTGCTGTCGATCTTTGTTCAGGAAGTGAAGCCCGGCGTGCGCAGGGCAACCGAGGGCACGTTGATCGATACCGCGACCTTGCTCGCCGAAGTTGGGCGTGAGGATCTTCTTTCGGGCAATGCGCAGCAGGGCAGACTGGCGCAGGCCTTTTTACAGCTCCATCAGCGGCCTTTCCGCGCCAATATAGGCGGCATTCATAAGGTGCGCAACGAGTATCACGTCTACATGACCGATGCGCAGGGCCGCGTCGTGTTTGATTCTGCCGGCCTGGCCGTGGGGCAAGATTACTCTCGCTGGAACGATGTCTGGCTGACGCTTCGCGGCCAATACGGCGCGCGCAGTACCCAGAGCTATCCCGACGATCCGGAGAGCACGGTGATGTATGTTGCCGCACCGGTTGTGGAGCAGGGCAAGATTATCGGCGTGCTGTCGGTGGGGAAACCGAACAGCGCGATGGCGCCGGTTATCCAACGCAGCGAGAGGCGGATTCTGTGGGCTGGCGGGGCGCTGCTTGGCATTGCTTTACTGATCGGTTTTCTCGTCGCCTGGTGGATCAATCGTTCCATCAGTACGTTATCGCGCTATGCCGACTCGGTGACCACTGATACGCCTCTCCCGCTGCCTAATCCAGGCAGTAGCGAACTGCACAAGCTGGCTCTGGCGCTGGAAAATATGCGTATTCGCCTTGAAGGGAAAAATTACATTGAACATTATGTCCATGCGCTGACCCACGAGCTGAAAAGCCCAATAGCCGCCATACGCGGCGCGGCAGAAATTCTCACCGAGCAGCCGCCGCCGCAGGTGGCCGCGCGGTTTATCGATAATATTCTGGTGCAAAACGCGCGTATGCAGTCGCTGGTTGAAAAACTGCTGACTCAGGCGCGGCTTGAAAATCGGGTCGAGATTACGCTCCAGGCCGTCCGCGTCGACCTGCTGTTTACACGGCTTGCCGACGCGCGTTCGGCGCTATTGGCGGCAAAAGAGATTGCGCTGACCCTCCAGCCCGCTTCGCTTCTTGTTGAAGGCGATCCCGACCTGCTCGAACAGGCGCTTGGTAATTTACTGGACAATGCTATCGATTTTACCCCACAGGGCGGTGCCATTGAACTGGCGGCCCGGGAAGAACAGGGGCAGATACGGCTGAGCGTCACCGACAGCGGAAGCGGGATCCCGGATTATGCGCTGGAGCGTATTTTTGAACGCTTTTATTCCCTGCCGCGCGAGAACGGGTTGAAAAGTAGCGGACTCGGGCTGGCGTTTGTTCAGGAGGTGGCGCGTCTGCACCACGGAGAGATTACATTGCGTAATCGTGATGAAGGTGGCGTGATAGCCACGCTGACACTTCACCGTCCCTTCACATAACTTCAAACTGGCCCCACACAGCCTGGTTACGCTCTCCACATCACAAAGGAGACGTAATGATGAAATCCCCCCTGTTCTGGAAAGTAAGCACCCTGCTGGGGTGCATCCTGCTGTTGTTAGTCCCACTGTTTATGGTGAGTAACCTCATTTCAGAGCGTGAAAGCTACCGCAACGATGTCGAAAATACGCTTCGCCAGAGCACCAGCGGGCCGCAAAAATTGGTCGGCCCGCTGATTGCGATCCCGGTAACCGAGGTTTTTTACAAGTTAGAGGATGAGAAAAAAGTCGAGTACAAGAAAAGCTATATGCATTTTATCCTGCCGGAGTCTCTGCGCGTTGAGGGTAACCAGCGCGTTGAGTCGCGAAATGTCGGCATCTATGACGGACAGATCTGGAATACCGACCTCAACATAAAAGCCCGATTCAACACGGAAAAAATGACGCAGCTGAAAGGGGAGTCGATGACCCTGGGGCAGCCGTTTATCGTTGTTGGCGTGGGCGATGCTCGAGGCATTGGCACGGTGAAAGTCTCCAGTATCAACGGCGAGACGCTAAGTGTGGAGCCGGGTACAGGCGTGTATGGCGCGCTTCCCGGTATCCATATCCCGCTGACTGACAAGGCGCTGGAATTAAAAACGTTTGCTATGGATATTTCGCTGAATCTGACGGGAACAGGAAGTTTTGCCGTGGTACCTGTAGGACGTAGCAGTGAAATGGCGCTGAACAGCAACTGGCCGCATCCTGGCTTTATGGGTAATTATCTACCGGTGAAGCATAAAATTGGTGACACCGGGTTTCAGGCGAACTGGCAGAGCAGCTGGTTTGCGAACAATCTTGAGAGCTGGTTCAACGGAAGCGAGTCGCCGTCATGGGAGTCGATCCCCGCCTTCAGCGTTACGGTAGCCACGCCCGCCGATCAGTATCAGCTGACTGACCGGGCGATCAAGTACGCCATTTTGCTGATTGCGCTGACGTTTATGGCCTTCTTTGTTTTCGAGACCTTAACCGGGCTGCGCCTGCACCCGATGCAGTATCTGCTGGTGGGGCTGTCGCTGGTGCTGTTCTATCTGGTGCTGTTGGCGCTATCAGAACATGTCGGGTTTACGCCAGCCTGGGTAGTTGCAAGTTTGGTTGGTGCGGCGATGAACGGAATGTACCTGCAGGCCGTGCTGAAAAGCTGGAAGCGCAGCGGACTGTTTGTGCTGGCCTTGCTGGGGTTGGATGTGGTGATGTGGTTCCTGCTGCGCTCGGAGGATAGTGCACTGCTGTTGGGGTCTGCGGTTCTCGCGCTGGCGCTGTTCGCCGTCATGTACCTGACTCGTCATTTCGACTGGTATTCGCTTTCACAGCCGAAGCGACCTGCGCCGCCCGCAGAACCTGATAACGACACAATGCGGATCTGGAAATAAAAAAAAACGGCGCAAATGCGCCGTTTTTCATGCGTTAACTGCGGGATTATTCCTGCAGATCACCGCAGAAACGGTACCCCTCGCCGTGGATGGTGGCGATGATTTCCGGCGTATCAGGCGTCGATTCGAAATGCTTACGAATACGACGGATGGTCACGTCTACGGTACGGTCATGAGGCTTCAGCTCACGACCGGTCATTTTCTTCAGCAGTTCTGCACGGGACTGAATTTTGCCCGGATTTTCGCAGAAGTGCAGCATCGCGCGGAATTCGCTGCGCGGCAGCTTATACTGCTCACCGTTCGGGCTAATCAGCGAACGGCTATTGATATCAAGTTCCCAGCCGTTGAATTTGTAGCTGTCGACGCTACGACGCTCTTCGCTGACCGTGCCCAGGTTCATGGTGCGGGACAGCAGGTTGCGTGCACGAATGGTTAACTCGCGAGGGTTGAACGGTTTGGTGATGTAGTCATCCGCACCGATCTCCAGGCCAAGAATTTTATCAACTTCGTTATCACGGCCCGTCAGGAACATTAACGCGACGTTCGCCTGTTCACGCAGTTCGCGCGCCAGCAGAAGACCGTTTTTGCCCGGCAGGTTGATATCCATGATCACCAGGTTGATATCATTTTCAGAAAGGATCTGATGCATCTCTGCGCCATCGGTCGCTTCAAAGACATCGTAGCCTTCTGCTTCGAAAATGCTCTTTAACGTGTTGCGTGTTACCAACTCGTCTTCAACGATAAGAATGTGCGGGGTCTGCATGTTTGCTACCTAAATTGCCAACTAAATCGAAACAGGAAGTACAAAAGTCCCTGACCTGCCTGATACATGTCGCAAATTAACATGATCGGCTTAACGTGACTAAAGTACGTAATTGCGTTCTTGATGCACTTTCCATCAACGTCAACAACATCATTAGCTTGGTCTTGGGTACTTTCCCTTTGGACCCGACAGTGTCAAAAACGGCTGTCATCCTAACCATTTTAACAGCAACATAACAGGCTAAGTGACACCAGACACCCAATAAAACTACGCTTCGTTGACATATATCAAGTTCAATTGTAGCACGTTAACAGTTTGATGAAATCATCGTAGCCGAATGCTAGCCTTTGTCACAATTTTTCAATAAACCAACTAGTTGCGGAGATTGATTTATAAACAAAGCGAATCCAATCAGAACAGGGTATTCACGTTGCCATTATCATTATAAAACATAGGGATAATAGGCTTCTGTTAACATTCTAACTGATTGTTCAGACACAAAATAGTTTAGCGTCTTTAATTTGTTATGAAACGCTATTTCGGTGATTTGTGTTGCAAATTTGTAAATTCGTGCTGCGTAATATGTTGAAGTGCATCACACTTTTCTCCGCTAACTGATTAAAAAGAGAGCATAAATGCATCTGTCGATTGTACTGGTCGCTCCAGCCAGAGCCGAAAATATAGGCGCTGCGGCGCGTGCCATGAAGACCATGGGTTTTACCGATTTACGTATTGTGGACAGCACTGCGCACCTGGAGCCTGCCGCCCGCTGGGTGGCGCACGGTTCGGGGGATATTCTCGATAATATAACGACTTACGCTACGCTTGCCGACGCGCTGCATGACATTTCATTTACCGTTGCCACCACAGCACGCAGCCGGGCGAAGTTCCACTACTACGCCACGCCTGCTGAACTGGTGCCCATGCTGGAAGAGAAAAGCCAGTGGCTTGAGAAAGCCGCGCTGGTATTTGGTCGTGAAGATTCCGGGCTCACCAACGAAGAGCTTGAGCTGGCGGACGTTCTCACCGGTGCGCCGATGGTAGCCGATTATCCTTCCCTGAATTTAGGCCAGGCGGTAATGGTCTATTGCTATCAATTAGCTTCCCTAATGCAAATCCCTCAATCCCAGACAGAAGCCGCCAATGAAAATCAGCTGGCCGCGCTTCGTGCTCGCGTAGAGCGTCTTTTATCGAGCCTTGGCGTTGCGGACGATCAAAAAATGGCCGACTGGCTACAGCAGCGCCTTGGACGTCTTGAACAGCGGGACACCGCCATGTTGCACCGTTTGCTGCACGATATTGAAAAAAAATTGGCCGAGTAAAATGCTGTCATAAGTTTTTACTATGGCGAAATGGTCTGTCGTGGAGGGTTGCGGCTGGGGGATTCGGATGAAAATAAAACGTCACGCAGCGTGACGTGAACGTCCGCGGAATTGTGATCAAATTAAAAATTCATTGACTTAAGGTGCCCGATCCTTTAACCCTAAAAGAATACAGCACAGACAGATAATAATGACAGAGTACACAACATCCATGAAACGCATCAGCATCACCACCATTACCACAACCATCATCATTACCACAGGTAACGATGCGGGCTGACGCGTACAGGAAAAACAGAAAAAAGCCCGCACCTGAACAGTGCGGGCTTTTTTTTCGGCTAAAGGAAACGAGGTAGAACCATGCGAGTGTTGAAGTTCGGCGGTACATCAGTGGCAAATGCAGAACGTTTTCTGCGTGTTGCCGATATCCTAGAGAGCAACGCCAGGCAGGGGCAGGTTGCGACCGTGCTCTCTGCCCCGGCAAAAATCACAAACCATCTGGTGGCGATGATTGAAAAGACCATCGGTGGCCAGGATGCACTCCCGAACATCAGCGATGCCGAGCGTATCTTCGCCGAGCTGCTGCAGGGGCTGGCAGAGGCACAGCCTGGTTTCCCGCTCGCGCAGCTGAAGTCCTTCGTTGAGCAGGAGTTTGCTCAGATCAAACATGTGCTGCATGGCATCAGCCTGCTGGGCCAGTGCCCGGACAGCGTCAACGCGGCGCTGATCTGCCGGGGCGAAAAACTCTCCATCGCCATCATGGCGGGCGTGCTGGAAGCGCGCGGCCACAACGTTACCGTGATCAATCCGGTTGAGAAATTGCTGGCAGCGGGCCACTACCTCGAATCTACCGTTGATATTGCCGAATCAACCCGCCGTATTGCCGCGAGCAAAATCCCCTCTGACCATATGATCCTGATGGCGGGCTTTACCGCCGGGAACGAGAAGGGCGAGCTGGTAGTGCTGGGCCGTAACGGATCCGACTACTCCGCCGCCGTGCTGGCCGCCTGTTTACGCGCAGACTGCTGTGAGATCTGGACTGACGTCGACGGCGTCTATACCTGCGATCCGCGCCAGGTGCCGGACGCCAGGCTGCTGAAGTCGATGTCCTACCAGGAAGCGATGGAGCTTTCCTACTTCGGCGCCAAAGTGCTTCACCCGCGTACCATCTCCCCCATTGCCCAGTTCCAGATCCCATGCCTGATTAAAAACACCGGTAACCCGCAGGCGCCAGGCACGTTGATTGGTGCCAGCAGCGATGAAGATGGTCTGCCGGTGAAAGGCATTTCCAACCTGAATAATATGGCAATGTTCAGCGTCTCCGGTCCGGGGATGAAGGGGATGGTCGGCATGGCGGCGCGCGTTTTTGCGGCCATGTCACGCAACGGTATCTCGGTGGTGCTGATCACCCAGTCCTCTTCCGAATACAGCATCAGCTTCTGCGTGCCTCAGGTCGACTGTCTGCGCGCCCGCCGCGCGCTGGAAGAAGAGTTCTATCTGGAGCTGAAAGAGGAACTGCTGGAGCCGCTCTCTATTCAGGAGCGCCTGGCGGTGATTTCCGTGGTTGGCGACGGTATGCGCACGCTGCGCGGTATCTCCGCCAAATTCTTTGCCGCGCTGGCGCGGGCCAATATCAACATCGTGGCGATTGCCCAGGGTTCGTCCGAGCGTTCAATATCCGTGGTGGTGGATAACGATGACGCCACTACCGGCGTGCGCGTGGTTCACCAGATGCTGTTCAACACCGATCAGGTTATCGAGCTATTCCTGATTGGCGTGGGTGGCGTCGGCGGTGCGCTGCTGGAGCAGGTGAAGCGCCAACAGGAGTGGCTCAAGAAAAAGCACATCGATCTGCGCGTCTGCGGAATTGCGAACTCGAAAGCGCTGCTTACTGACGTTCACGGTCTGAACCTGGAGAACTGGCAGGCGGAGCTGGAAGAGGCGAAAGAGCCGTTCAACCTGGGGCGCCTGATCCGTCTGGTGAAAGAGTATCACCTGCTTAACCCGGTTATCGTTGACTGTACCTCGAACCAGGCGGTGGCCGACCAGTACGCCGACTTCCTGCGCGAAGGCTTCCACGTGGTGACGCCGAACAAAAAGGCCAACACCTCATCGATGGATTACTATCACCAGCTGCGTCTGGCGGCGAGCAAGTCGCGCCGCAAGTTCCTGTACGACACCAATGTCGGCGCCGGCCTGCCGGTCATCGAGAACCTGCAAAACCTGCTTAACGCGGGCGACGAACTGCAGCGTTTCTCCGGCATCCTCTCCGGCTCCCTGTCGTTTATTTTCGGCAAGCTGGATGAAGGGATGAGCCTGTCGGAAGCCACCCGTGCCGCGCGCGAGCTGGGCTACACCGAGCCAGATCCGCGCGACGATCTCTCCGGGATGGACGTGGCGCGCAAGCTGCTGATCCTGGTGCGCGAAACGGGCCGCGAGCTGGAGCTTTCGGATATCGTGATTGAGCCGGTGCTACCAGCCGAGTTTGACACCAGCGGCGATGTCAGCACCTTTATGGCGAATTTACCTCAGCTTGACGATGCCTTTGCCGCACGCGTTGCGAAAGCCCGTGATGAAGGTAAGGTATTGCGCTATGTTGGCAACATTGAAGAGGACGGCGTATGCCGGGTGAAGATTGCCGAAGTGGATGGTAACGACCCGCTGTACAAAGTCAAAAACGGCGAAAACGCCCTCGCGTTTTACAGCCACTATTATCAGCCATTGCCGCTGGTGCTTCGCGGCTATGGCGCAGGGAATGATGTGACGGCGGCGGGCGTGTTTGCCGACCTGCTGCGTACCCTGTCATGGAAGTTAGGAGTTTAAGATGGTTAAAGTATATGCCCCGGCTTCCAGCGCCAATATGAGCGTCGGATTTGACGTGCTGGGTGCGGCGGTGACGCCGGTGGACGGTTCGCTGCTGGGCGATACGGTAACGGTTGAGGCGGCAGAAAGCTTCAGCCTGAATAACGTCGGCCGTTTCGCCAGCAAGCTGCCGCCTGAACCACGCGAGAATATCGTTTATCAGTGCTGGGAGCGCTTCTGTCAGGAGATTGGCAAAAACGTGCCGGTCGCCATGACGCTGGAAAAAAGCATGCCGATTGGTTCGGGCCTGGGCTCCAGCGCCTGCTCGGTTGTCGCCGCGCTGGTGGCGATGAACGAGCACTGCGGCAAGCCGCTGAACAATAGCCGTCTGCTGGCGCTGATGGGCGAGCTGGAAGGGCGCATCTCTGGCAGTATTCACTATGATAACGTGGCGCCGTGCTTCCTCGGCGGCATGCAGCTGATGATTGAAGAAAATGGCATCATCAGCCAGCAGGTGCCTGGGTTTGACGAGTGGCTGTGGGTGCTGGCGTATCCGGGCATCAAGGTCTCTACCGCGGAAGCGCGTGCGATCCTGCCGGCGCAGTATCGTCGTCAGGACTGTATCGCCCACGGGCGTCACCTGGCGGGCTTTATCCACGCCTGCTACACCCGCCAGCCGCAGCTGGCGGCGAAACTGATGAAAGACGTCATTGCCGAGCCGTACCGTACGAAGCTGCTGCCCGGCTTTAACGAGGCGCGACAGGCTTCAATGGATATCGGCGCGCAGGCGTGCGGCATCTCCGGCTCCGGCCCGACGCTGTTCGCCCTTTGCGATAAGCCAGACACCGCGCAGCGCGTGGCGGACTGGCTCTCTAAACACTACCTGCAAAATCAGGAAGGCTTTGTTCATATTTGCCGTCTGGACACGGCTGGCGCACGAGTACTGGGATAACGAATGAAACTCTACAACCTTAAAGATCATAACGAGCAGGTCAGCTTCGCGCAGGCAGTGACTCAGGGGCTGGGCAAAAATCAGGGGCTGTTTTTCCCGCACGACCTGCCGGAATTTCAGCTGACCGAAATCGATGAGCTGCTGAAGCTGGACTTTGTCACCCGCAGCACCAAAATTCTGTCTGCGTTTATTGGCGATGAAATCCCGCAGGAGCTGCTGGAAGAGCGCGTGCGTGCGGCGTTTGCTTTCCCGGCTCCGGTTAAGCAGGTTGAGCCTGACGTCGGTTGTCTGGAGCTGTTCCACGGCCCGACCCTGGCGTTTAAAGACTTCGGCGGCCGCTTTATGGCGCAGATGCTGACCCACATCAGCGGCGACAAGCCGGTGACCATCCTGACCGCCACCTCCGGTGATACCGGTGCGGCGGTGGCACACGCGTTCTACGGCCTGAAAAACGTCCGCGTGGTGATCCTCTATCCGAAAGGCAAGATCAGCCCGTTGCAGGAAAAACTGTTCTGCACCCTCGGCGGCAACATTGAAACCGTGGCGATCGACGGCGATTTCGATGCCTGCCAGGCGCTGGTCAAGCAGGCGTTCGATGATGAAGAGCTGAAGGCCGCGCTGGGGCTGAACTCGGCGAACTCCATCAACATCAGCCGCCTGCTGGCGCAGATCTGCTACTACTTCGAAGCGGTGGCTCAGCTGCCGCAGGAAGCGCGCAATCAGCTGGTAGTTTCCGTGCCAAGCGGCAACTTCGGCGACCTGACGGCGGGGCTGCTGGCGAAATCTCTCGGTCTGCCGGTGAAACGCTTTATCGCCGCCACCAACGCCAACGATACCGTGCCGCGCTTCCTGAAAGACGGCAAATGGGCGCCTAACGCCACGCAGGCGACGCTCTCCAATGCCATGGACGTGTCGCAGCCGAACAACTGGCCGCGCGTGGAAGAGCTGTTCCGCCGCAAGGTGTGGCGTCTGGGTGACCTGGGCTACGCTGCGGTGACGGACGAAACCACCAAAGCCACCATGCGCGAGCTGAAGGCGGTGGGCTACACCTCTGAGCCGCACGCGGCAATTGCGTACCGCGCGCTGCGCGACCAGCTTAACCCGGGTGAATATGGCCTGTTCCTGGGCACCGCGCATCCGGCGAAGTTCAAAGAGAGCGTGGAAGATATTCTGGGCGAAACGCTGCCGCTGCCAAAAGAGCTGGCCGAGCGCGCCGACCTGCCGCTGCTGTCTCATGAGCTGCCGGCGGATTTCGCGGCACTGCGGAATCTGATGATGACGCGCGCGTGATTTTGTTGCCCGGTGGCGGCTACGCCTTACCGGGCCTACAACGACGAGACGGCCGTAGGCCGGGTAAGCGCAGCGCCACCCGGCTTTTTTATGAAGAAATTAAGGAGAAAAATTGCAGGAAAAAAGCAGAAATTCCCAATAAATGCGGTCACTTAGCGTTTAGGATTGCAGAGAATAACATCCACCGTTCCCCTCGCGTACTCTCCTTACATCGGCCCACGTTGGGCAAGAAGAATAAGGAGTCACCTGTGTCTACACTAAAACCTGCACTCATCGCGCTTTCTCTGGTGCTGGTCGCCCCCATGGCGGTACAGGCATCTGAAATTACTCTCGTACCTGCGGTAAAACTGCAGATTGGCGATCGGGACAATAGCGGGCATTACTGGGATGGCGGCCGCTGGCGCGACCACGACTGGTGGAAGGCGCATTATGACTGGCGCGATAACCACTGGCGTCCGCATGACGAGCATCGCGATCGTGATGACCGACACGACCATCATCACGACGACCACCGTCCGGGCCCGGACTGGAAGCACCATTAACGCAAAACCCCGCCAGATGGCGGGGTTTAGTTTTACTGCTCGTGGCGCTTAAATACCAGCTCACCTTTCCCTGACGACGCCTCGTCAAAGAAATAGCCGTCGGTGTTGAATCCCGTTAACTGCTCCGGCTTCGTCAGGCGGTTCTGAATGATATAGCGGCTCATCAGGCCACGCGCTTTTTTCGCATAGAAGCTGATGACCTTGAACTTGCCGTTCTTCTCATCAAGGAAGACCGGCTTAACGATCTCCGCGTTCAGCTTTTTCGGCTTCACCGACTTGTAGTACTCATCGGATGCCAGGTTGACCACCACGTTATCACCCTGAGCATGCAGCGCCGCGTTCAGCTTGTCGGTGATGATGTCGCCCCAGAAATGGTAAAGGTCTTTGCCTTTGGCGTTTTCCAGGCGAATCCCCATCTCCAGACGATATGGCTGCATCAGATCCAGCGGGCGCAGTACGCCATACAGGCCCGACAGCATGCGCAGATGCTGCTGGGCAAAATCAAAGTCGGCTTCGCTAAAATCTTCCGCCTGCAGGCCGGTGTAAACATCGCCCTTAAACGCCAGGATCGCCTGGCGCGCGTTAGCGGGGGTGAAATCCGGGTGCCACTCGTGGAACCGGGTCGCGTTCAGGTCTGCCAGCTTGTCGCTGATGCTCATCAGCGAGGCGATTTGCGGCGCAGAGAGCTTGCGCGCTTCGCGGATCAGCTGTTGCGAATAGTCCAGCAGTTCTGGCTGGGTATAACGCTCGGTAG
The DNA here is from genome assembly GCF_014895705.1 of Enterobacter cloacae complex sp. P27C. Lineage (NCBI taxonomy): Bacteria > Pseudomonadati > Pseudomonadota > Gammaproteobacteria > Enterobacterales > Enterobacteriaceae > Enterobacter > Enterobacter cloacae complex sp. P27C. The sequence continues at coordinate 335,723 of NZ_JADBQB010000004.1, forward strand.
CGAGCGGGCTCTGGTAGTCGAGCGTTTTTGCAGGTGAAATCAGAATCAGCATATCCAGTCCTTGCAGGAAATTTAGAGCGACTTTAACAAAAAATCGCCCTGAATTGATCGATAGCTGTTATCGCCGGGGCAAATCATCCCAGGTGCCGGGGGCAAGCTGTGACTGAATTTCGGGATAGCGTGCGGCATCAAATACCGGGGGAACGCCCAGCTTGCGCTGGCGAAGATAATCCCTGGCAATAAGGTTCACAACGGGCGAGAGCAGCAGGATCGCCGTCAGGTTAGTGATTGCCATTAGCGCCATAATGACATCCGCCAGCTGCCAGACCAGCGGCATATTCAGAAGGGAGCCCGCGATCACCATCAGTACTACGCCCAGGCGAAGCAAGAAGATGGCAGGACGAGAGTCGTATTTCAGGAAGATAAGGTTATTTTCGGCGTACAGGTAATTCACCACAATCGAACTGAAGGCGAACAGTATCAGAATGAGCGAGACAAATCCCGAACCCCAGCCGCCGGTCAGATTCACCAGCGCCTGCTGGAGAAGCTGTATTCCGTCGATATCCGAGTCATGCGCCACAGGACCGGCCAGCAGGAGGATCATGGCGCTGGCGGAACAGATAATAACGGTATCAATAAACACGCCTATCATCTGCACGATACCCTGCGCTGCCGGGTGCGGCGGCCAGGAAGAGGCGGCCGCGGCGGCGTTGGGAGTGGAGCCCATCCCGGCTTCATTGGAGAACATGCCTCGCTGAAAACCTGCCATCAGCGCCTGGCTCAGGGTGTAGCCCAGCGCGCCTGACGCCACCTCACGCCAGCCAAAGGCGCTTTTAAAGATGGTCGCAATCACGTCCGGAACCTGGTCGGCATGCAGCGCAGCGACGACCAGGCTCGCGGCAACCCAGAGCAGCGCCATGATGGGAACCAGCCACTGCATCAGGCGGGCAACGCCTTTCAGGCCGGCAGAAATGGTGAACAAAACAAAGAGGGCTAAACCGATGCCGGTGATCCACTCCGGGCAGGAGAAGGTATAGCGCAGGGCATGGGCGACGGAGTTTGACTGCACGGTATTAAAAATTAGACCGTACGCGAGCAGTAAAAAAAGCGAGAACAGAACGCCCATCCAGCGCATTCCTAAGCCACGCGCCATATACCAGGCCGGACCGCCGCGAAACTGCCCGTTTCTGTCTTTCTCTTTATAGAGTTGCGCCAGCGAACTTTCGGCAAAAGAGGTAGCCATTCCGAGAAGCGCCGTGACCCACATCCAGAACACCGCGCCTGGCCCACCGGCGCTGATGGCCAGCGCAACGCCCGCCAGGTTTCCGCTACCGAGGCGGGCAGCCAGGCTGGTACACAGCGCCTGAAACGACGTTAATCCGCCCGGCTGGGGCGTGACGCTGTTTTTCAGACTTCTGTCAAACTTGCGAATATAGCGAAACTGGATAAACCCACTGCGTAGCGTAAACCAGATACCTGCTCCCAGAAGCAGGTAGATCATTATCGAACCCCAGAGGACTTCGTTAATAAAGAAAAGGAAATCAGGCATTAACGTCCCTCTTGTTGATGCCAACGTGAATATGTAAGCGCTACCACTGATTGGGCATGCTGTTGCTTAGCAGCCTGTTAATATTTTGAGTTTATCATACTCTGCCTAAGCGCACTGTCTGCGGTTGCGCTACCCCTCCGTCGTGTTATCATCAGGGCAGACCGGTTACATCCCCCTAACAAGTAAACCTGTCATTTTTCCGCTGCAGGCATGCTGTCGGTAGCGTGAATTATCCAGGGCACGTTAAAAGAGAAACACTATCATGACGGATAAATTGACCTCCCTTCGTCAGTTCACCACTGTCGTAGCTGACACCGGAGATATCGCGGCAATGAAGCTGTACCAGCCGCAGGATGCCACAACTAACCCTTCTCTGATCCTTAACGCCGCACAGATCCCTGAGTATCGCAAACTGATTGACGAGGCTGTGACCTGGGCGAAAGCACAGAGCAATGACCGTGCGCAGCAGGTTGTGGATGCTACCGATAAACTGGCAGTGAACATCGGTCTGGAAATCCTGAAGCTAGTTCCGGGCCGTATCTCTACCGAAGTGGATGCACGTCTCTCCTACGACACCGAAGCGTCAATCGCGAAAGCAAAACGCCTGATCAAACTGTACAACGACGCGGGCATCAGCAACGACCGTATCCTGATCAAACTGGCGTCGACCTGGCAGGGCATTCGCGCTGCCGAGCAGCTGGAAAAAGAAGGCATCAACTGTAACCTGACCCTGCTGTTCTCCTTCGCGCAGGCGCGTGCATGTGCGGAAGCAGGCGTGTACCTGATTTCTCCGTTCGTGGGCCGTATTCTGGACTGGTACAAAGCCAACACCGACAAGAAAGAGTACGCAGCGTCTGAAGATCCAGGCGTGATTTCCGTGACTGAAATCTACGAATACTACAAACAGCATGGCTATGAGACCGTGGTTATGGGTGCAAGCTTCCGTAACGTGGGCGAAATCATTGAGCTGGCTGGCTGTGACCGTCTGACCATCGCCCCTGCGCTGCTGAAAGAGCTGGCAGAAAGCGAAGGTGCTATCGAGCGTAAGCTGTCTTATACCGGCGAAGTGAAGGCGCGCCCGGAGCGCATCACCGAATCCGAGTTCCTGTGGCAGCACAACCAGGATCCAATGGCTGTAGACAAACTGGCGGACGGTATCCGTAAGTTTGCTATCGACCAGGAAAAACTGGAAAAAATGATCGGCGACCTGCTGTAATCATTCTGCGTGACCGGGCTCCCGGTCACGCGTCTTCTTCTGTCCTCTGTCTGAATTTTCCCTCTGCGTGTATCATTCCCTTTAATCAGTACTTTTTGAATGGAATGAATATGAATACCTTACGCATCGGCTTAGTGTCGATTTCTGACCGCGCCTCCAGCGGCGTTTACCAGGATAAAGGCATCCCCGCTCTGGAAGAGTGGCTGGCAAGCGCGCTGACCACCCCGTTTGAGATCCAGACTCGCCTTATCCCTGACGAACAGCCGATCATTGAGCAGACCCTGTGTGAGCTGGTGGATGAGATGAGTTGTCACCTTGTGCTCACCACGGGTGGAACCGGCCCCGCGCGTCGCGACGTGACGCCGGACGCGACGCTGGCTATCGCCGACCGGGAAATGCCGGGCTTCGGCGAACAGATGCGCCAGATCAGTCTACACTTTGTCCCGACGGCAATCCTTTCCCGCCAGGTGGGGGTGATCCGCAAACAGGCGCTGATACTGAACCTGCCGGGGCAGCCAAAGTCGATCAAAGAGACGCTGGAAGGATTAAAAGCCGAGGACGGTCGCGTCATCGTGCACGGCATATTTGCAAGTGTACCGTATTGTATACAGTTGCTTGACGGGCCGTACGTGGAAACTGACGACAAAGTGGTAGCAGCATTTCGTCCTAAAAGCGCACGCCGCGAGACAATCTCCTGAAATTTACTAAAATGTGACATTAGCGCCAGCCGCAGTAGCGTGTAAATGGATTTACGATATAGTAATTTTTTCTTTACGATTGCTGTAAAAAATAATCCACAACACATGCACAATGGTTCGCTATGTCACATAACACCCGACCTCTGAATCGACAGGACTACAAAACGCTTACGCTCGCCGCCTTAGGTGGCGCGCTGGAGTTTTACGACTTCATCATCTTTGTCTTCTTCGCCGCCGTGGTGGGGGCGCTCTTCTTCCCGGCGGATATTCCAGAATGGCTGCGTCAGGTGCAAACCTTCGGCATCTTTGCTGCCGGGTATCTGGCACGTCCGCTGGGCGGCATCGTCATGGCCCACTTTGGCGATCTTGTCGGGCGTAAGAAGATGTTTACCCTGAGCATCCTGCTGATGGCGGTGCCGACGCTGGCGATCGGCCTGCTGCCCACCTATGCCTCCATGGGCATTCTCGCCCCGCTATTGCTGCTGCTGATGCGCATTCTTCAGGGCGCGGCCATCGGCGGGGAAGTGCCGGGGGCCTGGGTGTTTGTGGCGGAGCACGTTCCTGCCCGCCGCATCGGGATCGCCTGCGGAACGTTAACGGCGGGGCTGACCGTCGGGATCCTGTTGGGGTCGGTGGTGGCGACGATAGTCAACACCAGCATGACGCAGCAGGCCGTGCACTACTGGGGCTGGCGTATTCCGTTCCTGCTGGGCGGGGCGTTTGGCCTGGTGGCAATGTACCTGCGCCGCTGGCTGCAGGAGACGCCGATTTTCCTCGAAATGCAGCAGCGTAAAGCGCTGGCGCAGGAGTTGCCGGTCAAAGCCGTTGTGGTGCGTCATAAAAAAGCGGTGGTGGTGTCGATGCTGCTCACCTGGCTGCTGTCGGCGGGCATCGTGGTGGTGATTTTGATGTCGCCGGTGTGGCTGCAGAAACAGTACGGTTTCGCCCCTGCCGTGACCTTACAGGCAAACAGTATTGCGACAATCATGCTCTGCTTTGGCTGTCTGGCCGCCGGGCTGGCGGCGGATCGTTTCGGTGCCAGCCTGACCTTTATTGTCGGCAGCCTGCTGCTGGCCGCGTCGAGCTGGGCGTTTTACCATCTTGCGGGCAGTCATCCTGAACAGCTGTTCCTGCTTTACGGCGTGGTCGGACTGTGCGTGGGCGTCGTGGGGGCTGTGCCTTACGTCATGGTGCGCGCCTTCCCGCCGGAGGTTCGCTTCACCGGGATATCGTTCTCTTATAACGTCGCGTATGCCATTTTCGGCGGGCTGACGCCGATAGTGGTCACGGTCATGATGGGGGTGTCGCCGATGGCGCCTGCCTGGTATGTACTCGCGCTCTCGCTGATGGGGCTGGGATTAGGCGTTTGGCTTCGGCAGGCGGGGGAATATCGTGCCCGCGAGGCGGGCACGACAGAGGGATCAGTGTTTTTCACCAATAGGTAAAATGGTGCGGTCAAACTGTTCGTTCAGCACTTCACCCATTGCCAGGTAGATAGCGCTTGCGCCGCACACCAGGCCAATCCAGCCTGCTACGTGAACGATGCCTTCGTTATCCGCCAGGTGGCCAATCGCCAGCAGGGCGAACAGTACGGTCAGGCTCAGGAAGACGAACTGCAGCGCGCGGTTGCCTTTCAGGGTGCCGAAGAACATGAACAGGGTAAAGACGCCCCACAGGCCCAGATAGACGCCCAGGAAGTGGGCGTTTGCCGCGTCTGCCAGGCCCATTTTAGGCATCAGCAGGATGGCGACCAGGGTCAGCCAGAACGAGCCGTAAGAGGTGAAGGCGGTTAAGCCGAAGGTGTTGCCTTTCTTATATTCCAGCAGGCCCGCGAAGATTTGCGCGATACCGCCGTAAAAAATGCCCATCGCCAGGATTACGCCGTCCATCGGGAACATCCCGATGTTGTGCAGGTTCAGCAGAATGGTGGTCATGCCAAACCCCATCAGGCCCAGCGGAGCCGGATTAGCCAACTTAGTGTTGCCCATAAGTCCTCAAAAAAAATCATCATTAAAATGGTGAAATGGTTAAACCCGCGTCAATACTCCCTGACGGGGCGCGGCATCATAATGGGCGGCATCGACGCCGTCTATGATCTCATCAGGGTGAAATTAAAATTTTTTTTATGCTTGCCCCTTGATGGATGCCGTCGCGACCCCATCTTGTAGTCAACCGCAGTGTGTGGACCTGAAAAAAAATCAAATCTGGGCAGTTGAAAAAGCACGTTCTGCCCTTATTACAGGTACACAACCACATGTTGACTGAATTTTTAGTGGAGACGTTTAGATGGGTAAAATTATTGGTATCGACCTGGGTACTACCAACTCTTGTGTAGCGATTATGGACGGCACTACTGCACGCGTGCTGGAGAACGCCGAGGGCGATCGCACCACGCCTTCTATCATTGCTTATACCCAGGATGGTGAAACTCTGGTTGGTCAGCCGGCTAAACGTCAGGCAGTGACAAACCCGCAAAACACCCTGTTTGCGATCAAACGCCTGATTGGCCGCCGCTTCCAGGACGAAGAAGTTCAGCGTGACGTTTCTATCATGCCTTACAAAATCATCGCAGCAGATAACGGCGATGCGTGGCTTGATGTGAAAGGCACCAAAACGGCACCACCGCAGATCTCTGCTGAAGTGCTGAAAAAAATGAAGAAAACCGCTGAAGATTACCTGGGTGAGCCGGTAACTGAAGCTGTTATCACCGTTCCTGCTTACTTCAACGATGCTCAGCGTCAGGCAACCAAAGATGCTGGCCGTATCGCAGGTCTGGAAGTAAAACGTATCATCAACGAACCAACCGCGGCTGCACTGGCTTACGGTCTGGATAAAGAAGTCGGCAACCGTACTATCGCGGTTTACGACCTGGGTGGTGGTACCTTCGATATCTCTATTATCGAAATCGACGAAGTTGACGGCGAAAAAACCTTCGAAGTTCTGGCAACCAACGGTGATACCCACCTGGGTGGTGAAGACTTCGATACCCGTCTGATCAACTACCTCGTTGACGAGTTCAAGAAAGATCAGGGCATTGACCTGCGTAACGACCCGCTGGCGATGCAGCGCCTGAAAGAAGCCGCTGAGAAAGCGAAGATCGAACTGTCTTCTGCTCAGCAGACCGACGTGAACCTGCCGTACATCACCGCAGACGCGACCGGTCCTAAACACATGAACATCAAAGTGACCCGTGCGAAACTGGAAAGCCTGGTAGAAGACCTGGTGAACCGTTCTATCGAGCCGCTCAAAGTTGCACTGCAGGATGCTGGCCTGTCCGTATCTGACATCCAGGACGTTATCCTGGTGGGTGGTCAGACCCGTATGCCAATGGTTCAGAAGAAAGTGGCTGAATTCTTTGGTAAAGAGCCACGTAAAGACGTGAACCCGGACGAAGCGGTAGCTATCGGTGCGGCGGTTCAGGGTGGTGTATTGACCGGTGAAGTGAAAGACGTACTGCTGCTGGACGTTACCCCGCTGTCTCTGGGTATCGAAACCATGGGTGGCGTGATGACTGCGCTCATCAACAAAAACACCACCATCCCAACCAAGCACAGCCAGGTGTTCTCTACCGCTGAAGACAACCAGTCTGCGGTAACCATCCATGTGCTGCAGGGTGAGCGTAAGCGTGCGTCTGATAACAAGTCTCTGGGTCAGTTTAACCTGGACGGCATCAACCCGGCACCGCGCGGCATGCCGCAAATCGAAGTTACCTTCGACATCGATGCTGACGGTATCCTGCACGTGTCTGCGAAAGACAAAAACAGCGGTAAAGAGCAGAAGATCACCATCAAGGCATCTTCTGGCCTGAATGAAGCGGAAATCGAAAAAATGGTTCGCGATGCCGAAGCTAACGCGGAATCCGACCGTAAGTTCGAAGAGCTGGTTCAGACCCGTAACCAGGGTGACCATCTGCTGCACAGCACCCGTAAGCAGGTTGAAGAAGCGGGCGATAAACTGCCAGCGGAAGACAAAACTGCTATCGAAGCTGCACTGACCGCGCTGGAAACGTCTCTGAAAGGCGAAGACAAAGCGGATATCGAAGCGAAGATGCAGGAGCTGGCACAGGCTTCCCAGAAGCTGATGGAAATCGCTCAGCAGCAGCACGCACAGCAGCAGGCAGGCGCTGACGCTTCTGCGAACAACGCGAAAGACGACGACGTTGTCGACGCTGAGTTCGAAGAAGTTAAAGACAAAAAATAATCGCCCTGATGCAGGGTAATTAATCGGCACGGGCGTAGGAGAACTCTCCACGCCCGTGCTCGCATGTTAAGGGGCTTAAAAAAACCAATGGCAAAGCAAGACTATTACGAGATTTTAGGCGTTCCGAAAACTGCGGAAGAGCGTGAAATCAAAAAGGCGTATAAGCGCCTGGCCATGAAATTCCACCCGGACCGTAACCAGGGTGACAAAGAGGCTGAAGCAAAATTTAAAGAGATCAAAGAAGCCTACGAAGTCCTGACCGATGCACAAAAACGTGCGGCCTATGACCAGTACGGCCACGCGGCCTTTGAACAGGGCGGCATGGGCGGCGGTGGATTCGGTGGCGGCGGCTTTGGCGGCGGTGCGGATTTCAGCGACATCTTTGGTGACGTGTTCGGCGATATCTTCGGCGGCGGTCGTGGTCGTCAGCGCGCAGCGCGCGGCGCAGACCTGCGCTACAACATGGATCTCACTCTTGAAGAGGCCGTTCGTGGCGTCACGAAAGAGATCCGTATCCCGACGCTGGAAGAGTGTGACGTTTGCCACGGCAGCGGCGCGAAAGCGGGTACCCAGCCACAGACCTGTCCAACCTGTCATGGCTCCGGCCAGGTACAGATGCGCCAGGGCTTCTTCGCGGTACAGCAGGCCTGTCCGCACTGTCACGGTCGCGGTACGCTGATTAAAGATCCGTGCACCAAGTGTCACGGCCACGGTCGCGTTGAGAAAACCAAAACCCTGTCCGTTAAGATCCCGGCTGGCGTTGATACGGGCGACCGCATCCGTCTGGCGGGTGAGGGCGAAGCAGGCGAGCACGGCGCGCCGGCAGGCGATCTGTACGTTCAGGTTCAGGTGAAGCAGCACGCCATCTTCGAGCGTGAAGGCAATAACCTGTACTGTGAAGTGCCGATCAACTTCGCGATGGCGGCTCTCGGCGGTGAAATCGAAGTGCCGACGCTGGACGGTCGCGTCAATCTGAAAATCCCTGGTGAAACCCAGACCGGCAAGCTGTTCCGCATGCGCGGCAAAGGCGTGAAATCCGTTCGCGGTGGTGCGCAGGGCGACCTGCTGTGCCGCGTCGTCGTGGAAACGCCGGTTGGCCTGAACGACAAGCAGAAACAGCTGTTGAAAGAGCTTCAGGAGAGCTTTGGCGGCCCAACGGGTGAGAAAAACAGCCCGCGCTCCAAAAGCTTCTTTGATGGCGTCAAAAAATTCTTCGATGATTTGACCCGCTAATTCGTTAGCTGTGTCTAACTTCAAAAAGCCCGGAAGCGATTCCGGGCTTTTTTTTACAGTTATAGATCGGTAAAACTGAGTCTATACCCAATATTAATCTGTTTTTGCCGAGGTATTCGGCTTGGTATTATGGTTTTATCGAGGTATCGTTGTAAAAGAGAGAACATAAATGAAATTACTACACCGTTTCTTTAGCAGTGAGGCGTCCGGTGGTGTGATCCTGATTATTGCCGCGGCCGCCGCGATGGTGCTGGCTAACCTGGGCATGACCCGCGATCTCTATCACGCATTTCTGGAAACGCCCGTCGAGCTGAAGGTCGGGGCGCTGGAAATTAACAAGAACATGCTGCTGTGGATCAACGATGCGCTAATGGCGGTGTTCTTCCTGCTCGTTGGTCTTGAGGTTAAGCGCGAGCTGGTGCTAGGTTCGCTAGCCAGCCGCCAGCGTGCGGCGTTCCCGGTTATTGCCGCGCTCGGTGGGATGGTCGTTCCAGCGCTGCTCTTTCTCGCATTTACCTGGCAGGATCCTGTTGCGCGTGACGGCTGGGCGATCCCGGCCGCAACGGATATCGCCTTTGCGCTCGGTGTCTTAGCTCTGCTCGGCAGCCGCGTGCCGGTTGCGCTGAAAATCTTCCTGATGGCGCTGGCGATCATTGATGACCTGGGCGCCATTGTGATTATCGCGCTGTTCTACACCAGCGATCTGTCGATCCTGTCCCTGAGCGTAGCCGCAGGGGCGATTGCGGTGTTGGCGGTGCTGAACATCTTCAACGTTCGCCGCATCGGTATCTATATCCTGGTGGGGATGGTGCTGTGGACGGCAGTGCTGAAATCCGGCGTGCACGCCACGCTGGCCGGCGTGATTGTGGGCTTCTTCGTGCCGCTTAAGCCGCAGGACGGTAAGTCACCCGCTAAACAGCTGGAACACGTGCTGCACCCGTGGGTCGCCTTTATGATCCTGCCGCTGTTTGCGTTTGCCAACGCGGGCGTTTCCCTGCAGGGGGTCACGCTGGACGGGCTGACGTCTGTCCTGCCGCTGGGCATTATTGCCGGGCTGTTTATCGGTAAGCCGCTGGGGATCAGCCTCTTCTGCTGGCTGGCGCTGAAGATGAAGCTGGCATCGTTGCCGAACGGTACAACCTTTAGTCAGATCATGGCCGTCGGCGTACTGTGCGGTATTGGATTTACCATGTCGATCTTTATCTCGACGCTGGCGTTTGGTGCAAACGCGCCAGAGCTCATCGTCTGGGCGAAGCTCGGCATTCTCATCGGGTCATTACTGGCGGCAGTGATTGGGTATACTTTGTTGAAGGTGAAGTTGTCCGGACAGGCCGTCCAGGCATAACGGAACACCGGGAGAAGGTCACTCTTCTCCCGATACACACTCAGGGAGCGAAGACGCGATGCCTCATTTGAATTACAACCATCTTTACTACTTCTGGCACGTTTACAAACAGGGCTCGGTCGTGGGGGCGGCAGAGGCGCTTTACCTGACGCCGCAAACCATCACCGGGCAAATCAAAGCCCTTGAAGAACGGCTGCAGGGTAAGCTCTTCAAGCGCAAGGGCCGTGGGATTGAACCCAGCGAACTGGGGGAACTGGTTTTCCGCTATGCGGACAAAATGTTCACCCTCAGCCAGGAGATGCTGGATATCGTCAACTACCGCAAAGAGTCGAACCTGCTCTTTGATGTGGGGGTGGCGGATGCACTGTCCAAACGGCTGGTAAGCGGCGTGCTGGATGCCGCTGTGGTAGAGGATGAACAAATCCATCTGCGCTGCTTTGAATCCACCCACGAGATGCTGCTGGAGCAGCTGAGCCAGCACAAGCTGGACATGATTATCTCGGATTGCCCCATCGACTCCACGCAGCAGGAGGGGCTGTTCTCGGTGAAAATTGGCGAATGTGGCGTGAGCTTCTGGTGCATCAATCCACCGCCGGAGAAACCTTTCCCGGCCTGTCTGGAAGAGCGTCGCCTGCTGGTGCCGGGAAGGCGTTCCATGCTCGGACGCAAGCTGCTGAACTGGTTTAATTCGCAGGGGCTGAACGTGGAGATCCTCGGCGAGTTCGACGATGCGGCGCTGATGAAGGCCTTTGGCGAAGCGCATAATGCGATCTTCGTGGCGCCAACGCTCTACGCGCACGATCTCTATTCAGACGATAAGATTACGGAGATTGGCAGAGTAGATAACGTGATGGAGGAGTACCATGCCATATTCGCCGAAAGGATGATTCAACACCCGGCGGTGCAGCGAATCTGCAACCGTGACTACTCGGCGCTGTTTACGCCACCGGCATTCTGAAGACATAAAAAAACCCGCGTTAAGCGGGTTCTTTAAACAAGCAACAACAAGTAGCGATTAAGCCAGTTTGTTGATCTGCGCTGTCAGGTTTGCTTTATGACGCGCTGCTTTGTTTTTGTGGATCAGACCTTTAGCAGCCTGACGATCCACGATTGGTTGCATTTCGTTAAATGCGTTCTGCGCTGCAGCTTTGTCGCCAGCTTCGATTGCTGCGTATACTTTCTTGATGAAAGTACGCATCATAGAGCGACGGCTTGCGTTGTGCTTACGAGCCTTTTCAGACTGAACGGCACGTTTCTTAGCTGATTTGATATTAGCCAAGTCCAACTCCCAAATATGTTCTATGTGGACAATTCAAAGGCCGAGGAATATGCCCTCTTTGCCTTCTTTTGTCAATGGATTTGTGCAAATAAGCGCCGTTAATTAGCGACGCTACGTTACGTAGTGATGGCGCAGGATTCTACCAGCTTGTCTTTCGTGAATACAGCCTTTCGGCGTAAAAATCGCAGTTCACGGGCAGATTTTTTCGCTGTGAAAGGTCAGCCTGATGAAATCATTACGGCTTTCTGTTTTGCGCGAACAATCGCCGGTTAACCTTAACCGCTGTACAAGGTATACTTTGGCGATTTTCACTGTTTTGAGCCAGACATGAAGCTGATACGCGGCATACATAATCTCAGCAGAGCGCCACACGGGTGCGTGCTGACCATTGGTAATTTCGACGGCGTGCATCGTGGTCATCAGGCGCTGTTGCAGGGATTGCGTAAAGAAGGGGAGGCCCGTGGCCTGCCCGTTGTGGTGATGATTTTCGAGCCACAGCCGCTGGAGCTGTTCGCGGGCGATAAATCTCCCGCTCGCCTCACTCGCCTGCGCGAAAAGTTGCGCTACCTGGCGGAGTCCGGCGTGGACTACGTATTGTGCGTGCGTTTCGATCGCCGCTTTGCCGCACTGACAGCACAAAATTTCGTCAGCGACCTGCTGGTTAAGCGTCTTGGCGTTCAGTTTCTCGCGGTGGGGGATGATTTCCGCTTTGGCGCTGGTCGTCAGGGCGATTTCTTGCTATTACAGAAGGCTGGTCTGGAGTACGGTTTTGACGTCACCAGCGCGATGACCTTCTGTGAAGGCGGCGTGCGCGTCAGCAGCACGGCGGTGCGTCAGGCATTGGCTAATGATGAACTGGAGACGGCAGAAAATTTGCTGGGCCATCCGTTCACCATTTCTGGCCGCGTGGTTCATGGCGATGCGCTGGGCCGCACGATTGGTTTCCCGACGGCGAATATACCGCTGCGTCGTCAGGTTTCCCCGGTTAAAGGGGTCTATGCGGTGGAAGTGGCAGGACTGGGCGATAAGTCGTTTTACGGCGTTGCCAACATTGGCACGCGTCCTACCGTTGCCGGTGTGCGTCAACAGCTAGAAGTGCACCTGCTGGACGTTGTAATGGACCTTTATGGTCGCCATATAGATGTAATACTGCGTAAAAAAATACGCAACGAGCAGCGATTTGCTTCGCTGGATGAACTTAAGGCGCAAATCGCGCGAGATGAATTAACGGCCCGCGAGTTTTTTGGGCTTTAGAACCGGCTTAACTGCCTACGTGATAAATACGGAACCGAGAATCTGATGAGTGACTATAAATCAACCCTGAATTTGCCGGAAACAGGGTTCCCGATGCGCGGCGATCTCGCCAAGCGTGAACCGGGAATGCTGGCGCGTTGGACCGATGATGACCTGTACGGCATCATTCGTGCAGCCAAAAAAGGCAAAAAAACCTTCATTCTGCATGATGGCCCTCCATATGCGAATGGCAGCATTCATATTGGTCACTCTGTAAACAAGATTCTGAAAGATATTATCGTGAAGTCCAAAGGACTCGCGGGATTTGACTCGCCTTACGTGCCGGGCTGGGACTGCCACGGTCTGCCGATCGAGCTGAAAGTGGAGCAAGAGTTTGGCAAGCCAGGTGAGAAGTTCACCGCTGCAGAGTTCCGCGCGAAGTGCCGCGAATACGCGGCCACCCAGGTTGAAGGCCAGCGCGCTGACTTTATCCGTCTGGGCGTGCTGGGCGACTGGTCGCACCCGTACCTGACCATGGACTTCAAAACTGAAGCCAACATCATCCGTGCGCTGGGCAAAATCATCGGTAACGGCCACCTGCATAAAGGCGCAAAGCCTGTGCACTGGTGCGTGGACTGCCGTTCTGCGCTGGCAGAAGCGGAAGTGGAGTATTACGACAAAACTTCACCTTCTATCGACGTGGCCTTCGAAGCGGTCGATCAGGATGCCATTAAAGGTAAATTCGGTCTGCCTGGCGTTAGCGGCCCAATCTCTCTGGTGATCTGGACCACTACCCCGTGGACGCTGCCAGCCAACCGTGCAATCTCTCTCTCCGGCGAGTTCGAATATGCGCTGGTGCAGATTGATGGCCGCGCGGTTATCCTGGCGAAAGATCTGGTTGAAAGCGTGCTGAAACGCGCGAATATCACCGACTACACAGTTCTGGGCACCGTAAAAGGCGACGCGCTGGAGCTGATGCGCTTCAAACACCCGTTCCTGGACTTCGACGTTCCGGCGATCCTGGGCGACCACGTCACGCTGGACGCGGGTACCGGTGCGGTACATACCGCCGGTGGCCACGGTCCTGACGACTACAACATCAGCCTGAAATACGGCCTGGAAATCGCTAACCCGGTTGGCCCGGACGGTTCTTACCTGCCTGGCACCTACCCGGCGCTGGATGGTATCAACGTCTTCAAAGCCAACGACATCATCGTTGACATGCTGCGCACCAGCGGCGCGCTGCTGCACGTTGAGAAAATGCAGCACAGCTATCCGTGCTGCTGGCGCCACAAGACGCCGATCATCTTCCGTGCGACCCCGCAGTGGTTCGTCAGCATGGATCAGAAAGGCCTGCGCGAGCAGTCTCTGAAAGAGATCAAAGGCGTGCAGTGGATCCCGGACTGGGGCCAGGCGCGTATCGAATCCATGGTGGCTAACCGTCCTGACTGGTGTATCTCCCGTCAGCGTACCTGGGGCGTGCCGATGTCGCTGTTCGTGCATAAAGAGACGCATGAGCTGCACCCGAACACCCTAGAACTGATGGAAGAAGTGGCGAAGCGCGTCGAAGTTGACGGCATTCAGGCGTGGTGGGATCTCGACGCCCGCGACATCCTGGGCGCGGACGCGGACAACTATGAGAAAGTGCCAGACACCCTGGACGTGTGGTTCGACTCCGGATCTACTCACGCCTCCGTAGTTGACGTGCGCCCGGAGTTTGCCGGTCACGCTGCCGACATGTATCTGGAAGGTTCCGACCAACACCGCGGCTGGTTCATGTCATCTCTGATGATCTCCACCGCGATGAAAGGTAAAGCGCCTTACCGTCAGGTACTGACCCACGGCTTCACCGTGGATGGTCAGGGCCGTAAGATGTCTAAATCTATCGGCAACACCGTTTCGCCGCAGGACGTGATGAACAAGCTGGGCGCGGACATCCTGCGTCTGTGGGTAGCCTCAACCGACTACACTGGCGAAATGGCGGTGTCTGACGAGATCCTGAAGCGTGCTGCCGACAGCTATCGTCGTATCCGTAACACCGCGCGCTTCCTGCTGGCGAACCTGAACGGGTTCGATCCAGTGAAAGATATGGTGAAACCGGAAGAGATGGTCGTGCTGGACCGCTGGGCGGTAGGCTGCGCGAAAGCGGCGCAGGAAGACATCGTTAAGGCATATGAGTCTTACGACTTCCACGAAGTGGTGCAGCGCCTGATGCGCTTCTGCTCCATCGAGATGGGCTCGTTCTACCTCGACATTATCAAAGATCGCCAGTACACCGCGAAAGCGGACAGCGTGGCGCGCCGTAGCTGCCAGTCCGCGCTGTTCCACATCGCAGAAGCGCTGGTGCGCTGGATGGCGCCGATCATGTCCTTCACCGCGGATGAAATCTGGGGTTATCTGCCGGGCGACCGTGAGAAGTATGTCTTCACCGGCGAGTGGTATGAAGGTCTGTTCGATCTCTCCAGCACCGAAGCAATGAACGATGCCTTCTGGGACGAGCTGCTGAAAGTGCGTGGCGAAGTGAACAAGGTTATCGAGCAGGCGCGTGCGGATAAGAAAGTCGGTGGCTCTCTGGAAGCGGCAGTGACCCTGTACGCCGAACCGGAGCTGGCGGCGAAGCTGACCGCGCTGGGCGATGAATTACGATTTGTCCTGTTGACCTCCGGTGCAAAAGTTGCGGATTATGCCGAGGCTTCTGCTGATGCTCAGCAGAGCGAGTTGCTCAAAGGCCTGAAAGTCGCACTGAGCAAAGCCGAAGGTGAGAAGTGCCCGCGCTGCTGGCATTACACTACCGATATCGGCCAGGTGGCGGAACACGCAGACATCTGCGGACGCTGTGTAAGCAACGTCGCCGGTGACGGCGAAAAACGTAAGTTTGCCTGATGAGTAAAACTCTCTGTTCAACAGGACTGCGCTGGCTGTGGCTGGTGGTGGTGGTGCTGATTATCGATCTGGGCAGCAAGTTCCTGATCCTCCAGAATTTCGCTCTGGGGGAGACGGTTTCGCTGTTCCCGTCGCTTAACCTGCACTATGCGCGCAACTACGGCGCGGCGTTTAGCTTCCTTGCCGACAGCGGTGGCTGGCAGCGCTGGTTCTTCGCGGGTATCGCTCTCGGTATCTGCGTGGTACTGGCTGTGCTGATGTACCGCTCGAAAGCCACGCAAAAGCTGAATAACATCGCCTACGCGCTGATCATTGGCGGCGCGCTGGGCAACCTGTTTGACCGCCTGTGGCACGGCTTTGTGGTCGATATGATCGACTTCTACGTCGGCGACTGGCACTTCGCGACCTTTAACCTGGCCGACACCGCCATCTGCATCGGTGCGGCGTTAATCGTGCTGGAAGGCTTCTTGCCTAAACCCGCAGCGAAAGAGCAGGCGTAATTGTCAATGCCGGGTGATGCGCTGCGCCACCCGGCACAACATTAAAGAGCAATGTGTATGTCTAAATCCGTACAGAGCAACAGCGCGGTTCTCGTTCACTTCACGCTGAAGCTGGATGACGGCTCCACGGCTGAATCCACCCGCAATAACGGCAAACCTGCCCTGTTTCGTCTCGGCGATACCTCCCTGTCTGAAGGTCTTGAGCAGCAGCTCCTGGGCCTGAAAGAGGGTGAGAAAAAAGCGTTCTCGCTGGAGCCGGATGCCGCGTTTGGCGTGCCAAGCCCGGACCTGATTCAGTATTTCTCGCGCCGCGAGTTTATGGACGCGGGCGAACCGGAAATCGGGGCGATTATGCTCTTTACCGCTATGGACGGCAGCGAAATGCCTGGCGTGATCCGCGAGATTAACGGCGACTCTATCACCGTTGACTTCAACCATCCGCTTGCCGGGCGTACCGTTCATTTTGATGTTGAAGTGCTGGAGATCGATCCGGCACTGGAGGCCTGAAATGCAGATCCTGTTGGCTAACCCGCGCGGCTTCTGCGCCGGTGTAGACCGCGCTATCAGCATTGTTGAAAACGCGCTGGAGATTTACGGCGCGCCGATTTACGTGCGTCACGAAGTGGTGCATAACCGCTACGTGGTCGACAGCCTGCGCGAGCGCGGTGCTATTTTCATCGAGCAGATCAGCGAAGTGCCGGACGGTGCGATCCTGATCTTCTCTGCGCACGGCGTCTCTCAGGCGGTGCGTAACGAAGCGAAAAGCCGCGATCTGACCGTATTCGATGCCACCTGTCCATTAGTGACAAAAGTGCATATGGAAGTGGCGCGCGCCAGCCGTCGCGGTGAAGAGTCGATTCTGATTGGCCACGCCGGTCACCCGGAAGTTGAAGGCACCATGGGCCAGTACAGCAACCCGGAAGGGGGAATGTACCTGGTGGAGTCGCCGGAAGATGTCCTGACGCTGAACGTGAAAAACGAAGCGCGTCTGTCGTTTATGACCCAGACCACGCTCTCCGTAGACGACACCTCAGACGTGATTGACGCCCTGCGCCAGCGCTTCCCGAAAATCGTCGGGCCGCGTAAGGATGATATCTGCTACGCCACCACTAACCGTCAGGAAGCGGTGCGCGCGCTGGCTGAACAGGCGGACGTGGTGCTGGTTGTCGGCTCTAAAAACTCCTCTAACTCCAACCGTCTGGCCGAACTGGCGCAGCGTATGGGGAAAGCGGCGTTTTTAATCGACGACGCGACGGACATCCAGGAAGCGTGGGTGAAAAATGCGGCCTGCGTTGGCGTTACCGCAGGCGCTTCCGCGCCGGATATCCTGGTGCAGAACGTGATTGCTCGTCTGCAGGAGCTGGGCGGGGGCGAAGCGGTTCCGCTGGAAGGACGCGAAGAGAATATCGTCTTCGAAGTGCCGAAAGAGCTGCGTATCGACGCCCGCGAAGTGGAATAATTTCTTTTCTGATGAAAGGCCAGCACCTCCTGTGCTGGCCTTTTTTTTGCTCCGGACTTTATCGTGACGACAAAATCATGTCTTTTACTGATATCTGAGTCGGTTTCACGTTAAATTCTAATTATTGGTGTTTTCAGTTGGCAGCCTTTACGAAGGCTGGTTAATCTGAAAACGGTTTACATCATTTTAACGTAAGAGAATAACTATGCATGATGCACAGATCCGTGTCGCCATTGCGGGCGCGGGTGGACGTATGGGTCGCCAGCTGATTCAGGCGGCAATACAAATGGATGGCGTGGCACTCGGCGCGGCGCTGGAGCGTGAAGGTTCATCCCTGCTGGGATCCGATGCGGGTGAACTGGCCGGCGCGGGCAAGACAGGTGTTACCGTTCAGAGCAGCCTTGATGCGGTGAAAGATGACTTTGATGTGTTCATCGACTTTACCCGTCCCGAAGGCACCCTGACTCACCTGGCGTTTTGCCGCCAGCACGGTAAAGGGATGGTGATTGGCACTACCGGCTTCGATGATGCGGGTAAACAGGCCATTCAGGATGCAGCCACCGACATTGCGATTGTCTTTGCCGCGAACTTTAGCGTAGGCGTTAACGTCATGCTGAAGCTGCTGGAAAAAGCGGCGAAGGTGATGGGCGACTACACCGACATTGAGATTATTGAAGCGCACCACCGCCATAAAGTTGATGCTCCATCAGGCACGGCGCTGGCGATGGGCGAAGCAATTGCTTATGCAATGGATAAAGATTTAAAAGACATCGCAGTCTATTCCCGTGAAGGGTATACCGGAGAACGCGTGCCGGGCACCATTGGTTTCGCAACCGTCCGGGCAGGCGATATCGTCGGCGAACACACGGCGATGTTCGCCGATTTTGGTGAACGTGTTGAGATTACGCACAAAGCGTCAAGCCGCATGACGTTCGCCAATGGCGCAGTACGCTCCGCGTTGTGGCTTAATTCGAAAGAAAAGGGTCTTTTTGATATGCGAGATGTGCTGGATCTCAACAATTTGTAAGCTTTATTACCCATCGTGATGTGGTTATTGCAGTCGTAATGTATTGATTGCATAGGGCAATAATTTATTGCCCTCTTATTTTATTTGTTTTAGATGGATTTTGGTTGTTAATGGTCATAAATCTGAGTTTCATGCCATTATTATGTGAATTGAATGTAAATTTTGACCATTTGGTCCACTTTTTGTCGCTCGCATCTCTTAAATTCCATAAAACCTACCGCGCAAGCGTTTTCCAGGATGATTTACCTGATCTTTTTGCCCATTAAATCCCATTCAAGCCGCCAGTCCTGCAAAAGAATAAACAAAATATCCGTTTTAAGTTGACTTTTACCCACCAAATCTCCAGAATGCCGCCGTTTGCCAAAAATCCGCTGGCAACACATTTGCATTGATCTATGACATAGTCATGAATTAATATGCAAATAAAGTGAGTGAATATTCTCTGGAGGGTGTTTTGATTAAGTCAGCGCTATTGGTTCTGGAAGACGGAACCCAGTTTATCGGTCGGGCCATAGGGGCAACGGGTTCGGCGGTTGGGGAAGTCGTTTTCAATACTTCAATGACCGGTTATCAAGAAATCCTCACTGATCCTTCCTATTCTCGCCAAATCGTTACTCTTACTTATCCTCATATCGGCAATGTCGGCACCAATGCGGCTGACGAAGAATCCTCTCAGGTACATGCGCAAGGCCTGGTCATTCGCGACCTGCCGCTGATTGCCAGCAACTTCCGCAACACTGAAGACCTCTCTTCTTACCTGAAGCGCCATAACATCGTGGCGATTGCCGATATCGATACCCGTAAGTTAACGCGTCTGCTGCGCGAGAAGGGTGCACAGAACGGCTGCATCATCGCGGGTGATAACCTCGATGCGACGCTGGCGCTGGAAAAAGCGAAAGCCTTCCCGGGCCTGAACGGTATGGACCTGGCGAAAGAAGTGACTACCGCCGAAGCCTACAGCTGGACGCAGGGGAGCTGGACGCTGGAAGGCGACCTGCCGGAAGCGAAAAAAGAGAACGAACTGCCGTTCCACGTGGTGGCCTATGATTTTGGTGCCAAGCGCAACATCCTGCGCATGCTGGTTGACCGCGGCTGCCGCCTGACGGTGGTACCGGCGAAAACCTCCGCTGAAGAGGTGCTTAAGATGAACCCGGACGGCATCTTCCTCTCTAACGGCCCAGGCGACCCGGCACCGTGCGATTACGCTATCGACGCCATCAAGTCCTTCCTGGAAACCGACATCCCGGTATTCGGCATCTGCCTCGGCCATCAGCTGCTGGCGCTGGCGAGCGGTGCGAACACCGTCAAGATGAAGTTCGGCCACCACGGTGGTAACCACCCCGTGAAAGACATTGATAACAATACGGTGATGATTACCGCGCAGAACCACGGTTTCGCCGTCGATGAAGCCTCTATGCCAGCTAACCTGCGCGTGACGCACAAATCACTGTTCGATGGCACCCTGCAGGGTATCCACCGTACCGATAAGCCAGCGTTCAGCTTCCAGGGCCACCCGGAAGCCAGCCCGGGCCCGCACGACGCCGCGCCGCTGTTCGATCACTTCATCGAACTTATCGAGCAATACCGTAAGACCGCTAAATAATCAGGAGCCGAGAAGACCATGCCAAAACGTACAGACATAAAAAGCATCCTGATCCTTGGCGCTGGCCCGATCGTCATCGGCCAGGCCTGCGAATTCGACTACTCCGGCGCGCAGGCGTGTAAAGCGCTGCGCGAAGAGGGTTACCGCGTTATCCTGGTTAACTCTAACCCGGCGACCATAATGACCGACCCGGAAATGGCGGATGCAACCTACATCGAGCCGATTCACTGGGAAGTGGTACGTAAAATCATCGAGAAAGAGCGTCCGGACGCGGTGCTGCCAACCATGGGCGGCCAGACGGCGCTGAACTGCGCGCTGGAGCTGGAGCGTCAGGGCGTGCTGGCTGAATTTGGCGTCACCATGATTGGTGCGACCGCCGACGCGATTGATAAAGCAGAAGACCGTCGCCGCTTTGACGTGGCGATGAAGAAAATCGGCCTCGACACCGCGCGCTCCGGTATTGCGCATAACATGGAAGAGGCGCTGGCCGTTGCGGCTGAAGTGGGCTATCCGTGCATCATCCGTCCATCGTTCACCATGGGCGGCACCGGTGGCGGTATCGCCTACAACCGCGAAGAGTTCGAAGAGATTTGCGAGCGCGGTCTGGATCTATCCCCAACCAAAGAGCTGCTGATTGATGAATCGCTGATTGGCTGGAAAGAGTACGAGATGGAAGTGGTGCGTGATAAAAACGACAACTGCATCATCGTCTGCTCCATCGAAAACTTCGATGCGATGGGTATCCACACCGGCGACTCCATCACCGTTGCGCCAGCCCAGACGCTGACCGACAAAGAGTATCAAATCATGCGTAACGCCTCGATGGCGGTACTGCGTGAAATCGGCGTGGAAACCGGCGGTTCTAACGTGCAGTTCTCGGTGAACCCGAAAACCGGTCGTCTGATTGTTATCGAAATGAACCCGCGCGTCTCCCGCTCCTCCGCGCTGGCCTCCAAAGCCACCGGCTTCCCGATTGCGAAAGTGGCGGCGAAGCTGGCAGTGGGTTACACCCTCGACGAGCTGATGAACGACATCACCGGTGGCCGCACGCCTGCGTCCTTCGAGCCGTCCATCGACTACGTTGTGACTAAAATTCCTCGCTTTAACTTCGAGAAATTCGCGGGCGCGAACGACCGTCTGACGACCCAGATGAAATCTGTGGGTGAAGTGATGGCGATTGGCCGCACGCAGCAGGAATCCCTGCAAAAAGCGCTGCGCGGTCTGGAAGTGGGCGCCACCGGCTTTGACCCGAAAGTGAGCCTGGACGACCCGGAAGCGCTGACCAAAATCCGCCGCGAGCTGAAAGACGCGGGCGCAGAACGTATCTGGTACATCGCCGATGCCTTCCGCGCGGGCCTGTCCGTCGACGGCGTATTTAACCTTACCAACATCGACCGCTGGTTCCTGGTGCAGATTGAAGAGCTGGTGCGTCTGGAAGAGAAAGTGGCGGAGCTGGGCATCAACGGCCTGGACGCAGACTTCCTGCGCATGCTGAAGCGTAAAGGCTTCGCCGATGCGCGTCTGGCTAAGCTGGCGGGCGTGCGCGAAGCGGAAATCCGCAAGCTGCGCGACCAGTATGACCTGCACCCGGTTTACAAGCGCGTGGACACCTGCGCGGCCGAGTTCTCGACCGATACCGCGTACATGTACTCCACCTATGAAGACGAGTGCGAAGCGAACCCGTCCGTCGACCGCGACAAGATCATGGTGTTGGGCGGCGGTCCAAACCGTATCGGCCAGGGCATCGAGTTTGATTACTGCTGCGTACACGCCTCGCTGGCGCTGCGCGAAGACGGTTACGAGACCATCATGGTCAACTGTAACCCGGAAACCGTTTCTACCGACTACGACACCTCTGACCGTCTCTACTTCGAGCCGGTTACCCTGGAAGACGTGCTGGAAATCGTGCGCATCGAGAAGCCAAAAGGCGTTATCGTGCAGTACGGCGGTCAGACCCCGCTGAAGCTGGCGCGCGCGCTGGAAGCGGCTGGCGTACCGGTTATCGGTACCAGCCCGGACGCGATTGACCGCGCGGAAGACCGTGAGCGTTTCCAGCAGGCGGTTGACCGTCTGAAGCTGAAGCAGCCGGCGAACGCCACCGTGACGGCCATTGAAATGGCCGTTGAGAAGGCGAAGGAGATTGGTTACCCGCTGGTGGTGCGTCCTTCCTACGTGCTGGGCGGCCGCGCGATGGAAATCGTCTACGACGAAGCCGACCTGCGTCGCTACTTCCAGACGGCGGTGAGCGTTTCCAACGATGCGCCAGTACTGCTTGACCGCTTCCTCGACGACGCGGTTGAGGTGGACGTTGACGCCATCTGCGACGGCGAAATGGTGCTGATTGGCGGCATCATGGAGCATATCGAGCAGGCGGGCGTGCACTCCGGTGACTCCGCCTGTTCTCTGCCGGCCTACACGCTGAGCCAGGAAATTCAGGACGTGATGCGCCAGCAGGTGCAGAAGCTGGCCTTTGAGCTGCAGGTTCGTGGCCTGATGAACGTTCAGTTCGCGGTGAAAGACAACGAAGTTTATCTGATTGAAGTCAACCCGCGTGCGGCGCGTACCGTACCGTTCGTCTCTAAAGCGACCGGTATTCCGCTGGCGAAAGTGGCGGCGCGCGTGATGGCTGGCCAGACGCTGGCTCAGCAGGGCGTAACCAAAGAGATCATCCCGCCGTATTACTCGGTGAAAGAGGTGGTGCTGCCGTTCAACAAATTCCCGGGCGTTGACCCGCTGTTAGGGCCAGAGATGCGCTCGACCGGGGAAGTAATGGGCGTGGGCCGCACCTTCGCAGAAGCGTTTGCCAAGGCGCAGCTGGGCAGCAGCTCTACCATGAGAAAATCGGGCCGTGCGCTGCTCTCCGTTCGCGAAGGCGATAAAGAGCGCGTGGTTGACCTGGCCGCCAAGCTGCTGAAACAGGGCTTTGAGCTGGACGCAACCCACGGTACGGCGATTGTGCTGGGTGAAGCCGGTATTAACCCGCGTCTGGTGAACAAGGTGCATGAAGGTCGTCCGCACATTCAGGATCGTATCAAGAATGGCGAATATACCTACATCATCAACACCACCGCAGGACGCCAGGCGATTGAAGACTCCAAGCTGATTCGCCGCAGCGCGCTGCAATACAAAGTGCACTACGACACCACCCTGAACGGCGGTTTCGCAACAGCGATGGCGCTGAATGCGGATGCTACCGAGAAGGTGATTTCGGTGCAGGAAATGCACGCGCAGATTAGCAAGTAACCCCCATTGCCCGGTACCGTTCGGTTACCGGGCAATTTTCCCATCTTAAGAACCTTCTGGTTTTTCATCCGCTTTCAGTCAGTTAGCCTAAAATAGTTAGGTCGATAACGAAAATTCAACTGAGAGCAGGGGAAAACACCATGCAAAATAAATTACTGATCGCTTCCGTTCTGGCTGCCACCGCAATGTTTACCGTCGCGGGCTGTTCGTCCAATCAGGCAGTAAAAACCACCGATGGTAAAACCATCGTGACTGACGGGAAACCGCAGGTGGATGACGATACCGGCCTGGTGTCGTACAAAAACGCCGAAACCGGTCAAACTGAACAGATTAATCGCGACCAGGTGAAATCCATGGGCGAGCTGGATAACTAATTCAGAATTCTGACGTAAGCCCGTCAATAATATTCACTATTAGCCTGTTGAATTACTGTCTACACTCTTCTGGTAAAAGAAGGCAGTAAAACAACAGGCTACTCAATGATTCTGATAATTTATGCGCACCCTTATCCGCAGCACTCGCATGCGAATAAGCGGATGCTTGAGCAGGCAAGGACGCTCGAAAACGTAGAGATACGTTCCCTCTATCAACTCTATCCCGATTTTAATATCGATATCGCCGCCGAACAGGAGGCGCTCTCCCGTGCCGATCTGATCGTCTGGCAGCACCCGATGCAGTGGTACAGCACGCCGCCGCTCCTGAAGTTGTGGATTGATAAAGTCTTCTCCCACGGCTGGGCTTACGGCCACAACGGCCATGCGCTAAAAGGAAAAAGCCTGATGTGGGCGGTCACTACGGGCGGAGGAGAAAGCCACTTTGATATTGGTACCTTCCCGGGGTTTGACGTCCTGGCGCAGCCGCTGCAGGCTACGGCGCTTTACTGCGGGCTGAACTGGCTCCCGCCTTTTGCGATGCATTGCACCTTTGTTTGCGACGATGAAACGCTGCAGGCGCAGGCTCGCCATTATAAACAACGCTTGCTTGAGTGGCAGGAGACGCATCATGGATAGCCATACGCTGATACAGGCGCTGATTTATCTCGGCGCGGCGGCGCTGATTGTGCCGGTGGCGGTACGTCTGGGGCTGGGGTCGGTTCTCGGCTACCTGATTGCGGGCTGCGTCATTGGGCCCTGGGGCTTTCGACTGGTAACGGATGCGGAGGCGATCCTCCATTTCGCTGAAATTGGCGTCGTGCTGATGCTGTTTGTGATTGGTCTGGAGCTGGATCCGCAGAGGTTATGGAAACTTCGCGCCTCGGTATTTGGCGGAGGCGCGCTGCAGATGGTGGCCTGCGGCCTGCTGCTCGGTGGGTTCTGCATCCTGTTGGGCATGGACTGGAAAGTGGCGGAGCTTATCGGCATGACGCTGGCGCTCTCCTCGACGGCCATCGCCATGCAGGCGATGAACGAGCGAAATCTGACGGTCTCGCAGATGGGACGCAGCGCGTTCTCGGTGCTGCTGTTCCAGGATATCGCAGCTATTCCGCTGGTGGCGATGATCCCGCTGCTGGCGGCAAGCGGCTCATCCACGACGCTGGGGGCGTTTGCGCTGTCGGCATTAAAAGTCGTGGGGGCGCTGGCGCTGGTGGTCCTGCTTGGCCGCTACGTGACCCGCCCGTTACTGCGGTTTGTTGCCCGTTCAGGCCTGCGAGAAGTGTTCAGCGCCGTGGCGCTGTTCCTGGTGTTTGGCTTTGGTTTGCTGCTGGAGGAAGCCGGGCTGTCGATGGCGATGGGGGCGTTCCTCGCAGGCGTTCTGCTGGCGAGCTCTGAATATCGTCACGCCCTGGAAAGCGATATCGAGCCGTTCAAAGGGCTGCTGCTGGGGCTGTTTTTCATCGGCGTGGGGATGTCCGTCGACTTCGGCACGCTGGTCACGCACCCGCTGCGGATCGTCATCCTGCTCGTCGGTTTCCTGGTGATTAAAATGGTGATGCTGTGGCTGATTGCGCGTCCATTGAAGGTGCCGAACAAGCAGCGCCGCTGGTTTGCCGTACTGCTGGGTCAGGGGAGCGAATTTGCATTCGTGGTCTTTGGTGCCGCGCAGATGGCAAACGTGCTCGATCCCGAGTGGGCGAAAGCGCTGACGCTGGCGGTCGCGCTTTCGATGGCGGCAACGCCTGTTCTACTGGTGGTGCTGACGCGTCTGGAAAAATCAGGCAGCGAGCAGGAGCGCGAAGCCGACGAGATCGATGAGGAGCAGCCGCGCGTCATCATCGCCGGATTTGGTCGCTACGGGCAGATCGTCGGGCGTTTACTGCTGTCAAGCGGGGTGAAAATGGTGATTCTCGATCACGATCCTGACCATGTCGATACCCTGCGTAAATTTGATATGAAGGTGTTTTACGGCGATGCGACTCGCGTCGATCTGCTGGAATCCGCCGGGGCGGCAAAAGCTGAGGTATTGATTAACGCCATTGACGATCCTGAGACCAGCATGCAGATGGTGGAGCTGGTAAAAGAGCATTTTCCGGGGCTGACCATTATCTCCCGCGCGCGCGATGTGGATCATTACATCCGGCTGCGTCAGGCGGGCGTAGAGGCGCCGGAGCGTGAAACGTTCGAAGGCGCGCTGAAGTCTGGCCGCCTGGCGCTGGAGAATCTGGGGCTCGGCGCGTATGAAGCGCGCGAACGTGCGGACCTGTTCCGCCGCTTTAACACCGGGATGGTGGAAGAGATGGCGGCGATGGCCGGCAGTACGGCCACGGAGCGTGCGGCGGTGTTTAAACGCACCAGCGCCATGCTGACAGAAATCATTAACGAGGACCGCAATCACCTGTCGCTGATCCAACGTCATGGCTGGCAGGGCACGGAAGAGGGCAAGCATACCGGCGATCCGGCTGACGAGCCCGAGAGTAAACCTTCCGCGTGAAGTGGAGTTGCCAGCAATAATAAAAAATTTCTGTATCTTTACTCTGCCGCCAGTCGACGAAAGATTAAGCTTTCCGTATAGTGGCGGCAATTTTTTGCATCCGGGAAATTTTCAATGATCAGTCTGATTGCAGCGCTGGCGGTGGACCGCGTTATCGGTATGGAAAATGCCATGCCGTGGAACCTGCCTGCCGATCTCGCATGGTTTAAACGTACTACGTTAAACAAGCCGGTAGTGATGGGCCGCCTGACCTGGGAGTCGATTGGTCGTCCATTGCCGGGCCGTAAGAATATCGTTATCAGTAGCCAGCCGGGCACTGACGATCGCGTCGAATGGGTTAAGTCCGTTGATGAAGCGATTGCCGCCTGCGGTGACGCCGAAGAGATCATGGTGATCGGCGGCGGCCGCGTGTACGAGCAGTTCCTGCCTAAGGCTCAGAAGCTGTATCTGACCCACATTGATGCGGAAGTGGAAGGGGACACCCATTTCCCGGATTACGATCCGGACGAGTGGGAATCGGTATTCAGCGAGTTCCACGACGCGGATGCACAGAACTCCCACAGCTACTGCTTCGAGATTCTGGAACGTCGTTAAGTGATGTCCCTCTCCCGCCCGGGAGAGGGAATGATTCAGGAGGCAACGGCCTCACTTCCCCCTAAGTCCAGCTGTCGGTTGGACGGCTGAACAAAGTAAGCTTTATCTTCCCAGCGTAAGCAGGTCAACTCTCCGCCCCAGCAGCATCCGGTATCCAGACCGTAGATCCCGTCAGGCGTGCCTTTTCCTTCCAGCGCAGCCCAGTGGCCAAAGACGACGTTGTACTCGCTTGTCACGGGTCCAGGAATGGCAAACCACGGTTTGAGCGGGGCAGGCGCGCTTTCCGGCGTCTCTTTGGAATACATGTCCAGCTGCCCGTTCGGGAAGCAGAAACGCATGCGCGTAAAAGCGTTGGTAATAAAGCGCAGGCGGGCCAGACCGCTGAGATCCTCGCTCCAGTGATTCGGCATATCGCCGTACATGGCATCAAGGAAGAAGGGGTACGAGTCGCTCGCCAGCACCGCCTCAACGTCACGCGCGCAGGTTTTAGCCGTCTCAAGATCCCATTGCGGGGTGATCCCGGCATGAGCCATGACCAGCTTTTTCTCCTCATCGACCTGCAGTAAAGGCTGGCGGCGCAGCCAGTTAATCAGTTCGTCCGCGTCTGGCGCATCCAGCAGGGGAGAGAGGCGATCTTTAGGTTTGTTGCGGCTGATCCCGGCAAATACGGCCAACAGGTGAAGATCGTGATTGCCCAGCACCATGCGCACGCTGTCGCCCAGAGATTTGACGAAACGTAAAACCTCAAGCGAGCCCGGGCCACGCGCGACTAAATCGCCCGTCAGCCAGAGCGTGTCCTGTCCTGGCGTAAAGTCGACCTGTTTTAACAATGCGATCAGTTCATCGTAGCAACCGTGAACGTCGCCAATCAGATATGTAGACATTAGATTAATGAATGAGTGTGGTTACGGCGAGACGGAACACAGGAATAGCAACGCGGAACACATTGCCATCGACGTCGACCATTTCATAATGGCCTTGCATGGTACCCAGCGGCGTTTCAATTACCGCGCCGCTGGTGTACTGATACTCTTCGCCAGGGGCGATGTGGGGCTGTTCACCGACCACACCTTCACCCTGAACTTCAATTTCGCGGCCATTGCCGTTGGTGATAAGCCAGTAGCGCCCGCGCAGCTGCACGGGCATCCGCCCCAGATTGCGAATGGTCACGGTGTAAGCAAAGACAAAACGTTCTTCATCCGGCGATGATTGCGATTCAACATAGACGCTTTGTACATGGACACATACGCGGGGCGAATCAATCATGGCTTAACTCTCCTTCGGCGGCGCATTTTCGCTGATGTAATTAGCCAGCTTGCAGTACTGCTCTACGGAAATGTTTTCCGCACGCATTGCCGGGTCGATCCCCAGCTCTGCTAACACCTCAACGGTAAACGAATTGCTCAGACTGTTACGGATCGTTTTACGGCGCTGGTTAAAGGCTTCCGTGGTGATGCGGCTCAGTACACGCAGATCTTTAACCGGATACGGTTTCGTTTTGTGCGGCACAAGGCGCACAACCGCAGAATCTACTTTCGGTGGCGGCGTGAACGCTGATGGCGGTACTTCGAGTACCGGGATCACGTTGCAGTAATATTGTGCCATCACGCTTAAACGACCATACGCTTTACTGTTCGGCCCTGCAACCAGACGGTTAACAACCTCTTTTTGCAACATGAAGTGCATGTCGGCAATGGCATCAGTATAGCTAAAGAGGTGGAACATTAGCGGCGTGGAGATGTTATACGGCAGGTTGCCGAACACGCGCAGCGGCTGGCCCATTTTTTCCGACAGTTCGCCAAAGTTCATGGTCATGGCATCCTGCTGATAGATGGTCAGCTTTGGTCCGAGGAACGGGTGCGTTTGCAGGCGTGCGGCCAGGTCGCGGTCCAGTTCGATAACGGTCAGCTCGTCGAGGCGTTCGCCTACCGGCTCGGTCAGTGCGGCAAGGCCCGGGCCGATTTCGACCATAGCCTGACCCTTCTGCGGATTAATAGCAGACACGATGCTGTCGATCACGAACTGATCGTTGAGAAAGTTTTGCCCGAAGCGTTTACGGGCTAAGTGGCCCTGATGGACTCGATTAGTCATTGAGTATTAACAATCATTTTGATGGCGAGATTAAGCGCCGTAATAAAACTGCCGACATCCGCTTTCCCCTGGCCTGCCAGATCCAGCGCAGTGCCGTGGTCAACGGACGTTCGAATAAAGGGTAAACCAAGGGTGATATTCACCCCGCGGCCAAAGCCCTGGTATTTTAGCACGGGCAGACCCTGATCGTGGTACATCGCGAGGACGGCGTCGGCATTATCCAGGTATTTTGGCTGGAAAAGGGTGTCCGCAGGCAGCGGCCCGCTGAGATTCATCCCTTTGGCGCGCATTTCTTCAAGCACCGGAATAATGGTGTCGATCTCTTCGGTGCCCATGTGCCCGCCTTCGCCGGCGTGCGGATTGAGGCCGCAGACCAGCACATGCGGCTGCGGGATCCCGAATTTTGTCTGCAGATCGTGATGCAGGATCCCGATGATCTCCCGCAGCAGTTCCGGGGTGATGGCATCAGGAATGGCCTTGATCGGTAGATGGGTGGTCACGAGAGCAACGCGCATCGCTTCCGTCGCCAGCATCATCACCACTTTCGGGCTGTGCGAGCGCTCTTCGAAGAACTCCGTATGCCCGGTAAAAGGGATGCCCGCTTCGTTGATGACGCCCTTATGCACGGGGCCGGTAATCAGAGCGGCAAATTCGCCCTTCAGGCAACCGTCGCAGGCGCGGGCAAGGGTTTCCACGACGTAGTGGCCATTTTCCGTGCTGAGCTGGCCTGGAACAACGGGAGTACGAAGGGGAACAGAAAGAAGAGTGAGCGTACCGGCCTGCTGTGGTGCGGGCTGTTGGCCTTCAACGTAGGGGATGAGCGTTAAGGGCAGACCGAGCAGATTCGCCCGGTCTTGTAACAGTGTTGCATCCGCGCAGACAACCAATTCTACTGGCCAGCTGCGCTGGGCGAGCTGGACAACGAGGTCAGGCCCAATCCCGGCGGGTTCGCCGGGAGTGATAACAACACGATGCTGTTTCATTAGTTGCTCAGGACTTTCACGTAAGCACTGGCGCGCTGTTCCTGCATCCAGGTTGCCGCTTCTTCGGAGAACTTACGGTTAAACAGCATACGGTAGGCTCTGTCTTTCTGCGCCGCATCCGTTTTGTCCACGTTGCGGGTGTCCATCAGCTCGATCAGATGCCAGCCAAATGAAGAGTGAACCGGGGCACTGATCTGGCCTTTATTCAGCTTCATCAGCGCATCGCGGAAGGCAGGATCGTAAATGTCCGCAGCCGCCCAGCCCAGATCGCCGCCCTGGTTCGCAGAGCCAGGATCCTGAGAGAACTCTTTCGCTGCATTGGCAAACGACGTTTTACCGCTCTTAATATCTGCGGCAATTTGCTCCAGCTTCGCACGCGCCTGATCGTCAGTCATGATCGGTGACGGCTTCAGCAGAATGTGGCGAGCGTGAACTTCAGTCACGGAGATATTCTGGCTCTGACCGCGCAGATCGTTCACTTTCAGAATGTGGAAGCCCACCCCTGAACGGATTGGACCGACGATATCGCCTTTCTTCGCCGTGCTCAGCGCCTGAGCAAAGATAGATGGCAGCTCCTGGATACGTCCCCAGCCCATCTGACCGCCTTTCAGGGCCTGTTGGTCAGCAGAGTAGGTGATAGCCAGCTTGCCAAAGTCGCCGCCGTTACGCGCCTGGTCGACAATTGAACGTGCCTGACTTTCTGCTTCAGCAGCCTGATCTGACGTTGGGTTCTCTGGCAGTGGGATCAGAATGTGGCTCAGGTTCAGCTCTGTGCTCGCATCGTTCTGGTTGCCCACCTGTTTTGCCAGCGCATCCACTTCCTGCGGCAGGATGGTGACGCGGCGACGGACTTCATTATTACGCACTTCTGAAATCAGCATCTCTTTACGGATCTGGTTACGGTAGGTAGCGTAGCTGATGCCGTCATAGGCCAGACGGCTGCGCATCTGGTCCGGCGACATGTTGTTCTGCTTTGCAATGTTAGCGATAGCCTGATCGAGCTGCTCGTCAGTCACCTTCACGCCCATTTTCTGACCCATCTGCAGGATAATCTGATCCATGATCAGACGCTCCAGGATCTGGTGGCGCAGCGTGGCGTCATCCGGAAGTTGCTGACCCGCTTCGCCCGAATTGAGCTTCACGGATTTCATCAGACCATCAACGTCACTTTCGAGCACGACGCCGTTGTTAACGACAGCGGCGACCTTATCAACAACCTGGGGGGCCGCGAAGCTGGTATTCGCAACCATAGCGACACCAAGCAGCAGCGTTTTCCAGTTCTTCATACTTTTTCCATTTCAATTAACCGCAAAGCGGATTACGTTGTAAATCAAGCACATTACAAAGAACTACTGTACGGCAGAATGTTCGAACGCAGCATCTGATGCGTGCCCAGGCCGTAGTTGGAGCTCAGGCCGCGCAGTTCGACATTAAAGCCAATCACGTTATCGTATTTGCTCTGATTGTTTACAGTGTTCCAGCCGTTAAGCTTACGCTCGTAACCGACGCGCAGCGCGTAACAGCAGGAGTTATATTGCAGACCTACCATCTGGTCCGCTGGCTTATTCGCGTTAGTGTCAAAGTAGTAAGCGCCTACGATTGACCAGCGGTCGGCGATAGGCCAGCTTGCTGCACCGCCAACCTGCGAGATGCCGTCTTTATACTGTTCTGCGCCTGCATAAGAAGGCAATGTTGCCTGAATATATTCCGGGCTGGCATAACGATACGTCAACTGTACCATGCGGTCTTCATCGCGACGGTACTCAATAGCGGCACTGCTTGTGGCGATATTATCGAGGCGAGTGTCATATTGCACACCACCACGCAGGCCCCAACGCTCAGTCATGCGCCAGTACGTGTCTCCCGCCCAAACCAGCGAGCCCGTTTTGTTGTCCTTCTCCCAGTTAATGTTGTCATCACCGGTACGTGACTCGGTGAAATAGTAGATTTGACCAACAGAAACGTTAAAACGTTCAACGGCGGCATCATCATAAACGCGTGTTGTGACGCCGGTCGTTAACTGGTTAGCGGATGCGATACGGTCCAGACCGCCGTAAGTACGATCGCGGAACAGGCCGCTGTAGTCAGACTGCAGTAAAGACGAGTCGTAGTTCTGAATCTTGCTCTGATCGCGGTACGGCACATACAAATACTGCATACGCGGTTCAAGCGTCTGGGTATAACCATCCGCCAGCAGGCCCATATCACGCTCGAAGATCAGCTTCCCGTCCATTTTGAACTGCGGGAGCGTTCGGTTAACCGACTCTTCCAGATGCGCATTGTTCGTGGTGTTGTAATTATCAACATTTTTTTGCTGATAGTGCGTCGCCATCAGCTTGGCTTCGGTATTCAGGCTTGCCCAGTTGTTAGACCACGGCAGATTGATCGTCGGCTCCAGGTGAACACGCGTAGCTTCCGGCATGTCCGAATCCGTGTTCACGAAATGTACCGCCTGAGCGTAAACCCGGGTGTCGAATGGACCTACATTATTCTGATACCAGTTAACGTCCAGCTGCGGCTCTGCACCATAGGTAGGCGTGGACTGGTCAGAGAATACCTGGAACTGTTTGGTTGAGACGGTTGCATCAAAGTTCTGCACCGCATAGCCTACGGTGAACTTCTGCGTGGCATAGCCATCCGTGCTCGAACCGTATTTAGACGAGAAGTCGTTAAAATAAGATGAGTCGCTAACTTTGGTATAGTCAACGTTAAAGCGCCACACCTGATCCATCACTCCGGCATGCTGCCAGTAGAATAGCCAGCGGTGTTTATCGCCTTCTGTAGGGTGCTCATCCTGGAAGACCTTATCCGACGGCAGATAATCCAGCTCCATCAGGCCAGCACCGGCCTGAGTCAGATAGCGGAACTCGTTTTCCCACATGATGTTGCCGCGCTTGTGGATATAGTGCGGCGTGATCGTGGCGTCCATGTTGGGCGCGATGTTCCAGTAATACGGCAGGTAGAACTCAAAGTAGTTCGTGGTGCTGTATTTGGCATTCGGGATCAGGAAGCCCGAGCGACGCTTGTCACCTACGGGAAGCTGGAGATAAGGGCTGTAGAATACCGGCACCGGACCCAGCTTAAAGCGTGCGTTCCAGATCTCTGCGACCTGCTCTTCACGGTCATGGATAACTTCGCTCCCGACCACGCTCCAGGTATTTGAACCCGGCAGACATGATGTAAAGGAGCCATTCTCCAGAATCGTATAGCGGTTTTCACCGCGCTGTTTCATCAGGTCCGCTTTACCGCGTCCCTGGCGACCCACCATCTGGTAATCACCTTCCCAGACGTTAGTATCTTTGGTATTTAGGTTTGACCAGGCTTTCGGACCTTTCAGGATGACCTGATTGTCGTCATAGTGCACATTACCCAGCGCATCCACCGTTCGTACCGGCTCGACCGCGCCTTCCGGCTGCTTCTGGTGCAACTGCACTTCATCAGCCTGCAGGCGGCTATTGCCCTGGTTAATATCCACATTGCCCGTAAACGTGGCATTGTCAGGATAAGTACCTTTGGAGCTATCGGCAGTAATGGTTACCGGCAAGCTATTTGTATCGCCCTCCACCAGTGGGCGATTATAACTTGGGACGCCAAGCATACACTGCGAGGCGAGATCGGCCGCCAGCCCCTGTTGACTGTACAGGGCGGAGCCAATCATTGTGGCCAGGAGGGTGGGGATACGTTTTTTCATACGTTATATTTTATTGTTCCGTCATCAGTGGCTACGGCTTACAAACGCTCAGAGACTATCTTACTCATCAGCGCAGTACCAGCGTTAATCCTGCCCGTTTGCGCGCCAGAGTGTTAGGCTCGCTATCGAATGACGAGTATGATAAAGCAAATTATAGGCGATGTCCTTCAATTGACCGTGGCTTGAACACTGTGATGATGACGTTGCGTCGGCAGGGAATATGACTATCCGGGGAGTATATGCAGTATTGGGGTAAAATAATCGGCGTTGCGTTCGCCATCATCATGGGTGCCGGGTTCTGGGGAATTGTGCTTGGGCTTATCATTGGCCATATGTTTGATAAGGCACGCAGCCGTAAAATGGCCTGGTTTGCCAATCAGCGCGAGCGCCAGTCGCTCTTTTTCTCCACCACCTTTGAGGTCATGGGGCACTTAACCAAATCCAAAGGCCGCGTGACCGAAGCGGATATTCAGATTGCCAGCGTTTTTATGGATCGCATGAACCTGCATGGTGAGTCCCGCCTGGCGGCGCAGAATGCGTTTCGCATCGGTAAATCGGATAACTATCCGCTGCGTGAAAAGATGCGCCAGTTCCGCAGCATCTGCTTCGGACGTTTTGATTTAATTCGGATGTTTCTGGAAATCCAAATCCAGGCGGCGTTTGCCGACGGCTCGCTTCACCCCAATGAACGCGATGTCCTGTACGTTATTGCGGAAGAACTGGGTATCTCCCGTATGCAGTTTGACCAGTTCCTGCGCATGATGCAGGGCGGCGCCCAGTTTGGCGGCGGCTATCACCAGCAGTCTTCCGGCGGTGCATGGCAGCAGGCGCAGCGTGGCCCGACGCTGGAAGATGCCTGCAACGTGCTTGGCGTGAAGCCCACGGACGATCAAACCACGATTAAACGTGCCTACCGTAAGCTGATGAGCGAGCATCATCCTGACAAGCTGGTGGCTAAAGGTTTACCGCCGGAAATGATGGAGATGGCGAAGCAAAAAGCGCAGGAAATCCAGAAGGCGTACGAGCTCATTAAAGAGAAGAAAGGTTTCAAATAAGAAAAAGCCCGACAATGTCGGGCTTTTTTTTCAGAAGTCCACCGGGGCTTTAAACGTCATCGCGTTACCGAAAGTAGGGTGGGTGATGGTGAGCGTTTGCGCATGGAGCTGCAGGCGTGGCGCTAACGCCAGGGCCTCCGGCGGGGCGTAGAAGCGGTCACCCAGAATCGGGTGACCCAGCGCAAGCATATGCACGCGCAGCTGGTGTGAACGTCCGGTAATCGGCTTAAGCAGGACGCGCGCGGTGTTATCCGGCGCGTACTCCAGCACTTCATATTCGGTTTGCGCGGCCTTGCCGGTTTCATAACACACCTTCTGCTTTGGCCTGTTCGGCCAGTCGCAAATCAGCGGTAAATCCACCAGCCCTTCCGCCTGCGCCGGGTGGCCCCAGACGCGGGCAACATACTGCTTCTTCGGCTCGCGCTCGCGGAACTGACGCTTCAGCTCGCGCTCCGCCGCTTTATTCAGCGCCACCACAATCACGCCGCTGGTGGCCATGTCCAGGCGATGGACGGACTCGGCCTGCGGATAATCGCGCTGAATGCGCGTCATCACGCTGTCCTTGTGCTCATCCAGACGGCCCGGCACGGACAACAGGCCGCTCGGCTTGTTGACCACCATAATGTGTTCATCCTGATACAGAATGACCAGCCAGGGATCCTGCGGCGGATTATACGGCTCCATCACCATCTTGCGCTCCGTTTACTGATGCGTCACAACGATAAGACGCAGGGCGTCGAGACGCCATCCCGCCTGATTCAGGCTTTCCAGCACCTGCTGACGGTTGCTTTCAATTGCCGCCAGTTCGTCGTCGCGGATGTTCGGGTTGACCGCTTTTAACGCTTCCAGACGGGACAGCTCGGCAGACAGTTTCTCGTCGGCTTCATTGCGCGCGGCGTCAATCAGGTCTCGGGCCGCTTTTTCGATCTGGATTTCGCCCTGCTGGAGAATGGCGTGCACGTCCTGCTGCACCGCGTTCACCAGCTTGCTGCCGGTATGGCGGTTCACCGCGCTCAGCTGGCGGTTGAAGCTTTCGAACTCCACCTGGCCGGCCAGGTTCGTACCGTTTTTATCCAGCAGCAAACGCACCGGCGTTGGCGGCAGGAAGCGGTTGAGCTGCAGCTGTTTCGGCGCCTGCGCTTCCACAACATAGATCAGCTCCAGCAGCAGCGTGCCTACGGGCAGCGCCTTGTTTTTCAACAGGGAGATGGTGCTGCTGCCGGTATCACCGGAGAGGATCAGATCCAGCCCGTTGCGGATCAGCGGGTGTTCCCAGGTGATGAACTGAGCATCTTCACGGGACAGCGCCACGTCACGCTCGAAGGTGATGGTACAGCCATCTTCCGGCAGGCCCGGGAAATCGGGCACCAGCATGTGGTCTGACGGGGTTAACACGATCAGGTTCTCGCCACGATCGTCCTGGTTAATCCCGACAATGTCGAACAGGTTCATGGAGAAGCCGATCAGGCTGGTGTCGTCATCTTGTTCTTCAATGCTCTCGGCAAGCGCCTGCGCTTTTTCGCCACCGTTGGAGTGGATCTCCAGCAGGCGGTCGCGCCCCTGTTCAAGCTGCGCCTTCAGCGCTTCATGTTTCTCGCGGCAGGATTTAATCAGATCGTCAAAACCGTCGGTATTTTCCGGCGCGGCGAGGTAACCGATCAGATCGCCATGCACCTGGTCATAAATGGTGCGGCCCGTTGGGCAGGTATGCTCAAACGCATCCAGACCTTCGTGGAACCAGCGCACCAGTACCGACTGAGCGGTTTTTTCCAGGTACGGCACGTGGATCTGAATATCATGCGCCTGGCCGATGCGATCCAGACGGCCGATACGCTGCTCCAGCAGATCCGGGTTGAACGGCAGATCGAACATCACCAGATTGCTGGCGAACTGGAAGTTACGCCCTTCAGAACCGATTTCGGAGCACAGCATCACCTGCGCGCCGCTGTCCTCTTCACTGAACCACGCCGCCGCGCGGTCGCGCTCGACGATGGACATGCCTTCGTGGAACACGGCGGCACGAATGCCTTCGCGCTCGCGCAGAACCTGTTCCAGCTGCAGAGCGGTGGCGGCTTTGGCGCAGATCACCAGCACTTTCTGGGAGCGGTGCGCGGTCAGGTAGCCCATCAGCCACTCCACGCGCGGGTCGAAGTTCCACCAGGTGCCGGTATCGCCTTCAAATTCCTGATAAATCTGTTCCGGGTAGAGCATGTCACGCGCGCGCTCTTCCTGAGTTTTGCGCGCGCCCATAATGCCGGAGACTTTAATCGCCGTCTGATACTGCGTCGGCAGCGGGAGCTTGATGGTGTGCAGTTCGCGTTTCGGGAACCCTTTCACGCCGTTACGGGTGTTGCGGAACAGCACGCGGCTGGTGCCGTGACGGTCCATCAGCATGTCGATCAGCTCTTTACGCGCGGATCCCGCATTCTCGCTGTCGCTGTTCGCAGCCTGCAGCAGCGGCTCGATATCCTGCTCGCCAATCAGATCGCTCAGAGTGTTAAGTTCATCGTTTGAGAGACGTTTACCCGCCAGCAGCAGCGCGACGGCATCCGCAACTGGACGGTAGTTGTTCTGCTCTTCCACGAACTGAGCGAAGTCGTGGAAACGGTTTGGATCGAGCAGGCGCAGACGGGCGAAGTGACTTTCCAGACCGAGCTGCTCCGGCGTTGCGGTCAGCAGCAGGACGCCGGGCACGCGCTCGGCAAGCTGTTCAATCGCCATATATTCGCGGCTTGGGGCATCTTCGCTCCACACCAGGTGGTGCGCTTCGTCGACGACCATCAGGTCCCATTCGGCATCGCACAGATGCTCAAGGCGCTGCTTGCTGCGGCGCACGAAATCCAGCGAGCAGATCACCAGCTGTTCGGTTTCAAACGGGTTGTCCGCGTCGTGCTGCGCTTCGGCATAGCGCTCGTCGTCGAACAGGGAGAAGCGCAGGTTAAAGCGGCGCAGCATCTCCACCAGCCACTGGTGCTGGAGGGTTTCAGGCACGACAATCAGCACGCGCTCGGCAGCGCCAGAGAGCAATTGCTGGTGCAGGATCATGCCCGCTTCGATGGTTTTACCCAGGCCCACTTCGTCAGCAAGCAGCACGCGGGGCGCATGGCGACGGCCCACATCATGGGCGATATTCAGCTGGTGGGGGATCAGGCTGGTGCGCTGGCCGCGCAGGCCGCTCCACGGCATGCGGTACTGTTCGCTCTGGAACTTACGCGCGCGGTAGCGCAGGGAGAAGCGATCCATACGGTCGATTTGCCCGGCAAACAGGCGGTCCTGCGGCTTGCTGAACACCAGTTTGCTGTCGAGCAGTACTTCACGCAGGATGACGTTCGTCTCTTCGGTATCAAGACGCGTTCCGATGTAGGCGAGCAGTCCATTCTCTTCTTTTACGTCTTCAACCTTTAGCTGCCAGCCTTCGTGGCTGGTCACGGTGTCGCCCGGATTGAACATTACGCGGGTCACAGGGGAGTCATTGCGGGCGTACAGGCGGTTTTCACCGGTAGCAGGGAAGAGGAGGGTAACCATGCGTGCATCAACGGCAACGACGGTTCCTAATCCAAGTTCGCTTTCTGTATCGCTGATCCAGCGTTGACCAAGTGTAAAAGGCATAGTTGTTCGGCTCTAATCTTTAATTGCAGGCAATAGTTCGACCCCCGTCAAAAAAGACGGTCATCGAAAAATGGGTCCGGGAATGGAAAGGGCGCTATGGTACTGGATGGCAGCCATTTCGTCACGCGTCAAAATAGGCCAAGTTGCCCTGTCACAAGTGTAGCAAAATCGTCGTCGATGAACGGTAAAATTCCCTCCGCAACCGGCTGAAGCTGGCGTGTCAGGTAGTGATCGTAATTGAGAGGCGACTGCTGGTAATCAACGGGCTCCGGCCCGTTCGTTGTCCAGACGTATTTTATCGTCCCCCGGTTCTGATACTGTGGCGCGCGGCCCCGGCGTACATTCTCTTCGTCCGCCAGGCGCGCGGCGCGCACGTGGGGCGGGACGTTGCGCTGGTACTCCGCCAGCGGGCGGCGCAGGCGCTTGCGATACACCAGCTGGTCATCCAGCTCGCCGGCCATCAGGCTGGCGATGGTTTCGCGGATGTAGTCCTGATAGGGCTCGTTGCGGAAGATACGCAGATAGAGCGTCTGCTGGAACTGCTGGGCCAGCGGCGTCCAGTCAGTGCGCACCGTCTCCAGGCCTTTAAAGACCATTCTCTGCTTTTCACCCTCCTGGATCAGCCCGGCGTAGCGCTTCTTGCTGCCCTGGTCAGTACCGCGGATGGTGGGCATTAAAAAGCGGGCATAATGGGTTTCAAATTCCAGTTCTAATGCGCTGGTTAACCGCTCTTTTTGCAAATGTTCCTGCCACCAGTCGTTTACGAAGGCCACCAGTTCTTTGCCGATCTGTGAGGCGTCGTCTTCTGAATGTGCGCCCTTAAGCCACACAAAGGTTGAATCCGTGTCGCCGTAGATAACGTCATAGCCCCGGGATTCAATCAGCGCTTTGGTCTGACGCATGATGTCGTGTCCGCGCATGGTGATGGACGACGCCAGACGCGGATCGAAGAAGCGGCAGGCGCTGGTACCCAGCACGCCGTAGAAAGCGTTCATAATAATTTTCAGGGCCTGCGAGAGCGGCTTGTTGCCATGACGTTTCGCCTCGTCGCGGCCGTGCCAGATGTTCCCCACAATCTCCGGCAGACAATGTTTTTCGCGCGAGAAGCGTGCCCCGAGAAAACCTTCGGTGCTGTGCGCGTCGTCTGGCTGCGCCATCCCCTCCACCAGCCCCACCGGGTCAATAAGGAAAGTGCGGATAATTGACGGGTAGAGGCTTTTGTAGTCCAGCACCAGAACCGAATCATACAGTCCTGGGCGGGAGTCCATCACGTAGCCGCCGGGGCTGGCCTGCGGCGGTACGTCCCCGAGGTTGGGCGCAACATAGCCCGCACGGTGCATTCGTGGGAAATAGAGGTGGCTAAAGGCGGCTACCGAGCCGCCGTGCCTGTCAGCCGCGAGGCCATTTACCGTCGCACGCTCCAGCAGGAACGGCATGATCTCGGTTTTGTGGAATATCTGCGTCACCAGCTCGCAGTCTTTCAGGTTATAGGTAGCGAGCGCCGGTTTGTCTTCGTTGAAGCGCCGGTCAATCTCGTCCATGCGGTCCCACGGATTGTCGATGGATTTGCCTTCACCGAGCAATTCCTGCGCTACCGCTTCCAGAGAGAAGGAGGAGAAATTCCAGAACGCGGATTTCAGCGCCTCGATGCCGTCGATAATCAGGCGGCCATTGGCCTGCGCAAAGAACACGCCGTTCTTAAAGCCGTGCTCACGCCACTCCAGCTCCGTATTTCCGCGCCCGAGCATCAGTGGGATGCGATACCGCTCTGCGTGTTTTTGCAGCACGCGCAGGTCAAACTGCACCACGTTCCAGCCGATCAGCACGTCCGGGTCGTGCTCGGCAAACCACTGGTTAAGCTTCTCCAGCAGCTGCGGTCGGCTGTTGACGTACTCAAGCTGAAAATCGAGCGCGGACGCATCGCCGTTCGGCGGTCCGAGCATATAGACAACCCGCTGCCCGCAGCCTTCCAGGCCGATGCAGTACAGTTCGCCGTGGCGGGTGGTTTCGATATCCAGGGAAACCCACTTTAGCGGGGGGCGATAATGCGGATTAGGCTTCAGGCGAGCGTTGATAAGGGTGCCGTTTTGCTCAGCGCCGTCAACCCAGACGGGGGCGGTAATAAACCGCTCCATCAGAAAGCGTTCCGGCGGACGAATGTCCGCTTCGTAGAGCGTCACGCCCGCTTCGCGCAGCAGTTTTTCGTAGCGCATCAGCTGGCGATGGGCGCGGCAGTAAAGGCCATACACCGGCTGACGATGGAAATCTTTTAGCTCAAGAGGAGTGAGGCGCCAGCCGTTCTCATCGCGCAGCAGTTGTTTTACCTTCTCGACGTAATGTTCAGGGATAAACGCCACGGATTCCTGAGGAGGAAGCGTAACGTGCAGCGGGCCGTTATCTGTCGCCAGCCAGAACGCAACCTCGGTGCCCTGAGGGGTATCCCGCCAGTGTCGGGTCAGTAAAAAGCCTTCTTGCGCCTGTGCCACGCCGCTATCCCACAAAACAAAACCAGGCCTGATTATAGCCTGGTTGAATGTTTTATGCTGGGGATATATACAGTTTATTGTCCGTAATAGGCCTTCGCGCCGTGCTTGCGCAGGTAGTGTTTATCCAGCAGGGTTTGCTGCATATCCGGCAACTGCGGTGCCAGCTGGCGGCAGAAGATCCCCATGTAGGCGATTTCCTCCAGCACTATTGCGTTATGCACTGCGTCTTGCGCGTTTTTACCCCAGGCAAACGGGCCGTGGGAATGCACCAGTACGCCGGGCATTTGCGCCGCGTCGATCCCCTGTTTTTCAAAGGTTTCGACGATCACGTTCCCGGTTTCCCATTCGTACTCGCCGTTAATCTCCGCATCGGTCATCAGACGCGTACAGGGAATGGTGCCGTAAAAGTAGTCCGCGTGGGTGGTGCCGGTGGCCGGAATGGGCTGGCCCGCCTGCGCCCAGATGGTCGCGTGACGCGAATGGGTATGCACGATGCCGCCGATAGTCGGGAAGGACTGGTACAGCAGACGGTGGGTGGGCGTATCGGACGACGGTTTTTTGTTACCTTCCACCACTTCACCCGTTTCGATGCTGACCACGACCATATCCTCTGCGGTCATCACCGTGTAATCCACGCCCGAAGGCTTGATCACGAATACCCCTTTTTCCCGGTCAACGGCGCTAACGTTGCCCCAGGTCAGGGTCACCAGGTTATGTTTTGGCAGCGCCAGGTTGGCTTCAAGTACCTGACGTTTGAGATCTTCTAACATCGTTGTCTCCCTGCCCGGCGAGCGCAGCGCCACCGGGCATTACGTACTTAGCGTTTTGAACCGTAATAGACTTCGTTCCAGCGCAGCGCGTCTTTAAAGGCTGGCAGACGGGTGTCGTTATCAATCACGGTCAGCTCGATATCGTGCAGCTCGGCAAACTGGCGCATATCGTTCAGGTCCAGCGCGTGGCTGAAGACGGTGTGGTGCGCGCCACCCGCCAGGATCCAAGCCTCTGACGCGGTTGGCAGGTCCGGCTGCGCTTTCCACAGGGCATTGGCGACCGGCAGCTTCGGCAGAGAGTGCGGAGTTTCAACCGCATCGACACAGTTCACCAGCAGGCGGAAGCGGTCGCCGAGGTCGATCAGGCTGGCGTTGATGGCCGGACCGGTACGGGTGTTGAAGATCAGACGGGCCGGATCCGCTTTGCCGCCGATGCCGAGGTACTGCACGTCAAGGATCGGTTTCTCTTCAACCGCGATGGAGGGACACACTTCCAGCATGTGCGAACCGAGCACCAGATCGTTGCCGTTCTCGAAGTGGTAGGTGTAGTCCTCCATAAAGGAGGTGCCGCCCTGCAGACCGGTCGACATCACCTTCATGATGCGAAGCAGAGCGGCAGTTTTCCAGTCGCCTTCACCCGCAAAGCCGTAGCCCTGCTGCATCAGACGTTGTACTGCCAGACCCGGCAGCTGTTTCAGGCCGTGGAGGTCTTCGAAAGTGGTAGTAAAAGCATGGAAGCCGCCCTGTTCCAGAAAACGCTTCATGCCCAGCTCAATGCGTGCGGCATCCAGCACGTTCTGGCGCTTGTCGCCGTTGATTTGTGCCGCAGGCGTCAGGCGGTAGCTGCTTTCGTACTCGTCCACCAGCGCGCTCACGTCGCCGTCGCTGATTTCATTCACCACCTGCACCAGGTCGCCCACCGCCCAGGTATTCACGGAGAAGCCGAACTTGATCTGCGCGGCCACTTTGTCACCGTCGGTCACCGCCACTTCACGCATGTTGTCGCCGAAACGCACCACTTTCAGGTGACGGGTATCCTGCTTAGAGACCGCCTGACGCATCCAGGAGCCGATACGCTGTTGTGCCTTGCCGTCCTGCCAGTGGCCGGTGACCACAGCGTGCTGCTGGCGCATGCGCGCGCCGATGAAGCCGAACTCGCGGCCGCCGTGCGCGGTCTGGTTCAGGTTCATGAAGTCCATGTCGATGCTGTCCCACGGCAGGGAGGCATTGAACTGAGTGTGGAACTGCAGCAGCGGTTTGTTGAGGATTGCCAGGCCGTTGATCCACATTTTGGCCGGTGAGAAGGTGTGCAGCCACACAACCAGGCCGGCGCATTTGTCGTCGTAGTTGGCGTCACGGCAGATATTGGTGATTTCGTCCGGCGTTGTACCCAGCGGCTTCAGCACCAGTTTGCACGGCAGTTTGGCTTCCGCGTTCAGCGCGTTAACCACGTGCTCCGCATGTTTCGTTACCTGCTGCAGCGCTTCCGGTCCGTACAGATGCTGGCTGCCAATCACAAACCACACTTCATAATTATTAAAAATGGTCATCATCGTGTCCTTAATGGGTCAGGGTTGCCGTAGTGTCCGCGGTGCTTTTGGCCGGGGCGGCGACAGGGAGATAGTGAAGCTCGGCGCTTTTTGCCCATTGCTGGTAGCGCTGATAAAGCTGTTCAAAGCGTTGTGCCTGCTGGACACGCGGCTGGAGCGTGTTTTCGACGGCGCTTGCCATGTGCTGCTGCGCCGTCGGGATATCCGCATGAACGCCTGCGGCCACGGCAGCGAAAA
Source organism: Enterobacter cloacae complex sp. P27C (assembly GCF_014895705.1). Classification (NCBI taxonomy): domain Bacteria; kingdom Pseudomonadati; phylum Pseudomonadota; class Gammaproteobacteria; order Enterobacterales; family Enterobacteriaceae; genus Enterobacter; species Enterobacter cloacae complex sp. P27C. Next base: position 379,125 of record NZ_JADBQB010000004.1, read on the forward strand.
TCGCGGCGCCCAGCGCACAGCACTGATCGGAGGCCACAATCTGCAGCGGACGGTTCAGGACGTCGCAGCAGGCCTGCATAATCACCGGATTTTTACGGGCGATACCCCCCAGCGCCATCACGTTGTTCACGTCGATGCCCTGTTCGGTGAAGCACTCCATAATGGCGCGCGCGCCGAACGCGGTGGCGGCAATCAGACCGCCGAACAGCGCCGGGGCATCGGTCGCCAGGTTGAGATCGGTAATCACCCCCTTCAGGCGCTGGTTGGCAAACGGCGTGCGGCGACCGTTAAACCAGTCCAGCACCACCGGCAGGTGGTCGAGGGTCGGATTTTTTGCCCAGGCTTCGGTGAGCTGCGGCAGGAGCTGTTTTTTGCTCGCGGTAATCTGTGTTTTCAGCTCAGGATGCGCGGCAGCCAGCTGATCCAGCGGCCAGCCGAGCACCCGGCCAAACCAGGCGTAGATATCGCCAAACGCGGACTGACCGGCTTCGAGGCCGATAAAATCTGGCACCACGCTGCCGTCAACCTGGCCGCAGATCCCTTTCACCGCGCGGTCGCCGACGCTGGCTTTATCTGCCGTCAGAATGTCGCAGGTGGAGGTGCCAATCACTTTCACCAGCGTGTTAGGCTGCGCACCCGCACCCACGGCACCCATGTGGCAGTCGAACGCGCCGCCGGAAATGGTCACGCTTTGCGGCAGGCCGAGACGCGTCGCCCACTCTTCGCAGAGCGTGCCGACCGGAATATCGGCGGTGAAGGTGTCGGTAAAGAGCGGGTATTTCAGATTTTTGTTGATGATCGGGTCAAGTTCATCGAAGAACGCTGCCGGAGGAAGACCGCCCCAGCCTTCATGCCACAGGGATTTATGCCCGGCGCTGCAGCGGCCGCGGCGGATATCCTGCGGGCGAGTGGTGCCGGAGAGCAGGGCGGGAACCCAGTCGCACAGCTCAATCCATGATGCCGCGGCCTGGGCGACCGAAGCGTCCGCGCGGGTAACGTGCAGGATTTTGGCCCAGAACCATTCGCTGGAGTAGATGCCGCCGATGTAGCGCGAGTAGTCGGTTTTGCCCGGCTGATGGCATAAGCGGGTGATGGCTTCCGCCTCTTCCACGGCGGTATGGTCTTTCCACAGCACGAACATGGCGTTCGGGTTGTCGGCAAACTCCGGGCGCAGCGCCAGCACGCGGCCTTCAGCGTCCACCGGGGCTGGCGTTGAACCGGTGCTGTCGACGCCAATCCCCACGACGTCGGCCCGCTGGGCGTCAGTCAGTTCAGCCAGCACGGTTTTGATCGCCGCTTCCATCGATTCAATGTAATCGCGCGGGTGGTGACGGAACTGGTTGTTTGGCGCGTCGCAGTAGCGCCCCTCTTGCCAGCGCGGATACCACTCAACGCTGGTTGCTATCTCCTGGCCAGTCGTACAGTCCACTGCCAGCGCGCGAACCGAGTCGCTGCCAAAATCGAGGCCAATTGCAATTGCCATGGTGTTGCTCCATCCGAAACAGGTATGGAAGAACATTAGAGACTGGGGACAAAAATCGTCAGGCAGGATCCGCTAATCTTATGGACTAAATTGCTGTTACGACGGAAAGTGTGACGCCGTGCAAATATTCAATGTGGACATTTCTGCCGCACTTATAGACACTTTTGTTACTGCTTCTCTGCCCGTGTCGGCAGAAAAATCAGGGGAAAAGGCTGAAACATGGCGGACGTAAAAGAGGCGTGATGCTTTTTGGATCTTTTCGCAGGCCATTTTTATACTGCTTTTAACGATATGGACAAATGGTTTCCTTCAGGACCCTTGGGAGAACTGAATCTATGGCCGAACCGCAAAACGATCCCCTGCTGCCGGGATACTCATTTAACGCCCATCTGGTGGCGGGGCTGACGCCAATTGAGGCCGAGGGGTATCTCGATTTTTACGTCGATCGGCCGCTCGGCATGAAAGGGTATATTCTGAACCTGACCGTACGCGGGGAAGGGGTGATAAAAAACGGCGATCGGCAGTTTGTTTGCCGCCCGGGCGATATGCTGCTGTTCCCGCCGGGGGAGATCCACCACTACGGGCGTCACCCGGATGCCAAAGAGTGGTATCACCAGTGGGTCTATTTCCGCCCGCGTGCCTACTGGCAGGAGTGGCTCTCATGGCCGGCTATTTTCGCGCAAACCGGTTTTTATCGTCCGGATGAGGCGCATCTGGCGCAGTTTCGTGAGCTGTTCGCACAAATTATTGAGGCGGGGCAGGCGGGCGGGCGCTATGCCGAACTGTTGGCGATCAACCTGCTTGAGCAGGTGCTGCTGCGCCGCATGGAGGCGATCAACGAGTCGCTTAACCCGCCGCTGGATAACCGCGTCCGCGACGCCTGCCAGTACATCAGCGACCATCTGGCCGACAGCCAGTTTGATATTGCCAGCGTTGCCCAGCACGTCTGTCTTTCGCCGTCCCGCCTGTCACACCTGTTCCGCCAGCAGCTTGGCGTGAGCGTGCTGAGCTGGCGTGAGGATCAGCGCATCAGCCAGGCAAAGCTGTTACTCAGCACCACCCGGATGCCTATCGCGACCGTCGGACGCAACGTGGGCTTTGAAGATCAGCTCTATTTCTCTCGCGTGTTTAAGAAGTGCACCGGCGCCAGTCCCAGTGAATTCCGCGCGGGATGTGAATAAACGGTAAACATTCAGGTGAACTTCAGGAGCATCCTGTAAACTATTCAGACAATTGATGCCTTGACGCGGTGCGGGGCGCTAAGCAGAATCGCTGATTCGTTTTCTGACCGGAATAGTTATGCAGGCATTGCTGGAACACTTTATTACCCAGTCCGTTATGTACTCGCTCATCGCCGTGGCGCTGGTGGCGTTTCTGGAATCGCTGGCGCTGGTTGGGCTGATCCTGCCTGGCACCGTGATGATGGCGGGGCTTGGGGCGCTTATTGGCAGCGGTGAGGTCAATTTCTGGCAGGCGTGGCTGGCCGGGATTATCGGCTGCCTGCTGGGGGACTGGATCTCCTTCTGGCTGGGCTGGCGCTTTAAGAAGCCGCTGCACCGCTGGTCGTTCATGAAAAAGAACAAAGCGCTGCTGGATAAAACCGAACATGCGCTGCACCAGCACAGCATGTTCACCATTCTGGTAGGCCGCTTTGTCGGGCCAACGCGTCCGCTAGTGCCGATGGTGGCGGGGATGCTGGATCTGCCCGTCGCAAAATTCGTGGTGCCGAACATTATCGGCTGCGTATTCTGGCCGCCGTTTTACTTCCTGCCGGGGATCCTCGCGGGTGCGGCCATTGATATCCCTGACGGTATGCAAAGCGGTGAGTTCAAGTGGCTGCTGCTGGGAACGGCGGTGCTGCTGTGGCTGGCGGCCTGGCTCTGCTGGCGGCTATGGCGCAGCGCGAAAGCCAGCGTCGATCGCCTGACGCGCTATCTCCCGCGCGCGCGCCTGCTCTGGCTGGCCCCGCTGACGCTGGGTGTGGCGGTGGTGGCGCTGGTCGCGCTGATTCGTCACCCGCTGATGCCGGTGTACGGCGAGATCCTGCTGAAGGTGGTGAGCCGTTAAGGTGTTTTCCCTCTCCCCGTGGGAGAGGGCCAGGGTGAGGGCGTCAGACCGCACGAATGCCCAACAATGAAGACGCCCCCGCGTTACCACTCAGAAGTTCTTCTGTTTCTCCATCCCACAAAATCCGTCCCTCCGCGATCACTACCGATCGCGGCGCAATGCGTGCGGCATCTTCAATGCTGTGCGAAACCATCAGCATCGTGATCTGCTGGCGCTGGCAAACCTCTTCCACCAGCGAGAGCATCTCCTGGCGCAGGGCCGGGTCGAGTGCCGAGAAGGGTTCGTCGAGCAGCAGCAGCGGCTGCTCGCGCACCAGACAACGTGCCAGCGCCACGCGCTGACGCTGGCCGCCGGAAAGCTCACCGGGCAGTCTGGAAATCAACGCGGACAGGCCCATTTGTTCGGCAATCGCCTCCAGCTTCTGACGCTGCGCAGCATTGAGTTTTAACCCCGGATCGATTCCCAGCGCGATGTTCTGCCACACCGTAAGGTGATTAAACAGATTGTTTTCCTGAAACAGCATCGACACCGGGCGCTTAGCCGGCGGAGCGTAGGTATACTCGCCATTATCAATGACTATCGACCCGCTGACAGGCTGCAAAAAACCGGCAATCAAATTGAGCAGGGTACTTTTACCGGCCCCGCTTGGGCCAAGCACCGCAATTCGCTCTCCCTGACGAACAGAGAGGGTAAAACGCATCGGCAGATGCTGGTAAAGCCAGGTTACATCAGTCAGTTTTAACATCACGCCCCGGGAGTTTTTCGATAACGGTAAATAACGCAAAGCACAGCACCAGCAGTAAAAGTGCCGTGACCGCGCCGTCCTGGCTGCGATAGGAGCCAATTTGCTGATAAAGCCAGAACGGCAGCGTGCGGAAATCCTCGTTGCCAAAGAGGGCCACCACGCCAAAATCCCCAATCGACAGCACGCAGGCGAAGGCCATCGCCTGGGCGAGCGGCCGCTTCAGGGCGCGTAGTTCGACCACTTTCAGCCGCCGCCAGCCCATAATGCCAAGGGACTGGCACAGGGCGCTGTACCGGCTGTTAACATCCCGCATCGGGTTTTCCAGCACCTTCAGCGCGTACGGTATGGCCATTAAAGCGTTGGTAAAAATGACGATACCGTCGGCGCTTTCCGGCAGGCCGATGGTGCTGTTAAACAGTAAAAAGAAGCCGGTCGCCAGCACAATGCCCGGCATCGCCAGGATCAGCATGCCCGTCAGTTCCAGCGCGTGTCCGGCTTTACGGGCATGTCGCGCGTACAGCTCGCGGCTGCTCCAGAGCAGCATCATGGTCAGCGTCACGCAGATTAGCCCGGCTGCCAGCGCGATACGCAATGAGGTCCATGTGGCTTGCCACAGGACCGGCTGTTGAAGTACCGATACCACATTCCTGTTGAGGCCATCGGCGATCACGGCCAGCAGCGGCGGCAGCAGAAGCAGGAGCGCCAGCGCGATCAGCATCACGTCCGAGATGCGGCTGTGCAGGCTGTCCTGCGGATCGCGCCAGCCAGAAAGATTATTGCTTCCTGCGGGGATCGCTTTGCTCAGCCGCTGGCTGAGTAACACCAGCGCCAGGCAGCACACCATCTGTACGATCGCCAGCAACGCGGCGCGCCCCGGATCGTAGTCGTAACTTAATGCCTGATAGATCGCCAGCTCAATGGTGGTGGCCTGCGGGCCGCCGCCGAGAGAAAGCACGGTCGCAAAGCTGGCGAAACAGAGCATAAAGATCAGCGCGGCCACCGGGGCAATCTGGCGTCGCAGCCACGGCCATTCGACAAAGCGGAAGAATGACCATCCGCGCATGCCAAGCTGGGCGGCAATCTGGCGCTGTTCGCCGGGTATGTTCTCCAGCGCCTGCAAAAAGAGGCGCGTCGCCATCGGCATATTGAAGAAAATGTGTGCCAGCAGGATGCCCTTCAGCCCGTAGGGAGAGAAGGTCCATTCCAGGCCTAAAGACGCGAAGAGCGAGGCCAGCCAGCCCTGGCGACCGTATACGCTCAGAATCCCGAACACCGCCACCAGCACGGGCAGGATCAGCGTCATAGCGCACAGGCGCAGCAGTGCCAGCCTGCCGGGGAAACGTCTGCGATAGAGGGCGCGCGCAAGGAAAATGGCCGGGATGACTGACAGCAGCGCGGAAAGAAACGCCTGCCAGAAGGAGAAACGGATAACGTGCCAGAGATAGCTATCGTGCCAGAGCGCGAGCAGATCGCTCTCTGGCGCGTTAAACCACAGCGCCAGAAACGCTCCCAGACTGACGACCACCATCAGTATGGCGGCAATCAGTCCGGGAACTAACCAGCCGGGGATCAGCGGCTGACGGCGCGTTGCCATTCGCTTATCCATGCGGCGCGCTGCGCGGCAACCTGCTGCGGCGTAAATTCCAGCGCGGTCTGCGGTTTGTTCAGCTGCTCAAAGCCTGCCGGCAGCGCCGCGTCGGTAACCGGGTACATCCAGTTGCCCGTCGGAATGGCGTTCTGGAATGCCGGGGAGACCATAAATTTCAGGAACTTCTCGGCCAGTTCCGGCTGTTTGCTGGCGGCGGTGCGGGCAGCCACTTCAACCTGCAGGTAGTGACCTTCAGCGAAATTCGCAGCCGCGTAGTTGTCTTTCTTCTCGGCAATAATATGATAGGCCGGAGAGGTGGTGTAGCTCAGCACCAGATCGCTTTCGCCTTTCAGGAACAGGCCGTAGGCTTCGCTCCAGCCTTTAGTGACCGTAACGGTTTTCGCAGCCAGCTTCTGCCACGCCTCCGGCGTTTTGTCGCCGTAGACTTTCTGCATCCACAGCAGCAGGCCCAGACCCGGCGTGCTGGTGCGTGGATCTTCATAAATCACGCGCCACTTCTGATCGCTTTCGACCAGCTCTTTCAGGCTCTTCGGCGGGTTCTTCAGCTTGTTTTTATCGTAGACGAACGCAAAGTAGCCGTAATCGAAGGGAACGAAGGTGTCGTTTTTCCAGCCGCCCGGCACGTTGACGGCATCTGCCGCTACGCCGCTTTTGGCAAACAGTCTGGTTTGCGTGGCGGCTTCCAGCAGGTTGTTATCCAGCCCGAGCACCACGTCGGCCTTGCTGTTTTTCCCTTCCATGCGCAGGCGGTTAAGCAGCGACACGCCATCTTCCAGCGCCACGAACTTCAGCTTGCAGTTGCAGTCGGCTTCAAAGGCTTTTTTAACCACCGGGCCGGGGCCCCAGTCGGCGGAGAAGGAGTCGTAGGTATAGACCGTCAGAACAGGCTTAGCAAAAACAGGCAGCGCAACCAGCGCCAGCAGAGGAAGAACGTTTTTTAACACTTTGCACCTCAGGGTTGAGTGGCAAAGGATTTTGAGAAACAGCCTCAAATCCCTTCGCCGGCGTTATCCGGATCAGGTTCGACGGGTATTATCTCAGCGCACATCTGTGATGCAGCACCCCGTTGAGAACGGCGCTATTGTAATGATTTGGTGAATATTACGAAAGCGTTATGGCTCCGGCGGCGCAAACCAGGCGGATTTAAAATCAAACCAGCCCAGGGTATTCATCCGCAGGCCGCGCATGCTGCGCTGTCCCTGGATCAGCAGCCAGTGGTGGATCAACGGTACGATCGTCTGCCCGGCCAGCAGCTCCTGGCACCACGCGGCCAGATCCATCTCTCCTGCCCGCCACCTTGCGGCGTCCTGCTGCCAGTCCCGGCTGATGCAGTGCTGAATGAGAGGCACTTCATACAGGTGTGAAAAGAGCGAGAAATCCAGCGGCAGCGTGAAGTTCGCGCTGTTGAGCCAGATATCGCTGACGACATCCCCGCGGTGCCATTCATCATAATCGACTTCCTGTATCGCCAGCGTCACGCCTTCGGCCGCGAGCAGCTTGCTCATGATCCTCGCGATAAACCGGTGCTCAATGTGATCGCGATAGTAGCTGAGGGTGATGGTCTCCAGCCCGGCGGGTTTCTCGCTGCGCACCGGCTGTGCATGGTGCCAGCGCGGAAGCAGGCCATAGGCCGGAAACCACCAGGTCTGGTATTGTTCTTCAGCGTGATAAATCAGGTTAGCCGGGGCCAGAATATGGCTGATCCACTTGCGGACGTCGTGATTCGCCCCGCGATGGCTGCGGCTGTCAAAAAGAAGATAGTAGCAGCCCTCCTCCAGGCGACTCTCGAACGCCTTTTCGCTGGTTGTGGGCCCCTCCAGGGTGAGGCCTGCGCTCAGCTCTTCGTTGAGATCCGGTAACACCCAGACGTTCACTTCGTCGATCAGCGCCCGATAGCCAAAATAGTCATCAAAGGCGCGGATCTTCAGCTGATTGCTGTTATTGCGCGTAACGGAGTAGGGGCCTGTACCGATCGGCTGGCTGGAAAAATTGTTCAGGGATCGCCACTCGGCAGGCAGGATCATCGAGGGCACGTAGCCCAGAAGCCACGGCAGCCAGTTGTCTGGCTGGGAGAGCTCAATATCCAGCGTCCAGGCCGTTGGGGAGTGGATCCGCGTGATATGCGAATAGAGCGGCAGCGTGCGGGCGCGCTCTAAAGAGGCGATAACATCACGCATCTCCAGCTCGCGGCCATGGTGGAAGTGAATGCCCGGGCGTAAAAAGAAACGCCAGTGCAGGGGGGAAAGCTGCTGCCAGTGGTGCGCGATATCCGCTTCCAGTTCCCCGTTTTCCTCATTTATTTTCGTCAGACCGCTGAATATCTGCCGGGCCATGTGGGTTTCAGAACGTCGCAATGCCGTGCCGGGCAACAGGTTTTTCATCGGACGATAGTAAAGCACCCGCAGAATGTGGCGTCCCTGACGAAAGCTGCGTCCCAGGTGTGAGACCAGCATCTGGCGCACGGCGGCCTTGTCGCCCACCAGCTGCACCAGCTGATCGATACGGTCCTGCTCCAGCAGATCCTCCGCCCGCTGCTGCTGCAGCGCCAGGCCGGTATAAAGGAAGGTCAAGCGTGAGCGCTTGCCGCGTCCGGCCTCGGCCTCCCAGCTTAGCCAGCCCTGCTGCTGCATAGTGTTGAGTAACGTGCGCATATGGCGGCGAGAGCAGTTGAGGAGTTCTGCCAGCTCGTTAAGCGTGGTCTCCTGCGATTGACCCTCGCAGCACTGCCACAGGCGAATGAATTGTTGTTGCAGTCGACCGGATGGCATAAAAGGGGAACTCCTGACAAAAAATCAGCAATTTATTAATCCCTATATTAAGCCAATAATGCTTCCTGATGAAGTGAGGAGGTAAATTATGAAGAGGTCTACCGCACGTCAGTTTTATCAGCAGTACTTTTCAGCGACAAAAGGAGTGTCCTGGCTGGCCCGCCAGTGTGCAGAGCAACGGCTGAGAATCCTGGAAGATCTGATGCAGTGGGACGTTACGAAACCGACCTCTTCTCGCTAACTCGCCTCGATCATGTGTGACTGAGTATTGGTGTTTATCACCCGCCAGCAAAATGTTTTTGCTGGCTTTTTTCGTTTATTCTTTCACCCAATTTCGATTCGCTTTCACAAGGACTTGCGCATGCTGTGGTTGATGACGATGGGGCGCCGCCTGAATGGCGTGTACGCTGCTTTTATGCTGGTGGCCTTCATGATGGGCGTGGCCGGTGCGCTACAGGCACCGACGCTGAGCCTGTTTCTCAGCCGCGAGGTGGGGGCGCAGCCGTTTTGGGTGGGGCTGTTTTATACCGTTAACGCGATTGCCGGGATCCTCGTTAGCCTGGGGCTGGCGAAACGATCCGACAGCCAGGGCGATCGCCGCAGGCTGATCCTCTTTTGCTGCGCCATGGCCGTGGGCAACGCGCTGCTTTTTGCCTTTAACCGTCATTACCTGACGCTCATCACCTGCGGCGTGCTGCTGGCCTCTCTGGCGAACACCGCCATGCCGCAGCTCTTCGCGCTGGCCCGTGAATACGCCGACAGCTCGGCGCGAGAGGTAGTGATGTTCAGCTCGGTGATGCGCGCACAGCTCTCGCTGGCGTGGGTCATCGGCCCGCCGCTGGCCTTCATGTTGGCGCTGAACTATGGCTTTACGGTCATGTTTTCTATCGCGGCAGGCATTTTTATTATCAGTCTGGCTCTGATTGCCTTTGCGCTGCCGTCTGTCGCCCGGGTTGAGCAGACGACGGATAAGCCCATCACTCAGGTGAGCGGCTGGCAGGATAAAAACGTGCGGATGCTGTTTATCGCCTCCACGCTGATGTGGACCTGCAACACCATGTACATTATTGATATGCCGCTGTGGATCAGCAGCGATCTAGGCCTAACGGACAAGCTTGCGGGGATCTTAATGGGGACCGCCGCCGGGCTGGAAATTCCGGCGATGATTCTGGCGGGGTATTACGTTAAGCGCTTCGGAAAGCGTCGAATGATGATCGTTGCCGTGGCGGCTGGGGTGCTGTTCTACGCGGGGCTGCTCCTTTTCCATTCGCGTGAAGCGTTGCTGGCGCTGCAGCTGTTTAATGCCGTGTTTATTGGCATCGTTGCCGGGATCGGCATGCTCTGGTTCCAGGATCTCATGCCCGGCCGCGCCGGCTCTGCGACTACGCTTTTTACCAACAGTATTTCGACGGGCGTTATTCTGGCGGGAGTGATTCAGGGCGCGCTGGCGCAAAGTTATGGTCATGCCTCGGTTTACTGGATGATTGCGGCCATTTCGGTGGTAACGCTTGGGCTGACCTGCCGGGTCAAGGATGTTTGATTCTGGAAGGCGGCTTCACGAAATGAAACGATTTTCTGACAGATACAGAGAAGGCGCATAGAGTGCGTGACGGGTGCTTGAGGCTGTTTGCCTCAGGCTTTCGCAAGAGGCAAACAGTGGAGAGTCCCACATCAAAAAACTGATGGGGAGACCAACTTCACAACCAACATTGCGAGGTTAGTCTCTTCATTGCCGAAAAGCAATAAGGAGGCTGGAATGCCAAAACGTACTCTGCTGTTAGGTTTGTTTCTGATCTGTACGACGCTATTGATCTTCACCTGGATGGTGCGTGATTCGCTGTGTGAGTTGCACTTCAGACAGGAGAAAACAGAGCTGGCGGCAGTGTTGGCTTACGAAGCGAAACGTTAGCGGTATTGGCGGGGGAAGTGTCCCCGCCTCTCCAGAGTGGTTGAGCCTCAACGCACCCTTATCAATGGCCCGCGCCCTGCGGGCCATTGCCTTTAGCCCATAAACGCAGGCTGTTTTTTCTCGTACGCTGAGATGGCGTCCTCGTGCTGGAGCGTCAGGCCAATGCTGTCCAGACCGTTCAACATGCAGTGGCGACGGAAGGCATCAATGCTGAAGCTGTAGGTCTTATCCCCGGCTTTCACCACTTCCGCTTCCAGATCCACCTCAAACGCCATCCCTGGATTTGCCTTAACCAGCGCGAACAGTTCATCGACCTGCTCGTCGCTCAGCGTCACCGGCAGCAACTGGTTGTTGAAGCTGTTGCCGTAGAAGATATCCGCGAAGCTCGGGGCGATAACCACCTTAAAGCCGTAGTCGGTCAGCGCCCAGGGCGCATGCTCACGCGAGGAGCCGCAGCCGAAGTTTTCCCGCGCCAGAAGAATGGATGCACCTTTGTATTCCGGGAAGTTCAGGACGAACTCCGGGTTTGGCACTTCGCCTTTGTCGTCCAGAAAACGCCAGTCGTTGAACAGGTGTGCGCCAAAACCGGTGCGGGTCACTTTCTGCAAAAACTGCTTCGGAATGATCGCGTCCGTATCGACGTTAGCGGCGTCCAGCGGGACAACACGGCCCGTATGTTGGGTAAATTTCTCTGCCATGATTGTCTCCTTATTTCAGGCTGCGAATATCGGCGAAATGGCCGGTGACTGCCGCAGCGGCGGCCATTGCCGGGCTGACCAGGTGGGTGCGTCCACCCCGGCCCTGACGGCCTTCAAAATTACGGTTGCTGGTGGAGGCGCAGCGTTCGCCCGGATTCAGGCGGTCGTTGTTCATCGCCAGACACATGGAGCAGCCCGGCAGACGCCATTCGAAGCCTGCTTCGATAAAGATCTTATCCAGTCCTTCCGCTTCCGCCTGGGCTTTCACCGGACCGGAGCCAGGAACCACCAGCGCCTGCACGCCCGGCGCCACTTTGCGGCCTTTGGCAATCTCTGCCGCCGCGCGTAAGTCCTCGATACGGGAGTTGGTGCAGGAGCCGATGAACACCTTATCAATGTTCACCTCGGTCAGCGGTACGCCGGGTTTCAGCCCCATATAGGCCAGCGCTTTTTCCGCACTGGCGCGTTCGACCGGATCGGCGAAGGAGGCCGGGTCAGGAATGCTGTCGTTGACGGAGATGACCTGGCCAGGATTGGTACCCCAGGTGACTTGCGGCGCAATCTCTTCCGCCTGCAGCGTGACAACGGTATCAAAGGTGGCACCGTCGTCAGTTTTCAGGGTTTTCCAGTATGCGACCGCGTCGTCAAAATCCTGACCTTTCGGCGCGTGCAGACGGCCTTTCACATAGTTGAAGGTGGTTTCGTCCGGTGCGACCAGGCCTGCTTTAGCACCCATCTCAATCGCCATGTTGCACAGGGTCATACGGCCTTCCATGCTCAGCGCTTGAATCGCGTCGCCGCAGAATTCCACCACGTGACCGGTACCGCCTGCGCTGCCGGTTTTGCCGATAATCGCCAGCACGATATCTTTCGCGGTGATACCCAGCGCGGCTTTGCCCTTCACCTCAATCTTCATGGTTTTGGCGCGGCCCTGTTTCAGAGTTTGCGTCGCCAGAACGTGCTCAACTTCCGATGTGCCGATGCCGAACGCCAGCGCGCCAAACGCGCCGTGGGTCGCGGTATGGGAGTCGCCGCAGACGATGGTCATGCCCGGCAGCGTAATACCCTGCTCAGGTCCCATCACGTGGACGATGCCCTGATACGGGTGGTTCAGATCGTACAGCTCCACGCCAAATTCGTTGCAGTTCTTGATCAGCTCCTGCATCTGGATGCGCGCCATCTCGCCGGAAGCATTAATGTCTTTGGTCTGGGTGGAGACGTTGTGATCCATCGTGGCAAAGGTTTTACCCGGCTGGCGCACCGGACGCTTGTGCGCGCGCAGGCCGTCGAAGGCCTGCGGAGAGGTCACTTCGTGCACCAGGTGGCGGTCAATGTACAGTAGCGGGGTTTCGTTTGGCGCCTCGTAGACAACGTGCGCATCAAACAATTTTTCATATAACGTCTTGGCCATGATTACACCCCTTCAGCGACATAGCGGGCAATGATGTCGCCCATTTCATCAGTACTGACTGCTGCCGTGCCGCGCGCTAAGTCACCGGTACGGACGCCTTCTTCTAACGCCCGGTTAATGGCGCTTTCAATTGCGGTTGCTGCGTCGCCTGCATCGAGGCTGTAGCGCAGCAGCAGGGCCAGGGAGAGGATCTGCGCAATCGGGTTCGCAATGTTCTTGCCTGCGATATCCGGCGCGGAACCGCCCGCCGGTTCGTACAGGCCAAAGCCTTCTTCATTCAGGCTGGCGGATGGCAGCATGCCCATAGAGCCGGTGATCATCGCGCACTCGTCAGACAAAATATCGCCGAACAGGTTGGAGCAGAGCAGCACGTCAAACTGGGACGGATCCTTAATCAGCTGCATGGTCGCGTTGTCGATGTACATATGCGACAGCTCAACGTCCGGGTACTGCTTAGCGACTTCACTGACGATCTCGCGCCACAAAATGGACGACTGCAGCACGTTCGCTTTATCAATAGAAGTCACCTTATGGCGGCGCTTGCGTGCAGATTCAAAGGCGATATGGGCGATACGTTCAATTTCGAAACGGTGGTACACCTCGGTATCAAACGCTTTCTCGTGCTGACCGCTGCCTTCGCGACCTTTTGGCTGACCGAAGTAGATCCCGCCCGTCAGCTCACGCACGCACAGGATGTCGAAACCGTTGGCCGCGATATCCGCGCGCAGCGGACAAAACTCTTCCAGCCCCTGATACAGCTTAGCCGGACGCAGGTTACTGAACAGTTTAAAATGTTTACGCAGCGGCAGGAGCGCGCCGCGCTCTGGCTGCTCTGCTGGCGGCAGGTGTTCCCATTTTGGACCACCGACGGAGCCAAACAGCACGGCATCGGCATTTTCGCAGCCTTCAACGGTGGCTTTCGGCAATGGCGTTCCGTGGTTATCAATCGCAATACCGCCCACGTCGTAGTGGCTGGTGGTAATTTTCATCGCAAAACGCGAGCGAACGGCTTCCAGTACTTTCAGCGCCTGTGCCATCACTTCCGGACCAATACCGTCACCCGGCAACACAGCAATATGGTAGTTCTTCGACATTACACGGTTTCCTTGTTGTTCTCTTTATTCTGAGCTTTGCGTTGCAACTCTTTTTCGACTTCAGCGGCGCGCCAGATGTTGTTCAGGACGTGCACCATCGCTTTCGCGGAGGATTCGACAATATCCGTCGCCAGGCCCACACCGTGGAAACGGCGGCCATTATAGTTGACGACGATATCCACCTGACCCAGCGCGTCTTTACCGTGCCCTTTCGCCGTCAGGTCGTATTTCACCAGCTCTACGTCGTACTCGGTAACGCGGTTGATCGCCTGATAGATGGCATCCACAGGGCCGTTACCGTTGGCGGCTTCCGCTTTGATTTCATCACCGCAGGCCAACTTGACCGAGGCGGTAGCGATGTCGCTGGAGCCGGACTGCACGTTGAAGTAGTCCAGACGGAAGTGCTCTGGCTCTTCCTGCTGCTTGTTGATGAAGGCCAGCGCTTCCAGGTCGTAATCGAATACCTGGCCTTTCTTGTCGGCCAGCTTCAGGAACGCGTCGTACAGCTGATCCATGTTGTAATCGCTGTCCTGATAGCCCATCTCTTCCATCCGGTGTTTCACTGCCGCACGACCGGAACGGGAGGTCAGGTTCAGCTGAACCTGGTTCAGGCCGATGGATTCCGGAGTCATGATTTCGTAGTTTTCACGGTTTTTCAGCACGCCGTCCTGGTGAATACCGGAGGAGTGGGCGAACGCGCCGGTTCCAACAATCGCCTTGTTAGCCGGGATCGGCATGTTGCAAATCTGGCTGACGGTCTGGCTGGTGCGCCAGATTTCGTTGTGATTGATGCGGGTGTGCACGTTCATGATGTCTTTGCGCACCTTGATCGCCATGATCACTTCTTCCAGTGAACAGTTGCCCGCGCGTTCACCGATACCGTTCATTGCACCTTCTACCTGACGTGCACCGGCGTGCACCGCAGCGATGGCATTGCCTACGGCCAGGCCCAAATCATCATGGGTATGTACTGAGATGATTGCTTTATCAATGTTAGGTACGCGCTCATACAGGCCGGTAATGATGTTGGAGAACTCAAACGGCATGGTATAGCCGACGGTGTCCGGGATGTTGATGGTTTTAGCGCCCGCGTTGATGGCGGCTTCGACTACGCGCGCCAGGTCTTCAATCGGCGTACGGCCCGCATCTTCACAGGAGAATTCAACGTCATCGGTGTAGTTGCGTGCGCGCTTAACCATGTATACCGCGCGTTCAATGACCTCATCCAGCGTGCTGCGCAACTTGGTTGCGATGTGCATTGGTGAGGTTGCAATAAAGGTATGAATACGGAAGGCTTCGGCCACCTTCAGCGACTCAGCCGCAACGTCGATGTCTTTCTCTACGCAGCGCGCCAGACCGCACACGCGGCTGTTTTTAATGGTGCGGGCGATAGTCTGTACGGATTCAAAATCACCCGGAGAGGAGACGGGGAAACCGACCTCCATCACGTCGACGCCCATACGCTCGAGAGCCAGCGCAATCTGCAGTTTCTCTTTTACACTCAGGCTTGCCTGTAATGCCTGTTCACCGTCACGTAAAGTAGTATCGAAAATAATGACTTGCTGGCTCATGGGTTAGGTCCTTGTCAGTCTTAGGGCGCCTTGCTACGAGCATAAAAAAACCCGCGCAGTGGCGCGGGTTTTTAGTCTTACTGGTGACGATTCAACGCTGAATTTCGCCCGCCAGTCTACCGCGCACAGTGGATGCGTTTAGTAGTAGTAGACCGATGAAACGAATGGTGCGTGTCATGAATCGTGCTCCGTTAAATTCAATATGCTTTTAGTGGTACTGGATACCGCTGTGCATGTCAACCCCTGATGGTAAAAACGGCCCCAGAAGGCTAAACAGAGAGGGTGTGTTGTTTAGCTTATTGTGCTGGGTTTTTGATTTTTAACTTAACTAATTGTCTATTTTTGGACTTAAAAAACATTTGCAGAAACGAATAAACATAACGGGTATTTTTCAGGTAACGCAGTCCTCACAAATGCTTTCTCTTTAAACCGTTTTACTATCATCGAGTTATCTTTTTTTGAGAGAGCTTTTTCTCCCTTCAAATAGAATCATTGATAACAGATTGTTAACTTAATTCTGCTCAATGTCGATAACAGTTTAATTATACTTAAGTCATCCTTAACTGGATGGTTATTGTATATTGATTTGGTTTATGGTTTCATTCAAACACTAAAGTTAAGCATATCCTTTGTGCCGTTTTGTATTATAGCATTATTAGATAATCTTTATATATTCCGATTTTTAAACAATTTTCTTTCGCTGGTCGTATCTGCATGGTAAATCATATTTTTCGAAATTATTACAGTGCGTTGGCGAAGGGAGTGTAGCGTGACAGTGGAGTCAGAAGTGCCAGAAAATAATATTAAACAACCACAGATTACTGATGGAATTAAACCACAGTTACGCACGGTGGATCTTAATCTACTGACGGTGTTTGATGCTGTCATGCAGGAGCAGAATATCACGCGTGCGGCACAAGCCCTGGGGATGTCACAGCCTGCCGTAAGTAATGCCGTTGCCAGGCTTAAGGTTATGTTCAACGACGAATTGTTTGTTCGTTATGGAAGAGGGATCCAGCCTACAGCGCGGGCTTTCCAGCTTTTCGGCTCCATCCGCCAGGCGCTGCAGTTGGTGCAAAATGAGCTGCCGGGCTCGGGCTTTGAACCCTTAAGCAGTGAGCGAGTATTCCATCTTTGCGTCTGCAGCCCATTAGATAATTATCTGACATCAATTATTTATAATAAAGTTGAAGAGATCGCACCTAATATTAATCTCGTCTTTAAATCGTCCTTAAATCAAAACACCGAACACCAGTTACGTTACCAGGAAATCGAATTCGTCCTGGGTTATGAAGAATTCCGCCGTCCTGAATTTTCCTGTGTACCGCTGTTTAAAGATGAAATGGTGCTGGTTGCCAGCAAAAAACATCCACGACTGAATGCGCCGTTACGTGAAAGTGACGTTTATAGCGAACAGCATGCCGTTGTTGCGCTCGACAGATATGCCTCCTTTAGCCTGCCCTGGTACGACACTGCAGAGAAACAGGCGAGCGTGGCTTATCAGGGGATGGCCATGGTCAGCGTATTAAACGTCGTTTCCCAGACGCAGCTGGTGGCAATTGCCCCACGCTGGCTGGCAGAAGAGTTCTCTGGCGCGTTAAATCTGCAAATTTTGCCTCTGCCGCTCAAGCTAAATAGCCGCACCTGCTATCTCTCCTGGCATGAAGCTGCTGGACGGGATAAAGGACATCAGTGGATGGAAGAGCTACTTATTAGCATCTGCCGTCGGTAATCGAGTCAGGATAAATTGCATCTTTGCATGTGATTTATCCTGGTTTTGTTTCTTTTATTAATATTTTGTTCTGTTGCGTATTTTATCTGGCGCCTGCCAGGCCCGTAAAAATAGATGATTTTCTACATCGCCGCGCTTTTCAGTGATGATTTATCATCTCGTCCCCTAATTTCAGATGAATTAACCATATCCTCTGACAATGTCTGTTTTTTCTGCTTTCACGGCCTCTTCTCTCTCCTGGTTTGCGAATTGCCTGCCTCATAACGAGCGGTTAAGGTAAGTATCACTCTGCAAAATAGAAGACGGGTTCATCCCGATCGCAAGACGGTGCGGAAATGAATTCGGCGGTCCGTCTATAACAAAATGCCTGGAGGCAAAGCATGGAGATGTTGTCTGGCGCGGAAATGGTCGTCCGGTCGCTGATCGATCAGGGCGTAAAGCAAGTGTTCGGCTATCCTGGCGGCGCGGTCCTCGATATTTATGACGCACTGCATACGGTAGGGGGTATTGACCATGTGCTGGTACGCCATGAGCAGGCGGCGGTACATATGGCCGATGGCCTGGCGCGTGCGACGGGTGAAGTGGGCGTGGTCCTGGTCACGTCGGGGCCCGGTGCGACAAACGCCATTACCGGCATTGCGACCGCGTACATGGACTCTATTCCGCTGGTGATCCTTTCCGGACAGGTCGCGACATCACTGATTGGCTATGATGCGTTTCAGGAGTGCGACATGGTCGGGATTTCGCGTCCCGTCGTGAAGCACAGCTTCCTGGTCAAGCAAACCGAAGACATTCCTGGCATTCTGAAGAAGGCGTTCTGGCTGGCGGCAAGCGGGCGCCCGGGGCCGGTGGTGGTCGATCTCCCTAAAGATATCCTGAACCCGGCCAACAAGCTGCCTTATGTCTGGCCGGAATCGGTGAGCATGCGCTCTTACAACCCAACAACGCAGGGTCACAAAGGTCAGATCAAACGCGCGCTGCAAACGCTGCTGGCCGCTAAAAAACCGGTGGTCTATGTCGGTGGCGGGGCCGTCAATTCAGCGTGTGAGGCACAGCTTCGTGAACTGGTTGAAAAGCTCAATCTTCCTGTTGCGTCATCGCTGATGGGACTCGGAGCGTTTCCCGCCACCCACCGTCAGGCGCTCGGCATGTTGGGTATGCACGGTACCTATGAAGCCAACATGACGATGCATCATTCTGACGTCATCTTTGCCGTCGGCGTGCGTTTTGACGATCGTACGACCAACAACCTGGCGAAGTATTGCCCGAACGCCACCGTGCTGCACATTGATATCGATCCGACGTCAATTTCAAAAACGGTGTCTGCTGATGTACCTATCGTCGGCGACGCGCGACAGGTCCTTGAACAAATGCTGGATCTGCTGGCGCTGGAAAACACAGCGCAACCGCTGGATGAAATCCGTGACTGGTGGCAGCAAATTGAGCAATGGCGCGCGCGGCAATGTCTGAAATATGACACCCAAAGCGAGCATATTAAGCCGCAGGCGGTCATCGAAACGGTATGGCGACTGACGAAAGGCGACGCGTATGTGACCTCTGACGTGGGCCAGCATCAAATGTTTGCCGCCCTCTATTATCCGTTTGATAAACCGCGCCACTGGATCAACTCGGGAGGTTTAGGCACGATGGGCTTTGGCCTGCCTGCCGCGCTGGGCGTGAAGCTGGCGCTGCCAAATGAAACCGTCGTCTGCGTGACCGGAGACGGCAGTATTCAGATGAACATTCAGGAACTTTCCACCGCGCTGCAATATGAGCTGCCGGTACTGGTGCTCAACCTTAATAACGGCTATCTCGGTATGGTGAAGCAGTGGCAGGATATGATCTACTCGGGCCGCCACTCTCAGTCATATATGAAATCGCTGCCGGATTTTGTTCGTCTTGCTGAAGCTTACGGTCATATAGGGATGCGGGTGACCGATCCGGCTGAACTGGAAACGAAGCTCGCCGAAGCGCTTGAGCACGTTAAAAACAATCGCCTCGTCTTTATGGATGTCATCGTTGATGGAACCGAGCACGTTTATCCGATGCATATTCGCGGCGGCGGTATGGACGAGATGTGGTTAAGCAAAACGGAGAGAACCTGATATGCGCCGGATATTATCGGTATTACTGGAAAACGAGTCTGGCGCACTGTCGCGCGTCATTGGGCTTTTTGCGCAGCGTGGCTATAACATTGAAAGCCTGACCGTGGCGCCAACGGACGATCCGACGATGTCGCGTATGACGATTCAGACCGTTGGCGATGCCAAGGTAATTGAGCAGATCGAGAAACAGCTGCATAAGCTGGTCGATGTGCTGCGCGTAAGCGAGCTGGGGCAGGGCGCTTACGTTGAGCGTGAGGTCATGCTGGTAAAAATACAGGCTAGCGGTTACGGGCGCGAGGAGGTCAAACGCAATGCGGATATCTTCCGCGGGCAGATCATCGACGTCACGCCTTCTCTTTATACGGTTCAACTGGTCGGAACCAGTGACAAGCTGGACGCTTTCCTGGCATCCGTGCGGGATGTAGCAAAAATTGTTGAGGTGGCGAGATCGGGGATCGTTGGTCTGTCACGCGGCGAGAAAATCATGCGGTAGTTGTTAAAAAGGTTCGCCTCTTTCAGCCCGGTCACCAAAGCCGGGCTTTTTTTTTGCGTAATCAGCCGACAACGCAGATAAAAGCGGTTGCCGCGAAGGCTTTTCTGCGTTTAGATGTTAAAAGATTTAACCATAACCTTGACAGGGCCATGGACTCTTTTCTTTTTTTAAGGGGCAATTGTGAAACTGGATGAAATCGCCCGGCTAGCCGGCGTGTCACGAACAACGGCCAGCTATGTGATTAACGGCAAAGCAAAGCAGTACCGCGTCAGCGATAAGACCGTTGAAAAAGTTATGGCGGTGGTTCGTGAGCATAACTACCATCCGAATGCTGTCGCTGCCGGCCTGCGTGCCGGGCGCACCCGCTCTATTGGTCTGGTGATCCCGGATCTGGAAAACACCAGCTATACCCGTATCGCCAACTATCTCGAACGTCAGGCCCGCCAGCGCGGTTACCAGCTGCTGATAGCCTGTTCTGAAGACCAGCCTGATAACGAGATGCGCTGCATTGAACATCTGCTCCAGCGTCAGGTCGATGCCATCATCGTCTCGACCTCCTTACCGCCGGAGCATCCGTTTTACCAGCGCTGGGCGAACGATCCGTTCCCCATCGTGGCGCTGGACCGCGCGCTCGATCGTGAGCATTTCACAAGCGTAGTGGGTGCCGATCAGGATGACGCGGAAATGCTGGCCGCTGAGCTGAGAACCTTCCCCGCTGAAACGGTGCTGTATCTTGGCGCGCTGCCCGAGCTTTCCGTAAGCTTCCTGCGTGAGCAAGGGTTCAGAACCGCCTGGAAAGACGATCCGCGTGAAGTCCACTATCTCTATGCCAACAGCTATGAACGCGAAGCCGCTGCGCAGCTGTTCGAAAAATGGCTGGAGACGCACCCGATGCCCCAGGCGCTGTTCACCACGTCATTTGCCCTTCTGCAGGGGGTAATGGATGTCACCTTGCGTCGTGAAGGCAAGCTCCCCTCTGACCTGGCGATCGCCACGTTTGGGGATAACGAGCTTCTCGATTTCCTTCAGTGCCCGGTGCTGGCGGTGGCCCAGCGTCACCGAGATGTAGCTGAACGCGTCCTGGAGATTGTTCTGGCGAGCCTGGATGAGCCGCGCAAACCGAAGCCGGGTCTGACGCGTATCAAACGTAATCTCTATCATCGCGGAATTTTGAGCCGCCATAAATGAAATGACGGGGCGGCGAAAAACCGCCCTTTTTACTGGAATTATTCGTCGAGTTAATTCCCGCAGTGAAATTAGGATAATTCTTGAGAGATCCTAATCTACTATTTTTCTTAATTCATTTTGCCGTTTAAAATGGCCCTTAAAGAATCATGAAGCGATTTTTAGACGCCTCTCTTTGTATTACTTTGTTACAAACCCTCTTCGGTCGATGAATATTCAGACGTTTTTTCTTCCCCCCGACCGGCCAGCAACGCAACCGCCGCTTCTACCGACCGATTGAGCGAATCTGGCGCTGTCATCCCCTGACAATCTGTCATAAAATGCTGCCCGCGTCGCAAACTGACACTTTATATTTATCTGCGATGATATTGAGTGAGCCTTAACGCTAGTGTGCATATTCGGTTTTTTTCTTACAAATATTCATAACGTTAATTTTGCCTCGCCAGTTGTGCAGTTATTAACCGGGACTGTTTATCTCTGTAAATAGTGGGCGTACAGCCTCGTATAGGGAGAGTCCTGGCTTGACAAGCTTTTCCCTCGCTCCGTAAACTCCTTCAGGTGGGAATTTGTGGGTTAAAGTGGTGAGGAGGGGTGAGACTGGCATGTTCCGTGGAGCAACGTTAGTCAATCTCGACAGCAAGGGGCGTTTATCGGTACCAACCCGATACCGCGACCAGCTGATTGAGAATGCTTCGGGTCAAATGGTTTGCACCATTGACATCAACTCCCCCTGCCTGCTGCTTTACCCCTTGCCTGAATGGGAAATCATTGAGCAAAAGCTGTCGCGACTGTCGAGCATGAACCCGCAGGAACGCCGCGTGCAGCGGCTCTTATTGGGACATGCCAGTGAATGTCAGATGGATAACGCCGGGCGATTACTGATTGCTCCTGTGTTGCGGCAACATGCCGGTCTGACCAAAGAAGTGATGCTGGTCGGGCAGTTCAACAAGTTTGAACTGTGGGACGAAACGACCTGGTATCAACAGGTCAAGGAAGATATCGACGCTGAGCAGTCTGATTCCGCAACTTTATCGGAACGGCTGCAGGACTTGTCTCTATAAATATGATGGAAAATTATAAACATAAAACGGTGTTACTGGACGAGGCCGTGAACGGCCTGAATATTCGTCCGGATGGCATCTACATTGATGGCACGTTTGGTCGCGGTGGTCACTCGCGTTTGATCCTCTCCCAGCTTGGAGAGGAAGGGCGACTGCTGGCAATCGATCGCGATCCGCAGGCGATTGCCGTGGCACAGACCATCAATGACCCACGCTTTTCCATCGTGCATGGACCTTTTTCTGCGCTCGCGGATTACGTGGCCGAGCGCGATCTCACGGGCAAGATCGACGGGATTCTTCTCGATCTTGGCGTATCTTCACCCCAGCTTGATGATGCAGAACGCGGCTTCTCCTTTATGCGCGACGGTCCGCTGGACATGCGTATGGACCCGACGCGCGGCCAGTCTGCCGCCGAATGGCTGCAGACCGCTGACGAAGCAGATATTGCCTGGGTGATCAAAACCTTCGGCGAAGAACGTTTTGGCAAGCGCATTGCGCGCGCCATCGTTGAGCGCAACCGCGTTGAGCCAATGACCCGCACCAAAGAGCTGGCCGAAGTGATTGCGGCGGCGACGCCGGTAAAGGATAAGCACAAACATCCCGCGACCCGTACCTTCCAGGCGGTTCGCATCTGGGTAAACAGTGAACTGGAGGAAATAGAGCTGGCGCTAAAAAGCTCGCTCGACGTGCTGGCCCCGGGTGGGCGGTTATCCATCATCAGCTTCCATTCGCTGGAAGACCGCATAGTAAAACGCTTCATGCGTGAACAGAGCCGCGGTCCTCAGGTTCCAGCGGGGCTGCCGATGACGGAAGAACAACTCAGGAAGCTGGGGGGCCGTCAGTTGCGAGCATTAGGCAAGTTGATGCCGGGCGAAGAAGAGGTGGCAGAGAATCCACGTGCCCGTAGTTCAGTGCTGCGAGTTGCAGAGAGGACGAACGCATGATCGGCAGAGTGACAGAAACCCTAAGCAAAGTTAAGGGATCGTTAGGAAGCAACGAGCGCCATGCCTTGCCTGGCGTGATCGGCGACGATCTTTTGCGATTCGGGAAACTGCCACTCTGCCTGTTCATTTGCATCATTGTTACGGCAGTTACGGTGGTGACCACAGCTCACCATACACGTTTATTGACTGCGCAACGCGAGCAGCTGGTGCTGGAACGCGATGCGCTGGATATTGAATGGCGAAATCTGATCCTTGAAGAAAACGCGCTCGGCGATCACAGCCGGGTTGAACGGATCGCAACGGAAAAGCTGCAACTGCAGCATGTTGATCCTTCCCAGGAAAATATCGTAGTACAAAAATAAGGGAACACGCGACGCATGAAAGCAGCGGCAAAAACGCTTAAACCAAAACGTCAGGAAGAACAGGCCAACTTCATCAGTTGGCGTTTTGCGTTGCTTTGCGGCTGCATTTTACTGGCGCTGGGTTTCCTGCTGGGACGCGTGGCGTGGTTGCAAATCATCGCCCCTGACATGCTGGTACGCCAGGGAGATATGCGCTCCCTTCGCGTTCAGGAAGTGTCGACTTCTCGCGGAATGATCACTGACCGTTCAGGTCGCCCGCTGGCGGTGAGCGTGCCGGTGAAAGCGATTTGGGCCGACCCGAAAGAGCTGCACGACGCCGGTGGCATCACGCTTGATAACCGCTGGAAAGCGCTTTCAGATGCGCTCAAAATGCCGCTGGATCAGCTAGCCTCCCGCGTCAACGCGAACCCGAAAGGGCGTTTTATCTATCTGGCGCGCCAGGTTAACCCTGACATGGCGGACTACATTCGGAAACTGAAGCTGCCGGGCATTCATCTGCGCGAAGAATCCCGTCGTTACTATCCGTCCGGAGAAGTAACCGCTCACCTCATCGGCTTCACCAACGTCGACAGCCAGGGGATTGAAGGCGTTGAAAAAAGCTTCGATAAGTGGCTCACCGGCCAGCCTGGCGAGCGAATTGTGCGTAAGGACCGCTACGGGCGCGTCATTGAAGATATCTCCTCTACGGACAGCCAGGCGGCGCACAACCTGGCTCTGAGTATCGACGAGCGCCTGCAGGCGCTGGTCTACCGCGAGCTGAACAACGCCGTGGCGTTTAACAAGGCAGAATCCGGCAGCGCCGTGCTGGTGGATGTCAGCACCGGAGAAGTGCTGGCTATGGCCAACAGTCCTTCCTACAACCCGAACAACTTTACCGGCACCGCAAAAGATGCGATGCGTAACCGGGCGATTACCGACGTGTTCGAACCTGGCTCCACGGTGAAGCCGATGGTGGTGATGACGGCGCTTCAGCGCGGTATCGTCAATGAAAACACGGTCCTGAACACGATCCCTTACCGTATTAACGGCCACGAGATTAAAGACGTGGCGCGCTACAGCGAATTGACCCTGACCGGGGTGTTACAGAAGTCGAGTAACGTCGGTGTTTCAAAGCTGGCGTTAGCGATGCCGTCCTCAGCGTTAGTAGAGACTTACTCACGTTTTGGACTTGGAAAGGCGACCAATTTGGGGTTGGTCGGAGAACGCAGTGGCTTATATCCTCAAAAACAACGGTGGTCTGACATAGAGAGGGCCACCTTCTCTTTCGGCTACGGGCTAATGGTAACCCCGTTACAGTTAGCGCGAGTCTACGCAACGATTGGCAGCTACGGCGTCTATCGCCCGCTGTCCATCACCAAAGTTGATCCACCGGTTCCGGGCGAGCGTATCTTCCCGGAATCCATCGTTCGTACCGTTGTGCACATGATGGAAAGCGTGGCGCTGCCGGGCGGTGGCGGCGTGAAGGCGGCCATCAAAGGCTATCGCATCGCCATTAAAACCGGTACGGCGAAAAAGGTGGGGCCAGACGGCCGCTACATCAACAAATACATTGCCTATACCGCAGGCGTTGCGCCTGCTAGCAATCCGCGTTTTGCGCTGGTGGTCGTGATTAACGATCCACAGGCGGGTAAATACTACGGCGGCGCCGTTTCCGCGCCTGTGTTTGGCGCCATCATGGGCGGCGTGTTACGCACCATGAACGTTGAACCAGATGCGCTGGCGACGGGCGAAAAAAGTGAATTTGTAATTAATCAAGGCGAGGGTACAGGTGGCAGATCGTAATTTGCGCGACCTTCTTGCTCCGTGGGTGCCAAATGCACCGGAGCGAGCACTGCGAGAGATGGTACTGGACAGCCGCGTGGCTGCTTCTGGCGATCTTTTTGTGGCGGTGGTTGGTCATCAGGCGGACGGGCGTCGTTATATCCCGCAGGCGATTGCGCAAGGTGTGGCTGCCATTATTGCTGAGGCTAAAGACGAGGCAACCGACGGTGAGATCCGTGAAATGCACGGGGTGCCGGTTATCTATCTCAGCCAGTTGAATGAGCGTCTCTCTGCACTGGCGGGACGTTTTTATCACGAACCTTCCGACCAACTGCGTCTGGTTGGCGTGACGGGCACGAACGGAAAAACCACCACCACGCAGCTGATGGCGCAGTGGGCTCAGCTGCTGGGTGAAACCGGCGCGGTGATGGGTACCGTGGGTAACGGCCTGCTGGGCAAAGTGAGCCCGACGGAAAACACCACCGGTTCGGCGGTTGACGTACAGCACGTGCTTGCCGGTCTGGCAGGGCAAGGGGCAACCTTTGCCGCAATGGAAGTTTCTTCGCACGGCCTGGTACAGCACCGCGTTGCGGCACTGAAGTTTGCTGCTTCAGTGTTCACCAACCTGAGCCGCGATCACCTAGATTATCATGGTGATATGGAACACTACGAAGCCGCCAAATGGCTGTTGTTCTCTACTCACCATTACGGCCAGGCAATCATCAACGCCGACGACGAAGTGGGCCGCCGCTGGCTTGCGAAGCTGCCAGACGCGGTAGCGGTGTCGATGGAAGACCATATCAATCCGAACTGCCACGGCCGCTGGCTGAAGGCCGTTGACGTTAACTATCACGACAGTGGCGCGACGATCCGCTTTGCCTCTTCCTGGGGTGACGGTGAAATCGAAAGCCGCCTGATGGGGGCGTTCAACGTCAGCAACCTGCTGCTGGCGCTGGCAACGCTGCTGGCGCTGGGTTATCCGATGGCGGAACTGCTGAAAACGTCAGCGCGTCTCCAGCCGGTTTGCGGCCGTATGGAAGTGTTTAGCGCGCCGGGCAAACCGACCGTGGTTGTCGATTATGCCCACACGCCGGATGCGCTGGAAAAAGCGCTGGAAGCGGCACGCCTGCACTGCACCGGTAAACTCTGGTGCGTCTTCGGCTGCGGTGGCGATCGCGACAAAGGTAAACGTCCCCTGATGGGCGCCATTGCGGAGCAGTTCGCGGACATTCCTGTGGTCACCGATGACAATCCGCGTACCGAAGAGCCGCGCGCCATCATCAACGACATTCTGGCGGGTATGCTGGACGCCGGTCGCGCCCGTGTGGTGGAAGGCCGCGCGGAAGCCGTGACAAACACCATCATGCAGGCAAAAGAAAATGATGTCGTTCTGCTGGCCGGTAAAGGTCATGAAGACTATCAGATTGTTGGCAATCGTCGTCTGGACTACTCCGACCGCGTAACGGCAGCGCGTCTGCTGGGAGTCGTCGCATGATTAGCATCACCTTAAGCCAGGCCGCTGCGGTACTGCACGGAGAGCTGCTGGGCCAGGATCTGACCATTGACGCGGTCACCACCGACACCCGCAAAGTGACCGCGGGCTGTCTGTTTGTGGCGCTGAAAGGCGAACGTTTTGACGCGCATGATTTTGCCGGACAGGCCAAAGAAAACGGCGCTGGCGCGCTGCTGGTCAGCCGCAGGCTGGATATCGATTTGCCGCAGATTGTGGTGAACGATACGCGTCTCGCGTTCGGTGAACTGGCCGCCTGGGTTCGTCAGCAGGTGCCTGCTCGCGTTGTCGCGCTGACCGGGTCATCGGGCAAAACGTCAGTGAAAGAGATGACGGCGGCCATCCTCAGCCAGTGCGGTAATACGCTTTATACCGCAGGCAACCTCAATAATGACATCGGCGTGCCGATGACATTACTTCGCCTGACCAAAGAGCATGAATTTGCGGTGATCGAGTTAGGGGCAAACCACCAGGGCGAAATCGCCTGGACCGTGAGCCTGACTCGCCCGGAAGCGGCGCTGGTGAATAACCTCGCGGCAGCGCATCTGGAAGGTTTTGGCTCGCTGGAAGGCGTGGCAAAAGCGAAAGGCGAAATCTACACCGGTCTGCCTGCTGACGGCATTGCCATTCTCAATGCCGACAACAACGACTGGCTGAACTGGCAGAGCATCATTGGCTCGCGTAAAACCTGGCGCTTCTCGCCGAACGCGGCCAACAGTGACTTTACCGCGACCAATATCCATGTGACGTCGCACGGTACGGAATTCACGCTTGCTACCCCAACGGGTGACGTAGACGTGCTGTTACCGCTGCCGGGACGCCATAACATCGCCAACGCGCTGGCGGCAGCGGCCTTGTCGACGGCGGTGGGAGCGTCACACGAGGCGATTAAAACCGGGCTGGCGAATTTGAAAGCCGTGCCGGGACGCCTGTACCCGATCCCGCTTGCAGAAAACAAATTACTGCTGGATGACTCCTACAACGCGAACGTCGGCTCAATGACGGCGGCGGTGCAGGTGCTATCTGAAATGCCGGGCTACCGCGTCATGGTGGTTGGCGACATGGCGGAGCTGGGCGATGAAAGCGAAGCCTGTCATACCCAGGTGGGTGAAGCGGCGAAAGCGGCGGGGCTGGACTGCGTGCTGAGCGCAGGAAAACTGAGCCAGGCGATTAGCCATGCCAGCGGCGTTGGCGAACATTTTGCCGACAAAGCCGCGTTGATTGAGCGCCTTAAGGCATTAATTACAGAAAAACAAATTGTGACAGTGTTAGTGAAAGGTTCACGTAGTGCCGCCATGGAAGAGGTTGTGCACGCATTACAGGAGAACGGGACATGTTAGTTTGGCTGGCCGAACATTTGGTCAAATATTATTCAGGCTTTAACGTCTTTTCGTATCTGACGTTTCGCGCCATCGTCAGCCTGCTGACTGCGCTGTTCATCTCGTTGTGGATGGGCCCGCGCATGATTGCCCGTCTGCAAAAACTCTCTTTCGGCCAGGTCGTACGTAACGACGGTCCGGAGTCGCACTTCAGCAAGCGCGGTACGCCGACGATGGGCGGAATCATGATACTGACTGCCATCGTCGTTTCCGTACTGCTGTGGGCCTATCCGTCTAACCCGTACGTCTGGTGCGTGCTGACCGTACTGGTGGGCTACGGCATTATCGGGTTTGTGGATGATTACCGTAAAGTCGTCCGCAAAGACACGAAGGGCCTGATTGCCCGCTGGAAGTATTTCTGGATGTCAGTGATTGCGCTGGGCGTTGCCTTCGCGCTGTATCTGGCAGGAAAAGATACGCCCGCCACCGAACTGGTGGTGCCGTTCTTTAAAGACGTGATGCCGCAGCTGGGGCTGTTCTACATCCTGCTGGCCTACTTTGTGATTGTTGGTACCGGTAACGCCGTTAACCTGACCGATGGCCTGGATGGTCTGGCGATTATGCCAACCGTCTTCGTGGCGGCTGGTTTTGCGCTGGTGGCGTGGGCGACCGGTAACATGAACTTTGCGAACTACCTGCACATCCCTTATCTGCGTCACGCGGGTGAGCTGGTGATCGTCTGTACGGCGATAGTCGGCGCGGGGCTGGGCTTCCTCTGGTTCAACACCTATCCGGCGCAGGTCTTTATGGGTGACGTCGGTTCTCTGGCTTTGGGCGGCGCGCTCGGCATTATCGCCGTGCTGCTGCGTCAGGAGTTCCTGCTGGTGATCATGGGCGGCGTGTTTGTGGTTGAAACCCTGTCGGTGATTTTGCAGGTCGGCTCCTTCAAGCTGCGCGGTCAGCGCATCTTCCGTATGGCGCCGATCCACCACCACTATGAACTGAAAGGCTGGCCGGAGCCGCGCGTGATTGTGCGCTTCTGGATTATTTCGCTGATGCTGGTGCTGATTGGCCTGGCAACGCTGAAGGTACGTTAATCATGGCAGATTACCAGGGTAAAAAAGTCGTTATCATCGGGTTAGGCCTCACTGGCCTCTCCTGCGTGGACTTTTTCCTTGCGCGCGGCGTGACGCCGCGCGTGATGGATACGCGTGTCTCTCCGCCGGGTCTGGACAAGCTGCCGGAACAGGTTGAACGCCACCTTGGTGGTCTGAATGATGACTGGCTGCTGGCAGCCGATCTGATTGTCGCCAGCCCGGGTATGGCGCTGGCGCACCCTTCACTGAGCGCAGCTGCGGATGCGGGCGTTGAGATTGTCGGCGATATCGAGCTGTTCTGCCGCGAAGCGCAGGCGCCGGTTATCGCGATCACCGGTTCTAACGGCAAAAGCACCGTCACTACCCTGGTGGGTGAAATGGCGAAAGCCGCAGGCATGAACGTAGGAGTAGGCGGCAATATTGGTCTGCCCGCGCTGATGCTGCTGGACAAAGGCTGCGAGCTGTACGTTCTGGAACTTTCCAGCTTCCAGCTTGAAACCACCTCCAGCCTGCATGCGGAGGCGGCAACGATCCTCAACGTGACGGAAGATCATATGGATCGGTACCCATTTGGTCTGCAGCAGTATCGCGCGGCCAAGCTGCGTGTTTACGAAAATGCCAAAGTTTGCGTGGTTAACGCCGACGACGCTCTGACCATGCCGGTGCGCGGCGCGGACGAGCGCTGCATCAGCTTTGGTATCACCATGGGTGATTATCATCTGAACCGCCAGCTGGGCGAAACCTGGCTGCGCGTGAAAGGTGAAAAAGTGCTGAACGTGAAGGAGATGAAGCTTTCCGGCCAGCACAACTATACCAATGCCCTGGCGGCGCTGGCGCTGGCAGATGCCGTAGGGCTGCCGCGCTCTTCCAGCCTGAAAGCGTTGACCACGTTTTCCGGCCTGGCACACCGTTTCCAGCTGGCGCTGGAGCATAACGGCGTGCGCTGGATTAACGACTCCAAAGCGACCAACGTGGGAAGCACGGAGGCCGCGCTGAACGGTCTGCACGTTGACGGCACCCTGCATCTTCTGTTGGGTGGCGACGGCAAATCTGCTGATTTCTCCTCCCTGAAACAGTACCTCACCGGCGATAACATCCGCCTGTACTGCTTTGGCCGTGACGGCAGCGAGTTGGCTGAACTACGCCCGGAGGTTGCTGAGCAAACTGAAACGATGGAACAGGCGATGCGCCTGATTGCCCCGCGCGTGCAGCCTGGCGACATGGTTCTGCTCTCCCCGGCGTGCGCCAGCCTCGATCAGTTTAAGAATTTCGAACAGCGTGGCGATGTCTTTACCCGCCTTGCGAAGGAGTTAGGCTGATGCGTTTATCTCTCCCTCGCCTGAAAATGCCGCGCCTGCCAGGATTTGGAATTCTGGTGTGGCTGTTTGCGGCGCTGAAAGGCTGGGTGATGGCTTCCCGGGATAAAGATTCCGATAGCCTGATTATGTACGACCGCACCCTGTTCTGGCTGACGCTGGGGCTGGCGGCGATCGGCTTTATCATGGTGACGTCGGCCTCTATGCCCGTTGGACAGCGTCTGGCGAACGATCCCTTCCTGTTCGCCAAGCGTGACGGGCTGTACATCATTCTGGCGTTCTGCCTGGCGCTGGTAACGCTTCGTCTGCCGATGGCGTTCTGGCAGCGCCACAGTACCGCGATGCTGATCGCCTCCATTATCATGCTGCTGATCGTGCTGGTTGTCGGGAGCTCCGTTAACGGGGCATCACGCTGGATCGCCTTCGGCCCGCTGCGTATTCAGCCTGCGGAGTTCACCAAGCTTTCGTTATTCTGCTACCTGGCAAACTACCTGGTGCGAAAAGTCGATGAGGTGCGAAACAACCTTCGCGGCTTCTTAAAGCCGATGGGCGTCATTCTGGTGCTGGCGATCCTGCTGCTGGCGCAGCCTGACCTCGGGACCGTTGTTGTACTGTTTGTCACCACGCTGGCGATGCTGTTCCTGGCAGGGGCCAAGCTGTGGCAGTTCATCGCCATCATCGGGATGGGGATTTCAGCAGTGGTGCTGCTGATCCTCGCCGAGCCTTACCGTATCCGCCGCGTGACCTCGTTCTGGAACCCATGGGAAGATCCGTTCGGTAGCGGTTACCAGCTGACGCAGTCGCTGATGGCGTTTGGCCGCGGTGAAGTCTGGGGGCAAGGTCTGGGCAACTCGGTACAGAAACTGGAGTATTTACCGGAGGCGCACACCGACTTCATCTTCTCCATTATTGGGGAAGAACTGGGTTATATCGGTGTGGTATTAGCGCTTTTAATGGTATTCTTCGTCGCTTTCCGCGCCATGTCGATTGGCCGAAAAGCGCTGGAGATCGATCACCGCTTCTCAGGCTTCTTAGCCTGCTCAATTGGTATCTGGTTTAGCTTCCAGGCGCTGGTTAACGTCGGGGCCGCAGCGGGTATGCTGCCGACCAAAGGTCTGACGTTGCCGCTGATCAGCTATGGTGGTTCGAGCCTGTTGATCATGTCGACGGCCATTATGTTTTTGTTACGCATAGATTATGAGACGCGTCTGGAGAAAGCCCAGGCGTTTACACGAGGTTCACGATGAATCAACCGAAGCGGTTAATGGTGATGGCAGGCGGTACCGGTGGACACGTGTTCCCGGGGCTGGCGGTTGCGCACCATTTAATGGAACAGGGCTGGCAGGTACGCTGGCTGGGAACCGCAGACCGCATGGAAGCCGACCTGGTACCGAAGCACGGTATTGAGATCGACTTTATTCGTATTTCCGGCCTGCGAGGCAAAGGCCTCAAGGCCATGCTGCTGGCGCCGGTGCGTATTTTTAACGCCTGGCGTCAGGCGCGCACCATCATGAAGCGCTTTAAGCCCGATGTGGTGCTGGGTATGGGCGGCTATGTTTCTGGTCCCGGCGGGCTGGCCGCGTGGTCGTTAGGCATTCCCGTTGTTCTGCACGAGCAGAACGGTATTGCCGGTCTGACCAACAAGTGGCTGGCGAAAATCGCCACCAAAGTGATGCAGGCGTTTCCCGGCGCGTTTCCGAAAGCGGACGTGGTGGGTAACCCGGTGCGCGTCGACGTGCTGGCGCTGCCTCTACCGGATGCCCGCCTGGCGGGACGTGAAGGCCCGGTTCGTGTTTTGGTCGTTGGTGGTTCTCAGGGTGCGCGCATTCTGAATCAGACAATGCCGCAGGTGGCGGCAAAGCTGGGTGATGCCGTGACTATCTGGCACCAAAGCGGTAAAGGCGCTCAGCAGACCGTTGAGCAGGCGTACGCTGATGAAGGCCAGCCGCAGCATAAAGTGACGGAATTTATTGACGATATGGCCGCAGCCTATGCCTGGGCCGATGTCGTGGTCTGCCGCTCTGGCGCGCTGACGGTGAGCGAAATCGCCGCCGCCGGCTTGCCAGCGCTGTTCGTGCCGTTCCAGCACAAGGACCGACAGCAGTACTGGAACGCGCTGCCGCTTGAGAAAGCCGGCGCGGCGAAAATTTTTGAGCAGCCACACTTTACCGCCGATGCGGTCGCCACCACCCTGGCGGGCTGGAACAGAGACGCACTGCTGGAGATGGCACAGCGCGCGCGCGCTGCCGCTATCCCGGATGCGACAGAACGGGTGGCAAAAGAAGTGAGCCTGGCAGCCCAGGCTTAACCCTCGCAGCGCGTGTTGCGCTGCACGAATTTTAAGTAGTCGATGGCGTTTAGAGAATGAATACACAACAACTGGCAAAACTGCGTTCAATCGTGCCCGAGATGCGTCGCGTCCGGCACATTCACTTTGTTGGCATCGGTGGTGCCGGCATGGGCGGTATTGCCGAAGTGTTAGCTAACGAAGGCTATCAGATCAGCGGGTCTGACCTGGCGCCAAACCCTGTCACGCAGCAGCTGGCGTCGCTTGGGGCGACTATCTATTTCAACCATCGCCCGGAAAACGTGCGCGATGCAAGCGTGGTGGTGGTATCGAGCGCCATCTCCTCTGACAATCCGGAAATCGTTGCCGCGCACGAAGCGCGCATTCCGGTGATCCGCCGCGCAGAAATGCTGGCGGAACTGATGCGGTTCCGTCACGGCATTGCGATTGCCGGTACCCACGGTAAAACCACGACCACGGCGATGGTTTCCAGCATTTATGCGGAAGCGGGTCTCGATCCTACCTTTGTCAACGGCGGTCTGGTGAAAGCCGCAGGCGTCCATGCGCGTCTGGGCCACAGCCGTTATCTGATTGCGGAAGCGGATGAGAGCGACGCGTCGTTCCTGCACCTGCAGCCGATGGTGGCGATTGTCACCAATATCGAAGCTGACCATATGGATACCTACCAGGGCGACTTCGAAAACTTAAAGCAGACTTTCATCAATTTCCTGCACAACCTGCCGTTTTATGGCCGCGCGGTGATGTGCGTGGACGACCCGGTGATCCGCGAGCTGCTGCCGCGCGTCGGTCGTCAAATCACCACCTACGGCTTCAGCGAAGACGCTGACGTCCGCGTGGAAGAGTACAAACAGATTGGTGCGCAGGGGCATTTCACTCTGGCACGTCAGGACAAAGAGCTGCTGCACGTCACGCTAAATGCGCCAGGGCGCCATAACGCGCTCAACGCCGCAGCGGCAGTGGCTGTTGCGACGGAAGAAGGCATTGATGATGAGGCGATCCTGCGCGCGCTGGAAAGCTTCCAGGGGACGGGGCGTCGCTTCGACTTCCTCGGCGAGTTCCCGCTGGATGCGGTGAATGGTAAGCCAGGTACCGCGATGCTGGTGGACGACTACGGTCACCATCCGACGGAAGTGGACGCGACCATCAAAGCCGCACGCGCGGGCTGGCCGGAGAAGAATCTGGTGATGATCTTCCAGCCGCACCGCTTCACGCGTACCCGCGATCTGTATGACGATTTCGCCAGCGTGCTGTCACAGGTGGATACCCTGCTGATGCTGGATGTTTACGCCGCCGGCGAAACACCAATTCCAGGCGCAGACAGCCGTTCCCTGTGTCGTACCATCCGCGGGCGCGGTAAAGTTGACCCTATTCTGGTTTCTGACCCGGCACAGGTGGCGGAAATTCTGGCACCGGTCCTGACCGGTAACGATCTCATCCTGATTCAGGGTGCGGGAAATATCGGCAAGATCGCCCGTACCTTAGCTGAAATCAAACTGAAGCCGCAAACCCAGGAGGATGAGCATCATGGCTGATAAGATTGCAGTCCTCTCTGGCGGCAACTCCGCCGAGCGCGAGGTTTCTCTGAATTCCGGCGCTGCCGTGCTGGCGGGCCTGCGTGAAGGCGGCGTAAACGCACATATTGTCGATCCAAAAGAGGTCGACGTGACGCAATTAAAAGCGATGGGCTTCGATAAGGTCTTTATCGCGTTACATGGTCGTGGCGGTGAAGACGGAACCCTGCAAGGGCTTCTGGAGCTGATCGGCCTGCCTTACACCGGCAGCGGCGTGATGGCATCCGCCATCTCTATGGATAAACTGCGCAGTAAGTTACTCTGGCAGGGAGCGGGTTTACCCGTTGCGCCGTGGGTGGCGCTGACGCGCGGCGAATTTGAATTGGGCCTGTCGGACAGCGTTAATACACGCATTGCGGCACTGGGCTTACCGGTTATTGTAAAGCCGAGCAGGGAAGGGTCGAGCGTCGGGATGTCAAAGGTCGATAAAGCTGAAGATTTAACATCTGCTTTAGCGCTGGCATTTCAACATGATGAAGAAGTTCTGATTGAAAAATGGCTCAGCGGGCCGGAATTTACCGTCGCGATGCTTGGCGAAGAAATTTTACCGTCAATTCGCATCCAACCCGCCGGAGTCTTCTATGATTATGAGGCGAAGTATCTCTCTGATGAGACGCAATATTTCTGCCCTTGTGGTCTTGAAGCAGAGCGCGAAGCCGAATTACAGTCCCTGGTGCTTAAAGCCTGGAATGTTTTGGGCTGCAGCGGCTGGGGACGCATTGATGTGATGCAGGACAATGACGGGCAGTTTTATCTGCTGGAAGCCAATACCTCACCGGGAATGACCAGCCACAGCCTTGTGCCGATGGCGGCGCGTCAGGCGGGAATGAGCTTCTCGCAGTTAGTCGTACGTATTCTGGACCAGGCGGGCTGATATGTCTCAGGCTGCATTGAACACGCGCAACCGCGATGACGAAGAAGAATACACTTCTTCACGCCGGAGTAATGGAACGCGTCTTGCAGGGATAATTTTCCTGCTCGGGGTGCTGTGCACCGTGTTTATCAGCGGCTGGATGGTGCTGGGCTGGATGGAAGACGCACAGCGGTTGCCGCTGTCAAAGCTGGTGGTGACCGGCGAGCGTCACTACACGCGTAACGATGATATTCGCCAGTCTATTCTGGCGCTGGGATCGCCCGGCACCTTTATGACGCAGGACGTCAATATTATCCAGAGCCAGATTGAACGTCTGCCATGGATAAAACAGGCGAGTGTCAGAAAACAATGGCCTGATGAATTGAAGATTCATCTGGTTGAATATGTGCCCATTGCGCGTTGGAATGATCAGCACATGGTTGACGTAGATGGAAATTCCTTCAGCGTCCCGAGCGATCGTGTCAACAAGCAAAATTTACCGATGTTGTATGGCCCTGAAGGCAGCGAAAACGAAGTATTGCAGGGTTTTCGTGAAATGGGGCAGGTGCTGGCGAAGGACAGGTTTACGTTAAAAGATGCTGCGATGACGGCGCGCCGCTCCTGGCAGCTGACGTTGACGAACGGCATTAAGCTCAACCTGGGACGCGGCGACACAATGAAACGTCTTGCGCGTTTTGTAGAACTTTACCCGGTTTTACAACAGCAGGCGCAGGCGGACGGCAAACGGATAAGCTACGTTGATTTGCGCTATGACTCAGGCGCAGCAGTCGGTTGGGAGCCGGCTCCGGTCGAGGAACCTAATCAGCAACAGAATCAGGCACAGGTACAGGCAGAACAACAATGATCAAGGCGACGGACAGAAAACTGGTAGTTGGACTGGAGATTGGCACCGCGAAGGTTGCCGCTTTAGTAGGGGAAGTTCTGCCCGACGGTATGGTCAATATCATTGGCGTGGGCAGTTGCCCGTCCCGTGGTATGGATAAAGGTGGGGTAAACGACCTTGAGTCGGTGGTGAAATGCGTACAGCGCGCCATCGACCAGGCTGAATTAATGGCAGATTGCCAGATTTCTTCTGTCTATCTGGCCCTTTCTGGCAAGCACATTAGCTGCCAGAACGAAATCGGTATGGTGCCGATTTCTGAAGAAGAAGTGACGCAGGAAGACGTTGAAAACGTTGTGCATACGGCGAAGTCCGTGCGCGTTCGCGATGAGCATCGCGTGCTGCACGTGATCCCGCAGGAATATGCGATTGACTACCAGGAAGGGATCAAGAACCCGGTTGGTCTGTCTGGCGTGCGTATGCAGGCAAAAGTGCACCTGATCACATGTCACAACGATATGGCGAAGAACATCGTAAAAGCCGTTGAACGTTGTGGCCTGAAAGTTGACCAACTTATTTTCGCCGGTCTGGCGGCAAGTTATTCCGTGCTGACCGAAGACGAACGTGAACTGGGTGTCTGTGTGGTCGATATCGGTGGTGGTACAATGGACATGGCCGTGTATACCGGCGGTGCGCTGCGCCACACCAAAGTGATCCCTTACGCAGGGAACGTTGTGACCAGCGATATTGCTTACGCTTTTGGTACGCCACCGAGCGATGCAGAAGCGATTAAAGTACGCCACGGCTGTGCGCTGGGGTCTATCGTTGGTAAAGATGAGAGCGTTGAGGTGCCGAGCGTGGGCGGCCGTCCGCCGCGTAGCCTGCAGCGCCAGACGTTGGCAGAGGTAATTGAGCCGCGCTATACCGAGCTGCTCAACCTGGTCAACGAAGAGATTTTACAGCTTCAGGAACAGCTTCGTCAGCAGGGTGTTAAGCATCATCTTGCGGCGGGGATTGTATTAACCGGCGGTGCAGCGCAAATTGAAGGTCTTGCGGCCTGCGCTCAGCGCGTGTTCCATACGCAGGTGCGTATTGGTGCGCCGCTGAATATTACCGGTTTAACGGATTATGCTCAGGAGCCGTACTATTCAACGGCTGTGGGCCTGCTCCACTACGGGAAGGAATCTCATCTCAGTGGTGAAGCAGAAGTGGAAAAACGCGTCTCAGTGGGGTCGTGGGTCAAACGACTGAACAACTGGCTGCGAAAAGAGTTTTAATTTTTTAAAGAGACCGGAGAGAATTAGCGGTCTCGGGCGACAGGCACAACGGAGAGAGAAATTATGTTTGAACCTATGGAACTGACCAACGACGCGGTGATTAAAGTCATCGGCGTCGGTGGCGGCGGCGGTAACGCCGTAGAGCATATGGTGCGTGAACGCATTGAAGGTGTTGAATTCTTCGCAGTTAACACCGATGCGCAGGCACTGCGTAAAACGGCAGTTGGCCAGACTATCCAGATCGGCGGTGGCATCACCAAAGGGCTGGGCGCTGGGGCTAACCCGGAAGTCGGTCGCAACGCGGCTGAAGAAGATCGTGAAGCCCTGCGTGCTGCACTGGAAGGTGCGGACATGGTCTTCATCGCAGCAGGCATGGGCGGCGGTACCGGTACCGGTGCAGCACCTGTTGTCGCTGAAGTAGCTAAAGATTTAGGTATCCTGACCGTTGCTGTCGTGACCAAGCCTTTCAACTTCGAAGGCAAAAAGCGTATGGCCTTCGCGGAACAGGGTATCACCGAGCTGTCCAAGCATGTGGACTCGCTGATCACCATCCCGAACGACAAACTGCTGAAAGTTCTGGGTCGTGGTATCTCCCTGCTTGACGCCTTCGGCGCAGCAAACGACGTGCTGAAAGGCGCGGTCCAGGGTATCGCAGAACTGATTACCCGTCCTGGCCTGATGAACGTTGACTTTGCAGACGTTCGCACCGTGATGTCCGAAATGGGCTACGCGATGATGGGCTCTGGCGTGGCGAGCGGCGAAGACCGTGCGGAAGAAGCGGCTGAAATGGCTATCTCTTCTCCACTGCTGGAAGATATCGATCTGTCCGGTGCGCGCGGCGTGCTGGTCAACATTACCGCTGGCTTTGACCTGCGTCTGGATGAGTTCGAAACCGTGGGTAATACCATCCGCGCGTTCGCCTCTGACAACGCGACCGTGGTAATTGGTACTTCCCTTGACCCGGAAATGAACGACGAGCTGCGTGTTACCGTTGTTGCGACCGGTATCGGTATGGACAAGCGTCCTGAGATCACCCTCGTGACCAACAAGCAGACTCAGCAACCGGTAATGGATCGTTACCAGCAGCACGGTATGTCTCCTCTGACTCAGGAGCAAAAACCGGCCGCGAAAGTGGTGAACGACCCAACGCCGCAAACGGCAAAAGAGCCAGATTATCTGGACATCCCGGCGTTCCTGCGTAAGCAAGCTGACTAAGAATTGGCTGGAATTTGGGGATTTGCGCTCTTTGTGCTAAACTGGCCCACCGTTAGTGATATACACTCTCGGTTGGATAGTTAATTTGGCGAGATTATACGATGATCAAACAAAGGACACTTAAACGTATCGTTCAGGCGACGGGTGTCGGTTTACATACCGGCAAGAAAGTCACACTGACGTTACGCCCTGCGCCGGCCAATACCGGGGTCATCTATCGTCGCACCGACTTGAATCCACCGGTAGATTTTCCGGCCGATGCCAAATCTGTGCGTGATACTATGCTCTGTACTTGTCTGGTGAACGAGCATGACGTGCGGATTTCTACCGTAGAGCACCTGAACGCCGCCCTGGCGGGTCTGGGTATCGACAACATTATTGTTGAAGTCGATGCGCCAGAAATCCCGATTATGGATGGTAGTGCTGCGCCGTTCGTTTATCTGTTGCTGGATGCCGGCATCGAAGAACTGAACTGTGCGAAGAAATTTGTTCGCATCAAAGAGACCGTTCGCGTCGAAGATGGCGACAAGTGGGCTGAATTTAAACCGTACAATGGTTTCTCGTTGGACTTTACCATCGACTTTAACCATCCGGCGATTGACTCCAGCACCCAGCGCTACGCGATGAACTTCTCTGCTGATGCGTTTATGCGCCAGATCAGCCGCGCACGTACGTTTGGCTTCATGCGTGATATCGAATATCTGCAGTCTCGCGGCCTGTGCCTGGGCGGCAGCTTCGATTGTGCCATCGTTGTTGACGATTATCGCGTACTGAACGAAGACGGCCTGCGTTTTGAAGATGAATTCGTTCGTCACAAAATGCTGGATGCGATCGGCGACCTGTTCATGTGTGGTCACAACATCATTGGTGCATTTACCGCGTTCAAATCCGGTCATGCACTGAACAACAAATTGTTGCAGGCCGTCCTGGCAAAACAGGAAGCCTGGGAATATGTGACCTTTGAAGACGAAGCGGAACTGCCGCTGGCGTTCAAAGCACCGACTATGGTCCTGGCGTAACGGTTAACGCCGTTTCGTAAGAAAAGCGACTGGTTCACCTGGTACTCTCTCCGACCAGGGAAGCCAGTCGTTTTTATTTCTACCCTTCTTTGATTTGCCCCTCTACTCCCTGGCCATTGTCGGGTGCCGAATAACGGTGTGTTCGCTGCATTATTGACCGTTTTTACCTGCTGCAAGGTGTCATTCCTGCTGCTGCGTATTGGCTTTAGTGGTAATATCTGGGCGCTAAAAAAGAATAATTGAACTCAGCCTGCACTGGCGGGCGATTGTGGTGGAGCAAGTGAGCGGAATACTGACGCGCTGGCGACAATTTGGCAGACGTTACTTCTGGCCGCATCTCTTATTAGGGATGGTCGCGGCGAGTTTCGGCTTGCCTGCGCTCAGCAACAGTGCGGAAGCGGCGACGCCAGCACGTTCCACGACAACTAAACACGATCTCTCGACGCGGGTTAACTTTACTAATCTCGCGTGGCTTGAAGCCAGCCGTCGTCCTAATTTCTCCGTTGATTACTGGCAGCAGCACGCCATCCGCACGGTTATTCGTCATCTGTCGTTCGCGATGGCGCCGCAGACGATGCCTGTTGCTGAAGAGTCGCTGCCGGTTCAGGCTCAGCATCTTGCCCTGCTCGATACGCTTAATGCGCTTCTGACGCAGGATAACCAGCCGCCCGTGACCGTGAGTCAGACGGCGCAAACCTGGTTTGTTCCTCCTGTATCATTCTCCGTTTCGACATGGATTAGCCAGGTTCACGGCATCCGTGCCGGGCCTCAACGCCTCAGCTAAATTAACCTTTTTCAATACCTTAATTTATCTGCCCGTCTGGGGCGTTTGAGAATTTATTATGCTAATCAAATTATTAACCAAAGTTTTTGGTAGTCGTAACGATCGTACCCTGCGCCGTATGCGCAAAGCTGTAAACATCATCAACGGTATGGAACCGGCGATGGAGAAGCTCTCTGATGATGAGCTGAAGGCGAAAACCGCGGAGTTCCGCGCACGCCTGGAAAAAGGCGAAACCTTAGAGAGCCTGATCCCGGAAGCATTCGCCGTGGTGCGTGAAGCGAGTAAACGTGTGTTCGGCATGCGTCACTTCGACGTTCAATTGCTGGGCGGTATGGTGCTTAACGAACGCTGCATCGCGGAAATGCGTACCGGTGAAGGTAAAACCCTGACCGCAACGCTGCCGGCTTACCTGAATGCACTGACCGGTAAGGGCGTTCACGTCGTTACCGTCAACGACTATCTGGCCCAGCGTGATGCCGAAAACAACCGTCCGCTGTTCGAATTCCTCGGCATGACCGTCGGCATCAACATGTCCGGACTGCCGGCACCCGCCAAGCGCGAAGCCTACAACGCGGACATCACCTACGGCACCAACAACGAATACGGCTTCGACTACCTGCGCGACAACATGGCGTTCAGCCCGGAAGAGCGCGTCCAGCGTAAGCTGCACTATGCGCTGGTGGATGAGGTTGACTCCATTCTGATCGATGAAGCGCGTACCCCGCTGATCATCTCCGGCCCGGCCGAAGACAGCTCTGACATGTACCGTAAAGTCGACAAAATCATTCCACACCTGCTGCGTCAGGAGAAAGAAGACTCCGATACCTTCCAGGGTGAAGGCCACTTCTCCGTAGATGAAAAAGCGCGCCAGGTGAACCTGACCGAACGCGGTCTGGTGAAAATCGAAGAGCTGCTGGTGGCTGAAGGCATTATGGAAGAAGGTGAGTCTCTGTACTCTCCGAGCAATATTATGCTGATGCATCACGTAACCGCCGCGCTGCGTGCCCACGCGTTGTTCACCCGCGACGTTGATTACATCGTGAAAGACGGTGAAGTCATCATTGTCGATGAACACACCGGCCGTACCATGCAGGGTCGTCGCTGGTCCGATGGCCTGCACCAGGCGGTGGAAGCGAAAGAAGGCGTGGACATTCAAAACGAAAACCAGACGCTGGCCTCAATCACCTTCCAGAACTACTTCCGTCTGTATGAGAAGCTGGCGGGGATGACCGGTACCGCAGATACCGAAGCGTTTGAATTCAGCTCCATCTACAAGCTGGATACCGTGGTTGTGCCAACCAACCGTCCGATGATCCGTAAGGATATGCCGGACCTGGTGTACATGACCGAAGCGGAAAAAATTCAGGCGATCATCGAAGATATTCGCGACCGTACTGCCAATGGTCAGCCGGTTCTGGTGGGGACCATCTCCATCGAGAAATCCGAGGTGGTTTCCAATGAGCTGACCAAAGCAGGCATCAAGCACAACGTTCTGAACGCCAAGTTCCACGCTAAAGAAGCGGACATTGTTGCTCAGGCGGGCTATCCGGCAGCCGTCACCATCGCCACCAACATGGCGGGTCGTGGTACCGATATTATGCTCGGCGGTAGCTGGCAGGCTGAAGTCGCAGAGCTGGAAAACCCAACGCCAGAGCAGATCGAGCAGATCAAAGCCGACTGGCAGGTGCGTCACGACGCGGTGCTGGCATCCGGTGGTCTGCACATCATCGGTACCGAGCGTCACGAATCTCGTCGTATCGACAACCAGCTGCGCGGCCGTGCGGGCCGTCAGGGTGATGCCGGTTCTTCCCGCTTCTACCTGTCTATGGAAGATGCGCTGATGCGTATTTTCGCCTCCGACCGCGTGTCCGGCATGATGCGTAAGCTGGGCATGAAGCCTGGTGAAGCCATTGAGCACCCATGGGTGACTAAAGCGATCGCTAACGCCCAGCGTAAAGTGGAAAGCCGCAACTTCGATATTCGTAAGCAGCTGCTGGAATATGATGACGTGGCCAACGATCAGCGTCGCGCGATCTACACCCAGCGTAACGAACTGCTGGACGTGTCCGACGTGAGCGAAACCATCAACAGCATCCGCGAAGATGTGTTCAAAGCCACCATCGACGCGCATATTCCGCCGCAGTCTCTGGAAGAGATGTGGGACGTTGAAGGCCTGCAGGAACGTCTGAAAAACGACTTCGATCTCGATCTGCCAATCAAAGAGTGGCTGGATAAAGAGCCTGAGCTGCATGAAGAGACCCTGCGCGAACGTATCTTTGAAACCGCGCTGGAGGTTTATAAGCGTAAGGAAGAAGTGGTTGGCGCTGAGATGATGCGTCACTTCGAAAAAGGCGTGATGCTGCAGACGCTGGACTCCC
The DNA here is from genome assembly GCF_014895705.1 of Enterobacter cloacae complex sp. P27C. Lineage (NCBI taxonomy): Bacteria > Pseudomonadati > Pseudomonadota > Gammaproteobacteria > Enterobacterales > Enterobacteriaceae > Enterobacter > Enterobacter cloacae complex sp. P27C. The sequence continues at coordinate 421,611 of NZ_JADBQB010000004.1, forward strand.
TGTGGAAAGAGCACCTGGCGGCGATGGACTACCTGCGTCAGGGTATCCACCTGCGCGGCTATGCGCAGAAAGATCCGAAGCAGGAATACAAGCGTGAATCCTTCTCCATGTTTGCCTCTATGCTGGAGTCACTGAAGTACGAAGTGATCAGCACCCTGAGCAAGGTTCAGGTGCGCATGCCGGAAGAAGTGGAAGCGATGGAGCAGCAGCGCCGTGAAGAAGCTGAGCGTCTGGCGCAGATGCAGCAGCTGAGCCACCAGACTGACGAAAGCGAAGCCGCAGCAGCGATCGCCGCGCAGACCGGCGATCGTAAAGTCGGTCGTAACGATCCGTGCCCGTGTGGTTCCGGTAAAAAATACAAGGCGTGCCACGGCCGCCTGAGCTAAGAACATAACTAACTGAAAAGGCGCAGATATCTGCGCCTTTTTTATGGGAGTGACGCTATGAAAATACTGCAAATTGCCGTCGGGATTATTCGCAACCCGCAAAACCAAATCTTCATCACCCAGCGCGCTGCTGACGCCCATATGGCGAACAAGTGGGAGTTTCCTGGCGGGAAAATCGAATCAGGAGAAACACCGGAAGAGGCGCTGGTGCGTGAGCTGCAGGAAGAGGTGGGGATTACCCCGCTTGGCGCCACGCTGTTCGATAAGCTGGAGTATCAGTTTCCCGACAGGCACATCACGCTGTGGTTCTGGCTGGTGGAAAGCTGGGAAGGTGAACCTTGGGGAAAAGAGGGACAGCCGGGTAACTGGGTGGAACTTCAGATCAGTGATGCCGACAAATTCCCGCCAGCCAATGAGCCTGTGATCCGCCGCTTAGCGACAAACATGTAGGCCTGCCGAACGAATCGCCAGCAGGCTTTGAACGTTACTGCTGGCTTTCGCTCCAGTCATCGCTATCCGAGAGGTCGCCTTCGCTCGGAATTCGTTTCTCTTCCGCCGCCCATTCGCCCAGATCAATGAGCTGACAGCGCTTGCAGCAGAACGGGCGAAACGGACTCACTTCTCCCCAGACGACAGTTTTCCCACAGGTTGGGCAGTTTACGGTGGTGACGTCAGACATTGGCACTCCTTAACAACAGGCCAGTTCAAAATCGAGGCGTTCCGGCACGGTGCCATTTTCACTGTCCAGCGGCATAAAGCGGATCGCGAAACGGCTTTTATGCCCGGAAATTTGCGGATAAAGCTGCTCGCCAAGCGACAAATTTAGACGCAGAAGATCGGCGTCGTCGCCGTTGTCCTGATAAAAACCGTTGAGACTGGTTTGCTTGCGGAACGGGGCAGAGTTACGCACAAGATCGAGGATCAGCGATAGCGTCTGATTCATCGGCTCCAGGCTACCCAGCCAGCTGTTTACCTGGCGATCGCGCTGTTCCTGCGGCATATGCAGCCACATATGCAGCGTTGGCAGATCAAAGCTACAGCAACCGCCCGGTATGCTCAGGCGCTGGCGCACCAGCGCTATCAAACGGTCTTCTCGTAAATATTGCCCAACGCGCGGCGCGGCCATCAGCGTCGTGCTGCTGTTTTTCAACTGCTGGCGTAAGGCGTCAATTCGACTTTGATCCACGCCCGGTACTTCGGCCCAGGCCTGTAATTTACGCTGCTGGCGCTCCAGCTCTTTCAACAGCTCCGTGCGGACATCGCCACGTTCAATCACATCCAGCAGATCGCCTACGTTGCGAAAGAAGTGCAACGCCGTGGCATGATCGTTAACAGGCAGATGTTGTGAAAGCTGTTGGATGAGAAATTCAATGCGCAGCCAGGTACGCATTTTTTCATTAAGCGGGTGCTCAAAAAGGATGTGAGTCGACATTATGGTTTTTCCTGTGCAACGGCCTGCGCGGCGAAGGTTAGATACTGCTCGTGCAGGCGGGCAACATCCGATGCAATGGCATCTGGTGCGCCGTTATTATCAATAACATCATCCGCAACGGCAAGGCGCTGAGCGCGAGTGGCCTGAGCGGCAAGAATTTGTTCAGCATGTTCACGCGAGACGTGGTCGCGCGTCATGGTTCGCTGGATTTGCGTCTCGGGTGTGACATCAATCACCAATACCCGATTGGCTTTCTTATGCAGCTGATTTTCTACCAGGAGCGGAACCACCCACAGGACATAGGGCGAGCGGGCTGCGGCTATCTGACGCTGAGTTTCCTGGTGGATAATGGGGTGGAGCAGGGCATTAAGCCAGGCTTTTTCCGCAGAATCGGAAAAAATATATTCGCGAAGCTGACGGCGGTTCAGTGTGCCATCGGCATTGATGATTGCCTGACCGAAATGGTCGGCGATGGCCTTTAGCGCGGGTGTATTGGGCTCTACCACCTGACGGGCAATAATATCAGCATCAATAATCGCGATGCCGAGACGAGAAAACGCGTCCGCAACGGTACTTTTGCCACTACCGATGCCGCCGGTTACTGCGACGATATACCCCATTAAATCAAATCCTGGGAATTATTCATTATGGAAATCAGTTGCTTAAAAAACAAACGTGCGACAGTAATTGTTTGATTCTCTTTACCGGCTTTTTACCAGGTAAATTTATAGGATTGTAGCGTAAAAAAAGAGAATTTCGCAGTCTTGCGGAGCAGGTATTAGTGCGTATGATAGCGTCACTGGAGTTGTGCTTTTAACATATTTGCCTCTAACCCCAGGAATCCGCACATGCGTATCGAAGAAGATCTGAAGTTAGGTTTCAAAGACGTTCTTATCCGCCCTAAACGCTCTACACTGAAAAGTCGCTCAGACGTTGAACTCGAACGTCAATTCACCTTTAAGCATTCCGGTCAGACGTGGTCTGGCGTGCCAATCATTGCTGCCAACATGGATACAGTCGGTACCTTTGAGATGGCAACGGCGCTGGCTCAGTTCGATATTCTTACTGCAGTCCACAAGCACTACACTCCTGAAGAGTGGAATGCGTTTGTTGCGTCCGCCTCTGCTGACGTGGTGAAGCACGTGATGGTTTCCACCGGTACTTCCGATGCCGATTTCGAGAAAACCAAACAGATCCTGAATGCTAACCCGGCGCTTAGCTTCGTTTGTATTGATGTGGCGAACGGTTACTCCGAGCACTTCGTGCAGTTCGTCAGCAAGGCGCGCGAAGCCTGGCCGACCAAAACCATCATCGCGGGTAACGTGGTGACCGGTGAAATGTGTGAAGAGCTGATCCTTTCCGGTGCCGACATCGTGAAAGTGGGCATTGGCCCGGGCTCCGTATGCACCACGCGCGTGAAGACCGGAGTTGGTTATCCGCAGCTTTCCGCGGTCATTGAATGTGCCGACGCGGCGCACGGCCTGGGCGGCCAGATCATCAGCGACGGCGGTTGCACCATGCCGGGCGATGTCGCAAAGGCCTTTGGCGGCGGCGCGGACTTCGTGATGCTCGGCGGTATGCTGGCAGGCCACGAAGAGAGCGGCGGCACCGTGGTGGAAGAGAACGGCGAGAAATTCATGCTGTTCTACGGTATGAGCTCTGAATCCGCGATGACCCGCCACGTCGGTGGCGTGGCAAAATACCGTGCGGCAGAAGGCAAAACCGTGAAGCTGCCTCTGCGCGGCCCGGTTGAAAACACCGCGCGCGACATCCTGGGCGGCCTGCGCTCAGCCTGTACCTACGTGGGTGCATCCCGCCTGAAAGAGCTGACGAAACGCACAACGTTTATTCGCGTTCAGGAGCAGGAAAACCGCGTTTTCAATAGCCTGTAATGGCTTTCGCTGGCGCATGCTCGTGCGCCAGCGCTACTGCACTACCCCGCGCTCATCGCATCACCCAGATGGAAAATCGGCAGATACATTGCCACCACCAGCGTGCCGATGATAACCCCCGTAACAACCAGGAGCAGTGGCTCCAGAAGCGCCGCCAGGTTGTCTGCCCGTTGAAAGGTCTGTTCCGTGTGATGGCGAGCAAGGTTTGCCAGCATGACGTCCAGCGAACCTGACATCTCGCCGGTTCGTAAAAGCTGAATACAGAGCGGGGTAAACATTGCCGCCTTCTGAAAGGACGACCAGACGGGGAGACCTTTTTCAATGTTCTCGCGTATGCTGCGGAGTATTCCCTGCCAGTACCGGCTTTCAACAGTCTCTTCTGCACTTTCAAGCCCCTGTAAGAATGCAATGCCCGCCTGCTGCGTGAGCGACAGCACGGTGAAGATCTGCCCCAGTTTTTGCCCTTTCGCCAGCGCGCCCATTACGGGAAAACTCAGCAGAATACGCTGCCAGCGAGGATGGTGTCGCAGAGGCCAGGCTGCGGTTACGGGAACAAGCAGCATCGCGAACAGCGCAAGGGCATATGACTGCATAAACGCGGCTATCCCCATAACAATTCGCGTCAGCGCCGGAAGCGGGGTATTAAAGGTTTTGTAGATCGCGGCAAATTCGGGCAAAACCAGGGTGACCATTGCTAGCACGACGAGCACGGCCAGCGTCAGGACGATCGCCGGGTAGCGCAGCGCTTTTTTCACCTTCGCGCTGAGCTGCTGCTGCGCTTTTTGCTGCTCTGCAAGCTCTCGGCAGCACGCTTCAAGCTTCCCCGTTAGCTCTCCGGTTTTCACCATTGATATATGCAGTGGGCTAAAGACCGCTGGCCACCGTTTGAGCGCCTCAGAAAAAGGACAGCCTTCACTGAGTTCATCGGCAACGTTTTGCAGTAGCCCCCGCCACGGTTCTACTGGATGTTGGTCTGCCAGCATTTGCAGACTATGCGCGAGCGTCAGCCCGGCCTGCAGGAGCGTTGCGAGCTGACGAAACATCTCGTAGCAGTGATATGGACGCCAGCGGTGCCTTTGAGCGCATCGGGTCAGGGCCAGAGGATGGAGGTCGTTACGCATCAGCCTGGTGAAGGCTGCGTTGCGGTCGGTGGCCCAGAGTACCCCGTTTCGGGGTTCTCCTTCAGCGGAGATTGCTCGCCAGCGCCAGAGTTGATTAGCAGCCATCGGGCATACCCAGAACACGCACTAACTCTTCAAGCGTGGTCATCCCTTGTTCAACGGCCATGCAGCCGTGTTCAAACAGCGAGATGAGTCCAGCCTGTCGGGCGCTGGCTTCAATCACCTCGGTGCCTGCCCCGCTGGCAATAGCCTGGCGCAGGGGATTATCGATCGCAAGTACTTCAAAAATGGCCACGCGCCCGTAAAAACCGTGATAACAACGATCGCAGCCTGCAGGCTGCCAGCGAGGAAGTTGCTGCGGCCAAACCGAGCGCGGCAGGTCCGTATGCTCCCCTGTTTTCTGTCGGCAGTGCGGGCAAAGGCGCCGAACCAGCCGCTGGGCAATCACCATCGAGAGCGCGGAAGATATCATCCAGCGCGCCACGCCCATCTGCTCCAGACGAATGAGGGTTTCCGTCGTCGAGTTGGTGTGCAGCGTCGACAATACCAGATGCCCGGTCTGCGCGGCTTTAAGGGCAATTTCTGCCGTTTCACCATCGCGAATTTCCCCTACCATAATGATGTCCGGATCCTGACGGAGCAGCGCTCTCAGTACGCTCTGGAATGTTAAGCCCGCGCGGGGGTTAACCTGCGTCTGATTTAACCCCGCAAGCGGGATCTCGATGGGATCCTCCACGCTGCAGATGTTGACGTCAGGGGTGTTACGCGCCTGCAGCGCGCTGTAGAGCGTTACGGTTTTGCCGCTGCCCGTCGGGCCGGTGACCAGAATTAGCCCCTGAGGCTGGTGGAGTACCTCATTAAAACAGGCCAGCTGTTTAGCGCTCATGCCAAGAGCGTTCGGCTCCAGCGCCTGCTGAACCTGATGTAGCAAACGCAGCACAATTTTCTCACCGCCATTGCAGGGAAGCGTGGCGATACGAAACGAGACCGGCTCGTTTGTCAGCTCAATCGTAAACTGGCCGTCCTGCGGCAAGCGTCGTTCCGCAATATCCAGATTACCCAGCACTTTTAACCGGGCGCTGAGCATCGTCGCCAGCGCGGCGGAAAGAGGAGGCTGCGGATAAAGAACCCCGTCGATACGTAAGCGGATCTGGCACGCGTGCTCCATTGGTTCGATATGGATGTCAGACGCGCGCTGGTTTACTGCCTGCTGCAGCGTGTGGTTGAGGATATCCACCGCGGAGTGGGGTTGCGAAACGACGGGCAGATGCGATTGCGCGGTTAACTGCCGGTGCTTTTCCATGCGTTCAGCGCTCCAGCATTCGATATCAATCCGCTTCTGGGTCGCGAAGCGCAGGGCCTCCATCAGTTCAGGCGCGGGGGTTCCCACGACGGCGATGCTAATCATGTCGCTGTCACTGGTGAGCAGCAGGGCATGGTGGCGAAGACAAAGCGCCACGAGTTGATCGGTGTTCATTATCCGCCCCTTAGTTAGTGTCGAAGCGGAAGACGTCTTCGCAGGCCTGCTTAAGCGCGCTGTCAGCACTGATATTGCAGTCACGCGTCCAGCCCGTCATACCGTTGCCGTTGCTCCACTGCGGCGTCATGGTTACCGTCAGCCCGTTCAGGCTCTCCTGGCCTGTTAAGGTCACGATCCCTTTCGCCACGCTCATTCCTGAAACGTAACGCGTCGTGGCAGGAGAGGGTATACCGTTACTGCCGGCATCGCAGCTTTCCACGCCGCCGCGATCGAGCGCGCAAAGCTCAATGGCAGTGCGATAGGGAACGAAAGTTTGCAGCATATCGGTGAGGGCTGCTTTACGCAGGTAGTTCTGATAGGCGGGAACGCCGATGGCGCTCAGAATCGCAATAATGCCAATGACCACCATCAGCTCAATGAGTGTGAATCCTTGTTGTCTGTCCATATCTGCTCCTTATGCAAAGTGGCGCTAGTTTGTCAGCGGGACAGGGCAGAAACGAGGGGCAAAAAAGAGAACGAGAAAGGAGCTTCAGAGAATTCATTCCGTGTTGCAGAGAAGGACAATGGATTTGCGAGCGAGGCTGAAATTCCCCTCTCCGGACAGAGAGGGGAGCGTGCGTTATTTGAAGCGCATTGAGAGATCGAGGGCGCGCACGTGCTTGGTCAGCGCGCCAACGGAGATGTAATCCACGCCGGTTTCGGCGAACTCACGGATCGTCTCGAAAGTGACGTTTCCGGACACTTCAAGCTGGGCCCGGCCGTTGGTCAGTTTCACCGCCTCGCGCATCTGCTCCGTTTCGAAGTTATCGAGCATGATGATATCGGCCCCGGCCTTAATCGCCTGCTCCAGCTCTTCCAGGCTTTCGACCTCCACCTCAACCGGCACATCCGGATGCAGCCAGAAGGCCTTTTCCACCGCCTGACGCACGGAGCCAGAAGCAATAATGTGGTTCTCTTTAATCAGGAAAGCATCGGACAGGCCCAGACGATGGTTTGCGCCGCCGCCGCAGAGCACCGCGTACTTCAGCGCAGTGCGCAGGCCCGGCAGCGTTTTGCGGGTATCAAGCAGTTGGGTACGGGTGCCGGCCAGCAGGTCAACGTAGCGGCGCACTTCACTGGCGACGCCAGAGAGCGTTTGGACAAAATTGAGCGCGGTACGCTCGCCGGTCAGTAATACGCGGGAAGGACCGTCCAGCTCGAACAGCGGCTGATTGGCGGTCACTGCATCACCATCATCAACGTGCCATGTCACCTGTACATCGTCACCCGCCAGCTGAGTAAAGACCTCTTCAACCCAACGCTTGCCGCAGAAAACGCCCTCCTCACGGGTGATAATGACCGCGTGCGAGCGTGTCTCTTTTGGCAACAATTGTGCGGTAATATCTTTATCGGCGTTAACGTCACCCCCCAGGTCTTCTTTCAACGCATGGGCGACGCTTGCCGGAATATCCATATTAATACGTTCCAGAAGCGCTTCACGTCGGTGGTCGGGGTTGTAGCGGCGAGGCGGCATGATAAAACTCCAAATTGGTAACGAATCATAATATTGAAACATGCTACTCTGAACCGAGTCATTGCACCATACAGAAGGAGTTCCAGCATGTTGTTAGAAAACGGATGGCTGGTGGATGCGCGGCATGTGCCCTCGCCGCACCACGACTGCCGCCCGGAGGATGAAAAGCCCACACTGCTGGTGGTTCATAATATTAGCCTCCCGCCGGGTGAGTTTGGCGGCCCGTGGATCGATGCGTTATTCACGGGAACGATAGATCCCAATGCTCATCCCTTCTTCGCTGAGATTGCGCATCTGCGCGTGTCGGCTCACTGCCTGATTCGCCGTGATGGTGAGGTAGTTCAGTATGTTCCTTTTGATAAGCGCGCCTGGCATGCCGGGGTATCGATGTATCACGGGCGCGAACGGTGCAACGATTTCTCGATTGGGATTGAGCTGGAAGGCACGGATACTACCCCCTACACCGATGCCCAGTATCAGCAGCTGGTTGCTATTACCCACACGCTTATCGGACTCTACCCGGCAATCGCCGACAATATTACCGGGCACAGCGATATCGCTCCGGCGAGAAAAACCGATCCCGGCCCGGCATTTGACTGGTCGCGGTTTCGCGCCATGCTTGCCGCGTCGTCAGAATAAGGAGATACCATGACGTTGTTTACCATGCTGCTGGTTATCATCGCTGAACGCCTGTTCAAGCTCGGCGAGCACTGGCAACTGGATCACCGGCTGGAGGTGTTGTTCCGCCGCATCAAGCACTTTTCCATGCTGCGCACGCTGCTGATGATGGCGGGCGTCATGCTGATTACCTTCCTGCTGCTGCGCTCGCTGTACGGACTCTTTTTCAACGTGCCGCTGCTGGTGGTGTGGATCCTGCTCGGCGTGCTGTGCATTGGTGCGGGCAAGGTGCGTTTGCACTATCACGCCTACCTGAAAGCCGCCTCCCGTGACGATGCCCACGCGCGCGGCGCGATGGCGAGCGAGCTGACGATGATCCACGGCGTGCCACCGGACTGCGACGAGCGCGAGTTCCTGCGCGAGCTGCAAAACGCGCTGCTGTGGATTAACTTCCGCTACTACCTTGCTCCGCTGTTCTGGTTTGTGGTGGGCGGCCCGTGGGGGCCGGTACTGCTGATGGGCTATTCGTTCCTGCGCGCCTGGCAGACCTGGCTTGCCCGTTATCTGACGCCGCATGAGCGTTTGCTCTCCGGCATTGATGCCATCCTGCACGTGCTCGACTGGCTTCCGGTGCGTCTGGTGGGCGTGGTGTACGCCTTAATTGGCCACGGTGAAAAAGCGCTGCCCGCATGGTTCGCTTCTCTTGGGGACCGCCATACGTCCCAGTACCAGGTGTTGACGCGCCTGGCGCAGTTCTCGCTGGCGCGCGAACCGCATACCGACAAGATCGAAACGCCAAAAGCCGCCGTTTCAATGGCGAAGAAAACCTCGTTTGTGGTGGTGGTGATTGTGGCGCTGCTGACGATTTACGGCACGCTGGTGTAACCCAGCGCGCCGCAGACGCTATAACGTATCCGCAGGCGGGATGCCGAAATCAGGCATCCCGTTTTCGTCCCAGCGGACAAGCTTCAGGCGAGTATGACGGTTCGGATCGTAAAGCGGATCGCCTTCAATTTCGGTGTAATTTCTTGCGTGGTATACCAATACATCTTCCCCTTCCGGCGTTTGCGTAAAGCTGTTGTGGCCTGGCCCGTACTGGCGGTTCTCGTAGCTGGTGACGAAAACCGGGCGAGGGGATTTGTGCCAGTTTGCCGGGTTTTGCGGATCGGCGTTCAGGTCTATCCACAGTAATCCCATGCAGTAGTTCTCATCGGTGGCGCTGGCGGAGTAGCTGATAAACAGCTTATCGCCGTGAACCAGCACCGCCGGACCTTCGTTGACCCAGAAACCACGGCATTCCCAGTCGTATTCTGGCTTGCTGAGCATCACCGGCTCGCCTTTCAGCGTCCACGGGTTCTCCATTTCGCACAGATAGAGGTTAGAGTTACCGGAAATATCCGGGGCTTTTTGCGCCCACAGGTACCAGCGTTTGCCCTGATGAACAAAGGTGGTGGCGTCCAGGGCGAAGGTGTCGAACGGGGTGTTGATTTGCCCTTTCTCGATCCAGGTACCGCTGAGCGGATCGCGGTCCGCACACTCAATCGCAAACATGCGGTGCTGGAACATCCCGAGCGCGTCGAGCGCCTGGGTGTGCGTGGCGGCAAAATAGATGTACCACTTTCCGTCAATGTGGTGCAGTTCTGGCGCCCAGATTAGCTGGCTCATCGGGCCGGTCTCGGGTTTGCGCCAGACCACCACTTCTTCGGCATGACGTAAGCCTTCCAGCGAGTCTGCGCGGCGGATCGCCAGCCTGTCGTACTGCGGCACGGAGGCAATAAAATAGTACTGTCCCTCATGGCGTAAAATGTACGGGTCGGCGCGTTGTTCGATAAACGGGTTTGGCCAGTTATGCATGCGGCTTTCCTTATTTAGTCTCAGCGGCTTTGAGTTCCTGATAGTCATTCAGCTCGCGGTAATTGTTGCGGCGTTTTTCCAGATCGGACTGGATCTGCTTCATGGTCTCACGGTCCACTTTCAGCAGACGTACCACCCCAGCGGTAATTAAGTATCCAATGCCCGGAATGACGGTAAAGAGCAGCACGATCCCGTTAATGGCGTCCGCGCTTTGCGCTTTTGCGCCCGCGTCATAACCGTACCAGGAGAGCAGGAAGCCGACCATCGCACCGGCAATCGCCAGGCCCAGTTTCAGGAAGAAGATGTTACCCGAGAAGCTGATCCCGGTGATGCGTTTTCCGGTTTTCCACTCGCCGTAGTCGTCCACATCGGCCATTAGCGACCAGTGCAGTGGAGACGGGATCTGGTGCAGGATGTTCAGCAGGAAATAGAGCACCACGATGGTAACGGTGGCTTTCGGGTCGAAGAAATAGAAGGCGCAGGAGAATGCCGCCAGCACGATATTGGTCCAGAAGAAGACCTTCAGCTTACACCAGCGGTCGGTCAGCACTTTCGCCAGCACGCTGCCAAGCATCATGCCGACAACGCCCAGGCTGATAAACAGCGTGGCGAAGTGGGTGCTCTGGCCCATCACCCAGGTGACGTAATACATGGTCGCCGCCATGCGGATAAAGCCCGGGCAGACGTTGCACAGCGTGAGCAGCAAAATGCGCACCCACTGGTCGTTTTTCCACACGTCTTTCAGGTCGTTTTTCAGTTCGTCGTTGGTTTGCACTGCCGGACGCACGCGCTCGCGCACGGTGGCGAAGCAGAACAGGAACATACAGGTACCAATCAGCGCCAGGACAGTCATCGCCATCTGGTAGCCTTTGGCTTTGTTATCCCCGCCAAACCAGTCGGCCATCGGCAGCAGCGTTAAGGAGAGCAGCAGCGTGGCGATGCCGACCAGCACGAAGCGATACGACTGGCAGGCCACGCGCTCTTTTGGATCGTTGGTGATCACCCCACCTAAGGAGCAGTAAGGGATGTTGATGGCCGTATAGGTTAACGAGAGCAGGAAGTAGGTGACAAACGCATAGATAACTTTGCTGTTATAGCTCCACTCCGGGGTGGTGAACATCAGAATGCTGAACAGCGCGTAGGGGAACGCAATCCACAGCAGCCATGGACGAAACCGGCCATATTTACTGCGGGTACGGTCGGCAATCGCCCCCATAATCGGGTCCGTTACGGCATCAATTACGCGGACGGACAGCAGCAGCACGCCGACCAGCGCAGGCGCCAGGCCAAAAATATCCGTATAGAAATAGTTAACAAACAGCATGATGGCGCCGAAGATGATGTTGCATCCCGCGTCGCCCATCCCATAGCCGATCTTTTCTTTTACTGACAGTTTGTTGTTATCCATCGACAGCTCTCCGGTTTACGGTATGGGGAGAATTATTCGCTGGCAAAGGAATATATGCGTTGCAGTATCAGGGCGGTGATATGGATAAATGTGCTGTTGGCGTGAAAGTGTGAAGGAGATAACAACGCGCAGCACCCGCAAAAACAGGTGCCGCGGCGAGAGGTTTAGTGCGCCTTCATGGCATTACGGCTTTTCTGGCTGAAGAGATAGCCAACACCAAGGATCGCAATCCAGACCGGGATCAGGTAGACGGAAATCGCCATGCCCGGCGTGATCAGCATGATCACCAGCACGGCAGCCATAAACAGCAGGCAAATCCAGTTACCCAGCGGATAGAGCAGGGCAGGGAAGCGCGTGGTGACGCCCTGCTGCTGTTTCGCGCGGCGGAACTTCATGTGCGCCAGGCTGATCATCGCCCAGTTGATAACCAGAGCGGAGACTACCAGCGCCATCAGCAGGCCAAACGCCGATTCCGGAGCCATGTAGTTAATCAGCACGCACAGCGCGGTCACGATGGCTGAAACAATGATGGTATTCACCGGCACGCCGCGTTTATCCACGTTGAGCAGCATCTTCGGCGCGTTGCCCTGCTGGGCCAGGCCGAACAGCATACGGCTGTTGCAGTATACGCAGCTGTTGTAAACGGAGAGCGCTGCTGTCAGCACCACGATGTTCAGGGCGTTGGCGACAAAGGTATCGCCCAGCTCGTGGAAGATGAGAACAAACGGGCTGGTGTCAGCGGTCACGCGCGTCCACGGCAGCAGGGAGAGCAGCACGGCCAGTGAGCCCACATAGAAGATCAGAATACGGTAGATAACCTGATTTGTGGCTTTCGGGATGCTTTGCTCCGGGTTATCGGCTTCGGCGGCGGTAATACCCACCAGCTCCAGGCCGCCGAAGGAGAACATAATGATTGCCATCATCATCACCAGACCGGTCATGCCGTGAGGCAGGAAGCCGCCCTGTTCCCAGAGGTTACGCACGGTAGCCTGCGGGCCGCCGTTGCCGCTGAACAGCAGCCAGCCACCGAAGATAATCATCGCCACAACGGCAATGACTTTGATAATGGCAAACCAGAACTCCATCTCGCCGAACACTTTTACGTTGGTCAGGTTAATGGCGTTGATAATCACGAAGAAGGCTGCAGCAGACGCCCATGTTGGGATCTCCGGATACCAGAACTGAATGTACTTCCCGACGGCGGTCAGCTCGGCCATAGCAACCAGAACGTACAGCACCCAGTAGTTCCAGCCGGAGGCGAAGCCCGCAAAACTGCCCCAGTATTTGTAGGCAAAGTGGCTGAACGAGCCTGCGACCGGCTCTTCAACGACCATTTCGCCAAGCTGGCGCATGATCAGAAAAGCAATGAAACCCGCAATCGCGTAACCCAAAATAATACCCGGACCGGCTGACTGGATAACGGATGCGCTGCCCAGAAACAGGCCGGTACCAATCGCACCGCCCAGTGCGATGAGCTGTATATGGCGGTTTTTAAGTCCGCGCTTTAGCTGATCGCCGTGCTGTTGAGCTTCCATTTGAAACCTCGTGTGTGGTTGTTATGTTCACGCTGTGCGTGTGTAATTATGAAAGTCCATATTCTGTATTTATTTCTTTACGGTTAAACAAACCGAAAAAAGCGGAGAAGACTTCCGTACGCGCCAGAATAGTGGTAAGCGCCTGCGAATGCACCTGCTTTATGAAGGGATGCTGACGACTTGAATAAAAAGAAAGCATTTGTAAATCGGCCCGCTTATTCTTCCTAACCCAACCTATAGAATAGAAATGCTTCTTAAGTGGGCGAATTTTCATTATTTGCCATGTTGAATCGCTTCAGATTGCAAAACCCCTCGTTTCATTATGGTTAAAACTCCCTCTTTGGGAGTAATCAACACATTTGTGCAAAGTTACATTTCTGAAACGTTATTTCTGTAAGGTTGTTAAAATGTGCAGGGTTTACTGATTTCAATCAAAACCAATATGGACAGAAGGTGAATACTTTGTTACTTTAGCGATACGAACTAGAAATTGGTAAGACCAATTGACTCCGGGCAAAAAGGCGTAAGACAGGGAATATGGCCTACAGCAAAATTCGCCAACCAAAACTATCTGATGTGATTGAGCAGCAGCTGGAGTTTTTAATCCTCGAAGGGACCCTGCGCCCGGGTGAAAAACTTCCGCCAGAACGCGAGCTGGCAAAACAGTTCGACGTTTCACGTCCCTCTCTGCGTGAGGCGATTCAACGCCTCGAAGCAAAGGGCTTGCTGCTTCGTCGCCAGGGCGGCGGAACCTTTGTGCAAAACAGCCTGTGGCAGAGCTTCAGCGATCCGCTGGTAGAACTTCTCTCTGACCACCCAGAATCCCAGTTTGACCTGCTTGAGACCCGTCACGCGCTTGAAGGTATTGCGGCCTATTACGCCGCCCTTCGCAGCACTGATGAAGATCGCGTGCGTATCCGCGAACTGCATCAGGCCATTGAACGGGCACAGCAGTCCGGCGATTTAGACGCCGAGTCCAGCGCCGTTGTCCAGTATCAAATCGCCGTCACCGAAGCGGCACACAACGTGGTGCTCCTCCATCTGCTACGCTGCATGGAGCCGATGCTGGCCCAGAACGTTCGTCAGAATTTTGAATTGTTGTATGCCCGTCGGGAGATGCTCCCGCTGGTAAGCAACCATCGCACCCGAGTATTCGAGGCGATAATGGCCGGGGAGCCGGAGCAGGCGCGCGAAGCGTCGCACCGTCACCTGGCTTTCATTGAGGAAATCTTGCTGGACCGCAGCCGTGAACAATCGCGTCGCGAACGTTCATTACGCCGCATACAGCAACGAAAGGATTAAGCGCCAGGTACTTTTAGAGCGCGGCAACTAAACGCAGAACCTGTCTTATTGTGTTCTTGCCCAAGAGCACAATGGGACAGGTTCCAGACAAATCAACGTATTAGATAGATAAGGAATACCCCCATGTCAGAACGTCTCCAAAATGACGTGGATCCGATCGAAACTCGCGACTGGCTACAGGCGATCGAATCGGTCATCCGTGAAGAAGGTGTTGAGCGCGCTCAGTATCTGATTGATCAGCTGCTTTCTGAAGCCCGCAAAGGCGGCGTGAAGGTTGCTTCAGGTGCAGGGGCTAGCAACTACGTAAACACGATTGCCGTTGAAGACGAACCGGAATACCCGGGCAATCTGGATCTGGAACGTCGTATCCGTTCTGCAATCCGCTGGAACGCCATCATGACCGTTCTGCGCGCGTCCAAGAAAGACCTGGAGCTGGGTGGCCACATGGCGTCCTTCCAGTCTTCTGCGACCGTTTACGAAGTGTGCTTCAACCACTTCTTCCGTGCAGCGAACGAGAAAGACGGCGGCGATCTGGTGTACTTCCAGGGCCACATCTCTCCGGGCATCTATGCACGTGCATTCCTGGAAGGTCGTCTGACTGAAGAGCAGATGAACAACTTCCGTCAGGAAGTTCACGGTAAAGGTCTGTCTTCTTATCCGCACCCTAAACTGATGCCTGAATTCTGGCAGTTCCCGACCGTATCTATGGGTCTGGGCCCAATCGGTGCGATCTACCAGGCTAAGTTCCTGAAGTATCTGGAACACCGTGGTCTGAAAGATACCTCTGAGCAGACCGTTTACGCTTTCCTGGGCGACGGTGAGATGGATGAGCCAGAATCTAAAGGTGCGATCACCATCGCAACCCGTGAGAAGCTGGACAACCTGTGCTTCATCATCAACTGTAACCTGCAGCGTCTGGATGGTCCGGTAACCGGTAACGGCAAGATCATCAACGAACTGGAAGGCATCTTCGCAGGTGCTGGCTGGAACGTGATCAAAGTCATGTGGGGTTCCCGTTGGGACGAACTGCTGCGTAAAGACACCAGCGGTAAACTGATCCAGCTGATGAACGAAACCGTTGACGGCGACTACCAGACCTTCAAATCCAAAGACGGTGCCTACGTGCGTGAGCACTTCTTCGGCAAATATCCAGAAACCGCAGCGCTGGTTGCCGACTGGACTGATGAGCAGATCTGGGCCCTGAACCGCGGTGGTCACGATCCGAAGAAAATCTACGCTGCACTGAAAAAAGCGCGTGAAACCAAAGGTAAAGCGACTGTAATCCTGGCCCACACCATCAAAGGTTACGGCATGGGTGATACCGCAGAAGGTAAAAACATCGCTCACCAGGTTAAGAAAATGAACATGGACGGCGTGCGCTATATCCGCGACCGTTTCAACGTTCCAGTGACCGATGAGCAGGTAGAAAACCTGTCTTACATCACCTTCCCGGAAGGCTCTGAAGAGCACAAGTACCTGCACGAACGTCGTCAGGCGCTGAAAGGCTACCTGCCAGCTCGTCAGCCTAACTTCACCGAGAAGCTGGAACTGCCGGCGCTGGAAGACTTCTCTCAGCTGCTGGAAGAGCAGAACAAAGAGATCTCTACCACCATCGCTTTCGTTCGTGCCCTGAACGTGATGCTGAAGAACAAGTCGATCAAAGATCGTCTGGTTCCAATCATCGCCGACGAAGCGCGTACTTTCGGTATGGAAGGTCTGTTCCGTCAGATCGGTATTTACAGCCCGAACGGCCAGCAGTACACCCCGCAGGACCGTGAGCAGGTTGCATACTACAAAGAAGACGAGAAAGGTCAGATTCTGCAGGAAGGTATCAACGAGCTGGGCGCAGGCGCATCCTGGCTGGCTGCTGCGACTTCATACAGCACCAACAACCTGCCGATGATTCCGTTCTACATTTACTACTCCATGTTCGGGTTCCAGCGTATTGGTGACCTGTGCTGGCAGGCAGGCGACCAGCAGGCTCGCGGCTTCCTGATCGGTGGTACTTCTGGACGTACGACTCTGAACGGTGAAGGTCTGCAGCACGAAGATGGCCACAGCCACATTCAGTCTCTGACTATCCCGAACTGTATCTCTTACGACCCGTCCTACGCGTACGAAGTTGCTGTCATCATGCATGACGGCCTGCAGCGCATGTACGGTGAAGCGCAAGAGAACATTTACTACTACATCACCACCCTGAACGAAAACTACCACATGCCGGCAATGCCAGCAGGTGCCGAGGAAGGTATCCGTAAAGGTATCTACAAACTCGAAACCATTGAAGGTAGCAAAGGTAAAGTTCAGCTGCTGGGCTCCGGTTCTATCCTGCGTCACGTGCGTGAAGCAGCGCAGATCCTGGCGAAAGACTACGGCGTGGGTTCCGACGTGTACTCTGTGACTTCCTTCACCGAACTGGCGCGTGATGGCCAGGATTGTGAGCGCTGGAACATGCTGCACCCAATGGAAACCCCACGCGTTCCGTACATCGCTCAGGTGATGAACGACGCGCCAGCGGTGGCGTCCACTGACTATATGAAACTGTTCGCTGAGCAGGTTCGTACATACGTTCCAGCTGATGATTATCGCGTTCTGGGTACTGACGGCTTCGGTCGTTCTGACAGCCGCGAAAACCTGCGTCACCACTTCGAAGTAGATGCTTCTTACGTGGTTGTAGCAGCACTGGGCGAACTGGCTAAACGTGGCGAAATCGATAAGAAAGTGGTTGCGGACGCAATTACCAAATTCAACATCGATGCAGAAAAAGTTAACCCGCGTCTGGCGTAAGAGGTAAAAGAATAATGGCTATCGAAATCAAAGTGCCGGACATCGGGGCTGATGAAGTTGAAATCACCGAGATCCTGGTCAAAGTGGGCGACAAAGTTGAAGCTGAACAGTCGCTGATCACCGTAGAAGGCGATAAAGCCTCTATGGAAGTCCCGTCTCCTCAGGCTGGCATCGTTAAGGAGATCAAAGTCTCCGTTGGCGATAAAACCGAGACTGGCAAACTGATCATGATTTTCGATTCCGCCGACGGTGCAGCAGCTGCTGCACCTGCGCAGGAAGAGAAGAAAGAAGCCGCTCCGGCCGCCGCTGCTCCAGCAGCTGCCGCGGCAGCGAAAGAAGTGAACGTGCCTGACATCGGCGGTGACGAAGTTGAAGTCACTGAAATCCTGGTGAAAGTGGGCGATACCGTTGCGGCCGAGCAGTCACTGATCACCGTAGAAGGCGACAAAGCCTCTATGGAAGTACCAGCGCCATTCGCCGGTACCGTTAAAGAGATCAAGATCAACACCGGCGATAAAGTGTCTACCGGGTCGCTTATCATGGTCTTCGAAGTGGCGGGTGCTGCACCTGCTGCCGCGCCTGCACAGGCCGCTGCTCCGGCTCCGGCCGCTGCACCAGCCGCTGCTGGCGGTGCGAAAGACGTTAACGTACCGGACATCGGCGGTGACGAAGTTGAAGTCACCGAAGTGATGGTAAAAGTGGGCGACAAAGTTGCCGCTGAACAGTCACTGATCACCGTTGAAGGCGACAAGGCTTCCATGGAAGTGCCTGCGCCGTTCGCCGGTACCGTTAAAGAGATCAAAATCAGCACCGGCGACAAAGTGTCTACCGGCTCCCTGATCATGGTCTTCGAAGTGGAAGGCGCTGCGCCTGCCGCAGCTCCGGCTGCCGCGGCTGCTCCAGCACCGGCTGCTGCACCGGCTCAGGCTGCTAAACCAGCCGCTGCCCCTGCTGCAAAAGCAGAAAAATCAGAGTTCGCTGAAAACGACGCTTACGTCCACGCCACCCCGCTGATTCGTCGCCTGGCGCGCGAATTCGGTGTGAACCTGGCGAAAGTGAAAGGGACCGGCCGTAAGGGTCGTATCCTGCGCGAAGACGTTCAGGCTTACGTGAAAGACGCGGTGAAACGCGCCGAAGCTGCACCTGCGGCAGCCGCTGGCGGCGGTATCCCGGGCATGCTGCCATGGCCGAAAGTGGACTTCAGCAAGTTCGGCGAAATCGAAGAAGTGGAACTGGGCCGTATCCAGAAAATCTCTGGTGCGAACCTGAGCCGTAACTGGGTGATGATCCCGCACGTTACCCACTTTGACAAAACCGATATCACCGATCTGGAAGCGTTCCGTAAACAGCAGAACGCCGAAGCCGAGAAGCGTAAGCTGGACGTGAAATTCACCCCAGTGGTCTTCATCATGAAAGCCGTTGCCGCTGCTCTGGAGCAGATGCCACGCTTCAACAGCTCCCTGTCCGAAGACGGCCAGAAGCTGACGCTGAAGAAATACATCAACATCGGTGTTGCGGTAGATACGCCAAATGGTCTGGTTGTTCCGGTATTCAAAGACGTGAACAAGAAGAGCATCACTGAACTGTCCCGTGAACTGACCACCATCTCCAAGAAAGCGCGTGATGGTAAGCTGACTGCCGGCGAAATGCAGGGCGGCTGCTTCACCATCTCCAGCATCGGCGGCCTGGGTACTACCCACTTCGCGCCGATTGTGAACGCGCCGGAAGTGGCTATCCTCGGTGTGTCCAAGTCCGCGATGGAGCCGGTGTGGAATGGCAAAGAGTTCGTGCCGCGTCTGATGATGCCAATCTCTCTGTCCTTCGACCACCGCGTGATCGACGGGGCTGATGGTGCGCGTTTCATCACCATCATCAACAACATGCTGAGCGACATTCGCCGCCTGGTGATGTAATCGAAAAGCCGGCCAGTCGGCCGGCTTTTTTCTGATAATCTCATGGAGTTTATGAGGTTATTGGTGAAAGCGACAATTCGTGAGCCGTTTGTTGTTTCAAAATTGTTAACAATTTTGTAAACTGCGGGCGGATAGAACGACCCGGTGGACGACGGGTATAAACTAAGAGGTCATGATGAGCACAGAAATCAAAACTCAGGTCGTAGTACTTGGGGCAGGCCCGGCAGGTTACTCCGCAGCATTTCGTGCAGCGGATTTAGGTCTGGAAACCGTCATCGTAGAACGTTACAGCACCCTCGGCGGTGTTTGTCTGAACGTCGGCTGTATCCCTTCTAAAGCGCTGCTGCACGTAGCGAAAGTTATCGAAGAAGCCAAAGCGCTGGCTGAACACGGTATCGTCTTCGGCGAGCCAAAAACCGATATCGACAAAATCCGTACCTGGAAAGAGAAAGTTATCACTCAGCTGACCGGCGGTCTGGCGGGTATGGCCAAAGGCCGTAAGGTCAAAGTGGTTAACGGTCTGGGTAAATTCACCGGTGCGAACACCCTGGAAGTGGAAGGCGAAAACGGCAAAACCGTTATCAACTTCGACAACGCGATCATCGCGGCAGGCTCTCGCCCAATCGAACTGCCATTCATTCCACATGAAGATCCACGCGTGTGGGATTCCACCGATGCCCTGGAGCTGAAAACCGTTCCTAAGCGTCTGCTGGTTATGGGCGGCGGTATCATCGGTCTGGAAATGGGTACCGTGTACCATGCGCTGGGTTCAGACATTGACGTGGTTGAAATGTTCGACCAGGTTATCCCGGCTGCTGACAAAGACATCGTTAAAGTCTTCACCAAGCGCATCAGCAAGAAGTTTAACCTGATGCTGGAAACCAAAGTGACTGCCGTTGAAGCGAAAGAAGACGGTATTTACGTTTCCATGGAAGGCAAAAAAGCCCCATCCGAACCTCAGCGTTACGACGCCGTGCTGGTGGCTATCGGTCGTGTACCGAACGGTAAAAACCTCGACGCGGGCAAAGCTGGCGTGGAAGTGGACGACCGTGGCTTCATCCGCGTTGACAAACAGCTGCGTACTAACGTGCCGCACATCTTTGCTATCGGCGACATCGTCGGTCAGCCAATGCTGGCGCACAAAGGCGTTCACGAAGGTCATGTTGCCGCTGAAGTTATCGCCGGCATGAAGCACTACTTCGATCCGAAAGTGATCCCATCTATCGCGTACACCGAGCCAGAAGTTGCATGGGTCGGTCTGACCGAGAAAGAAGCGAAAGAGAAAGGCATCAGCTACGAAACCGCCACCTTCCCGTGGGCTGCTTCTGGCCGTGCTATCGCTTCCGACTGCGCAGACGGTATGACCAAACTGATCTTCGACAAAGAGACTCACCGCGTAATCGGTGGTGCGATTGTCGGTACCAACGGCGGTGAGCTGCTGGGTGAAATCGGTCTGGCTATCGAAATGGGCTGTGACGCGGAAGACATCGCGCTGACCATCCACGCGCACCCGACTCTGCACGAGTCCGTGGGCCTGGCGGCTGAAGTGTTTGAAGGTAGCATTACTGACCTGCCAAACGCGAAAGCGAAGAAGAAATAAGTTTCTTCAGATGAAAAAAGCGGCCTAAGGCCGCTTTTTTTATGCGCGGCGTTCAGGGTGCTACAGGCTGCCAGGTGTTATCAGGTGCGTATGAGGCCAGCGCCCGGGCCTTCTGCTCCGAATCGCTGCCAAGATCGGACTCGTACACCTTGTCGTCCTGGTTTATCACAAAGCTCATGACGCCTGTCTGACTATAGCTGACAGGCCACGCCACCATCGCGAAACCGTGATTATCCGGCAGGATGCGGAAGCGATAGCCATGGTAACCCGCGCCTGGCTCTTTAGGGCTAAATGCCGGGCCAAGCGGGCTTGGCGCTTCGCCGGGCGAGACGGGCCAGTACAGACCGTCCTTTTTCCCCTCAGAACTGACAATCTTCTGCGCGTATTTCTGATTCATCGCAAAATAGCTCTGCTGAGCGGCCACGTAAGCATGCAGGGCTTCGATGGCGGCAAGTTCGTTGCGCCCAATTTCGCGGGTCAGGATCTCCTCGGCGCCTTCTTTGATGTCAAACTGCCAGCCGGAGGCGGTTTTGATCACCGGAATGGGAAGTTGCCAGCCGCTGTCTCCGACTACCAGATGCGCTTTATCGCCTTCGACAATGGTGTTATGACGGACTTTCCAGTCGCGCAGAAAGCGATCGACTGCGTCAGGATCAACGCCTTCAGGGGGCATGAAGTCGCGCCAGTTCTCACCGAGCAGATTGCTCATCGCGCTTTCGTTTTGATCGCGGATGGCGCTTTCCAGCGCATTGGTAGCCTGTTCTGGTGAGCTGAACGATTGCTGCGCCATGACGGTCGCCGAGACCATGAACAACACCATTCCACTGAGTAATTTACGTTTCATGTCGGCTCCCTTAGCGATGACGGAATTCACGGTGTTCAGCACGTCCAGCCGCTGCCGGGCGTAGCTGCTGCTGACGAGCGGTGAGGTGTCTGCTTTGCGCCCCACGCTGCTGCTGCGCCTGCCAGTTGGCGGAACGGCTGTCGTTGCCGCTCAGTGCATTGGCCCGGAGCTGACTGTTTCGCTGCTGGAAGGGACGTTGCTGAGAGGGCTGAACCCGTTTCTCTTGTCTCTGCGCGGTGGTCTGGCGGTTTTCTCGCTGCTGCGTGGTGGCCCGCTTCGCCGTCTGCGGTTTGGTGTCATAGCCACGGTAGTTATTGCGCTGAGAAATCTGTTTCAGCTGTTCACTTGAGGCCTGTCGCTGCGCCGCTTTCGTGCCCGGGCGAGAAGTCTGTGGGAAGGTTTTACCTGTCGATTTCTCCATCTGGCTCAGCGCCGCCTGACGCTGGCTATCGCGATTAACCGGTTGTTGCGTTGCACTAAGCCCCGTGGCCGTGTCGGTGGAGTGGAAACGCGTGTTGAGCTGGTTTGTCGGGTAGGGGACACCTTCCCGATAGGCCGGGTTGTGCTGCCAGGTACGGTTGGCGTCCGCCAGACGTTGTCCGCTGATTTTATTGAAGTTCTCAACGTTAATATTGATGTTGTTATCACCGTTGCGGTTGTAGCCGCCGTGATTATCCCAGTCACCGTCATGATGATGGTCCCAGTCATCGTCATCATCCCAGTCGATGTTGCTGAAGATGGCATAAGTTGTGGCGACACCCAGGCTGAAACCTAAGCCGTTGACGAAGCTATTGCCAAACTGCTCCCCGGGTGACGGCGGGAGATAGGTTGGCGGATAGGCGGTATTAGGCCAGGTCCCGTAAACCGTATTGGGATTATAGGTGGGGACGTAAATCACCTGCGGGTCGGCAGATTCAATTTTGATCACCGTCGGGGCCGGTGCGGACGTGGTGGTTGACGTTGATTCGGTGGTGCTGGTTTTTGCAGGTGCGGGTTTCGTTACCGTGGTGACCGTCTGCTGAGGCGTAGATTGCAAGGCGCCGGTCTTCTGCGCCAGCGCGCGCAACCGTTGCACCGAATCCATCACATCTTTCGGCTGCGCGAGAAACGCATCGCCCAGATTTTGTACCCACGGCGGATTCTCTCCCATCAGCGACATAAGCTGAGGAAACGCGACCAGGGATTTTACGCTGGGATCCCAGGGCTGGCTGGCAACGGCCTGAATCGCGGCGTCCCCTTCCATTTTGGGGTTGTCTTTGGACCACTGCGCCGCTTGAATCACGTTGGCCGGGTAGGTCGAGGCCATCAAGATTTGTGACAGCAGAGCATCCGGGTAGAGCGCGATGGGGGCAACCCACTGATCGATTTGCGCGGCAGTGTAGGTTGGCGCGACGACAGGGGCCGGCTGGGCTGCGGTAGGCGCTGACGGTGGTTGCGCGACGGGGGCTGGCGCAACGGGTTCCGTTGCACGACTTTTGACAAACATGACGCCTGAGGCGGCAAACAGCCCGGCACTGCACAGAAGGACAAGCAGATGTGGCTTAAAGGGCAACTTCATAAAATGACTCCAACGAGACAGGCGCTGTGCCGTGAGGCGTTACGGTTGGCGTGAGTATTATTCACCCGTCTTTTACTGTTTTGACTTTTATTGGGAAGCGTCCGGTACGTCCGGATAAAGAGTGTGAGTATTTATTACACAATTATATGCGATGCGGGTAAAGGCGCCGGGAATTCAGAAGGCCGCTCTTACGAGCGGCCAGCAGCTAGTTGCCGAGGTTGACGACAAACAGCACCGTGATGTCGGATATGTTCCAGCCACCGTGCAGCGCAGTTAGCAGTAAACCAATTGCAACGATCAGCGCAGTGATTCGCATCTCCATTGCGTGCGTTCCTGTACAGGCTACGCGGGTTCCTTCTTCACCGGAAAAGGCAGAACCAGGCAAATGAGTACATTGCCGCGTAGGTTACGGAACTGCTTCCGGGCCCGGTGACTGGTTGCTACACCAGCGAAGCAGGCCGGGGGCAACAGTATTACAGCCGAAATGGACTGAAAAGAGGTGAAATGCAGTTTCATCCTTTTACATTCGAAACTGGATGGCGGCTCGTAAATACAAAATATGTGCTTGCGGATCTGCATACTCAGGAGCATTATTCATGCCGAGTGCATTGCCGCAAATCTGCCAACCCGGTGTGCTACCACCGCAAGGCAACAAAATAACCGCTATCAGGCGGTTTTTTTGTCCCCAAAATTCACCTCGCCTCCCCGCTACACCATGCTTAACGATTCAGCAAACTTTTTAATGTTGCTTTTTTGTAAACGGATTAACACTGTGCAGAAATCCTGCTATGCTGCCCGACGCGGTATCGGGCATTTACCCTACAAACTGCTGTCTCACAGGAGCGTGAAGAGAACGCCCGCCGCATATGACAATGAGAGCGAGGAGAACCGTCGTGCTAGAAGAATACCGTAAGCACGTAGCAGAACGTGCCGCCGAGGGAATTGTACCCAAACCTTTAGATGCAACCCAAATGGCCGCGCTCGTCGAGCTGCTGAAGAACCCGCCTAAGGGCGAAGAAGAATTCCTGTTAGATCTGTTGATCAACCGCGTACCGCCTGGCGTAGATGAAGCTGCCTACGTAAAAGCCGGATTCCTTGCTGCTATCGCCAAAGGCGAAGCCACCTCCCCACTGGTTACTCCTGAAAAAGCCATTGAACTGCTCGGCACCATGCAGGGTGGTTACAACATTCATCCGCTGATTGACGCGCTGGATAACGACAAGCTGGCACCGATTGCCGCTAAAGCGCTCTCTTCCACGCTGCTGATGTTCGATAACTTCTACGACGTAGAAGAAAAAGCCAAAGCGGGCAACGTCTATGCGAAGCAGGTGATGCAGTCCTGGGCCGATGCCGAATGGTTCCTGAACCGCCCTGCGCTGGCGGAAAAAATTACCGTGACCGTCTTTAAGGTGACCGGTGAAACTAACACCGATGATCTGTCTCCGGCACCGGACGCGTGGTCTCGTCCTGATATCCCGCTGCACGCCCTGGCGATGCTGAAAAACGCCCGTGAAGGCATTGAGCCGGATCAGCCGGGCGTGGTGGGCCCGATCAAACAGATCGAAGCGCTGCAACAAAAAGGTTTCCCGCTGGCCTACGTCGGTGACGTTGTGGGTACCGGCTCTTCCCGTAAGTCTGCCACCAACTCCGTACTGTGGTTCATGGGCGACGATATTCCGCACGTGCCGAACAAGCGCGGCGGCGGCCTGTGCCTCGGCGGCAAAATTGCGCCAATCTTCTTCAACACCATGGAAGATGCGGGCGCGCTGCCAATTGAAGTGGATGTGAGCAACCTGAACATGGGCGACGTGATTGACGTCTACCCGTATAAAGGCGAAGTGCGCAACCACGAAACCAACGAGCTGCTGGCAAGCTTCGAACTGAAAACCGACGTGCTGATTGACGAAGTGCGTGCTGGTGGCCGTATTCCGCTGATCATCGGGCGTGGCCTGACCACCAAAGCGCGTGAAGCGCTGGGTCTGCCGCACTCCGACGTTTTCCGTCACGCGAAAGACGTGGCAGAAAGCAACCGCGGCTTCTCGCTGGCACAGAAAATGGTGGGTCGTGCCTGCGGCGTCGCCGGTATTCGCCCTGGCGCATACTGCGAGCCGAAGATGACCTCCGTGGGCTCTCAGGACACCACTGGCCCAATGACCCGTGACGAACTGAAAGACCTGGCGTGCCTGGGCTTCTCTTCTGACCTGGTGATGCAGTCCTTCTGCCACACGGCGGCCTATCCGAAGCCGGTTGACGTGACCACGCACCACACGCTGCCAGACTTCATCATGAACCGCGGCGGTGTCTCTCTGCGTCCGGGTGACGGCGTCATCCACTCCTGGCTGAACCGCATGCTGCTGCCGGATACCGTGGGTACCGGCGGTGACTCCCATACCCGTTTCCCAATCGGTATCTCCTTCCCGGCGGGCTCCGGCCTGGTGGCGTTTGCTGCAGCGACCGGCGTAATGCCGCTGGACATGCCTGAATCCGTGCTGGTGCGCTTCAAAGGCAAAATGCAGCCGGGCATCACTCTGCGCGATCTGGTTCACGCGATCCCGCTGTATGCGATTAAGCAGGGTCTGCTGACCGTTGAGAAGAAAGGGAAGAAAAACATCTTCTCTGGCCGTATCCTGGAAATTGAAGGTCTGCCGGATCTGAAAGTAGAGCAGGCATTTGAGCTGACCGACGCCTCCGCCGAGCGTTCTGCGGCAGGCTGTACCATCAAGCTGAACAAAGAGCCGATCATTGAGTATCTGACTTCCAACATCGTGCTGCTGAAGTGGATGATTGCAGAAGGCTACGGCGATCGTCGTACGCTGGAGCGTCGTATTCAGGGTATGGAGAAATGGCTGGCGGATCCGCAGCTGCTGGAAGCTGACGCAGACGCAGAGTACGCGGCGGTGATCGACATCGATCTGGCGGATATTAAAGAGCCAATCCTGTGTGCGCCGAACGATCCGGACGATGCGCGTCTGCTCTCTGACGTGCAGGGCGATAAGATCGACGAAGTGTTCATCGGCTCCTGTATGACCAACATCGGTCACTTCCGTGCTGCCGGTAAGCTGCTGGATACCCACAAAGGCCAGCTGCCGACCCGCCTGTGGGTGGCACCGCCAACCCGTATGGACGCGGCTCAGTTGACCGAAGAGGGTTACTACAGCGTGTTCGGTAAGAGCGGAGCGCGTATCGAAATCCCTGGCTGCTCCCTGTGTATGGGTAACCAGGCGCGCGTAGCCGACGGTGCGACGGTGGTTTCCACCTCTACCCGTAACTTCCCGAACCGTTTAGGTACTGGTGCGAACGTCTACCTGGCCTCTGCGGAGCTGGCGGCGGTTGCGGCGCTGATTGGCAAACTGCCAACGCCGGAAGAGTACCAGACCTTCGTGGCGCAGGTGGATAAGACGGCGGTGGATACCTATCGCTATCTGAACTTCGACCAGCTTTCTCAGTACACCGAGAAGGCTGACGGGGTGATCTTCCAGACGGCAGTATAAACAGCAAAACCGTCTCTACGAGACGGTTTTTAGTGTTTGCACCCTCTCCCGTGGGAGAGGGACGGGGTGAGGGCATCAGGCCGCAGGGTCTTGCTCTCACCTTTTTATTTTCATTCCTCCCACCTCTCCCGCTTTTTTTCTTTCCCTCTGCTGCGATAATTACCCTAATGGCTTTGCTGAGGAAAACGCTATGGATTACGAATTTTTGCGCGACATCACCGGTGTGGTGAAAGTGCGCATGTCGATGGGGCACGAAGCCGTTGGACACTGGTTTAACGAAGAGGTGAAAGAAAATCTCGCCCTTCTTGATGAAGTCGAACAGGCGGCAAATACGGTGAAAGGCAGCGAGCGCTCCTGGCAACGCGCCGGACATGAATACACCCTGTGGATGGACGGCGAAGAGGTGATGGTGCGCGCCAACCAGCTTGAGTTTTCAGGGGATGAGATGGAAGAGGGGATGAGCTACTACGACGAAGAGAGCCTGTCGCTGTGCGGCGTGGAAGACTTCCTGCAGGTAGTGAATGCCTACCGTGAGTTTATGAAACAGAAGTAACTTCCCGAAGCGTCCCTGCTCCGGGCAACACTTACACGGCCGGAATATTGCGGCCGTAGTAGATTTCGCGCATCTCTTTCCAGAGCAGGTCGGTGATGACCTTGCGCTCTTCTTCACTTAAATCTTCCGGCTTCGTGTGGAACATGTAGTGCTTAAGGTCGAACTCCTTAAGCATC
Organism: Enterobacter cloacae complex sp. P27C; assembly: GCF_014895705.1. Taxonomy (NCBI): domain Bacteria; kingdom Pseudomonadati; phylum Pseudomonadota; class Gammaproteobacteria; order Enterobacterales; family Enterobacteriaceae; genus Enterobacter; species Enterobacter cloacae complex sp. P27C. The sequence continues at coordinate 449,074 of NZ_JADBQB010000004.1, forward strand.
ATCTTGGTATGGAAGATGTTTTCCTGGTACACGTTCACGTCCATCATGTCATACAGCGATTTCATGTCCTCGGACATAAAGTTCTGAATGGAGTTGATCTCGTGGTCGATGAAGTGCTTCATGCCGTTGATATCACGGGTAAAACCGCGCACGCGATAATCAATCGTGACGATGTCCGATTCCAGCTGGTGGATTAAATAGTTCAGCGCGTTCAGCGGGGAAATCACGCCGCAGGTCGATACTTCAATATCCGCGCGGAACGTGCACAGCCCGCCTTCCGGGTGGCTTTCCGGGTAGGTGTGAACGCAGATATGGCTTTTGTCGAGGTGGGCGACGACCACTTCCGGAAGCGGACCCGGGTGTTCAGTTTTGTCGATAAGCTGCGGGTCGACCGGCTCCTCGCTGACCAGAATGGTGACGCTGGCACCCTGGGGCTCATAATCCTGTCGGGCGATGTTCAGAATATTGGCACCGATGATCGAGCAGGTTTCTGACAGGATCTCGGTCAGACGGTTGGCGTTGTAGAGTTCATCGATATAGGCGATGTAACCATCGCGTTCATCCGCTGTTTTGGCATAGCAGATATCGTAAATACAAAAACTCAGGCTTTTAGTCAGGTTGTTAAAGCCATGTAGTTTAAGCTTTTTCAATTAGCTCACCCCCTTAGTGGATAATGCGTCTTGCAGGTACTGCGGCAGAGCAAACGCTGCGGTATGAATAGCCGGATTGTAGTAGCGGCACGTGAGCCCGGCCTGATGGAAGCGGGCCTGGATAATTTCGGTAGAGAGATGACGCAGCACGTCGTTGTCCGTTGCCCATGCAAAGGTCATGATCCCGCCGTAATAGGTTGGAATCGCCGCCTGATAGAAGCTGACGTCACCAAAATAGGTGCTGAGCTTGCGATGGCTGTCGAGCGCTTCGTCCTGCTGCAGGAAGCAGACGCCATTTTGTGCGACGAAGATCCCGCCAGGGTTCAGGCAGCGCTTGCAGCCTTCGTAGAACGAGGAGGTAAACAGCGACGCGCCAGGGCCGATGGGGTCGGTACAGTCAGAGATAATCACATCGAAGGTCTGCGTGGTCTGGTTAACAAAGTTAACGCCGTCGTCGATAACCAGATTAAAGCGCGGATCGTCATAGCTGCCGGCATTATGGTTGGGCAGGTACTGGCGGCAGAAAGAGACCACGCCCGCATCGATCTCAACCATGGTGATGGTTTCAATGGAACGATGACGTGAAACCTCGCGCAGCATTGCGCCGTCGCCGCCGCCGATAATCAGAACATGCTTCGCGTGTCCGTGGGCCAGCAGCGGAACGTGGGTCATCATCTCATGATAAATAAACTCGTCGCGCTCGGTCGTTTGCACTACGCCATCCAGGGCCATCACGCGGCCAAAGGCGGCGTTTTCGAAGATGATCAGATCCTGGTGATCCGTTTTCTCATGATAGAGCACGTTATCAACGGCAAAGTACTGACCAAACTGGTCATGCAGTGTTTCATGCCACAACGTGTGGTCGGCCATACGCGGACTCCTCCTTTGTTAACATCCGTAACGCTCACAAAAAATGAGCGAAACATGATAGCTAACTATAACCGTGGTTGCACGGGTATAGGTTGAACAGGGGGCGTCGGGAAGGTTATTTCACGTAGGCGAGCAGGCTGAGCGAATCGCGGGCCAGCGCTTTGCATTTTTTAGCCGTGGGAATGCCAATACCGCTCAAGTCACGGTAGCTGTCTTCACCTAGCGCCTTCATGTCAAAGCTGTCGTAGTTGCTGAGATCCCACTGGTTCTGCTGGGCGAAAAAGACCAGCGCGCGGCGAATTTGCCCGTTGGGTAAATTCTGGTAGCCACAATCATTTTTCAGGAATACAAAAACCGCCGTTAAATCGGCCATATCTTCCGCTTCATTTTCACTGAGCGCATAGCTGTTCGCACACATTGCCATCAGGCTTCCGAACAAAATTGTCCTGAAAAACGTCTTCATTGCTTCTACCACTTCTTCACGGAAAATTAACGTTAGCACACTTGATGCCAGTGCGACGATCTTTATTATTGCCGCTTTACTTGACCTTCCGGTAAGGGGAGGGTTTATGCTCAAAAGATCGCCTGCTGGAAATAAGGAAATGAACATGCAACGTCGTGATTTTTTAAAATATTCCGCTGTGCTGGGGGTTGCCAGCGCATTACCACTCTGGAGCCGCGCGGTTTTTGCGGCTGAAAGGCCTGCCTTACCCATTCCTGACTTACTGACCGCAGACGCCCGTAGCCGTATTCAGCTCGTTGTTCAGGCCGGTAAAACCTCCTTCGGCGGGCACAGCGCCACAACCTGGGGCTACAACGGCAATCTGCTCGGCCCGGCGCTTCAGTTACGCAAAGGGAAAGCGGTGACGGTGGATATCCACAATACGCTTGCCGAGGAGACCACACTGCACTGGCACGGGCTGGAAGTCCCGGGCGAAGTGGATGGTGGTCCCCAGGGTGTTATCAAGCCAGGGGGTAAACGCAGCGTAACCTTTACCCCTGACCAGCGGGCGGCAACCTGCTGGTTCCACCCGCATCAGCATGGCAAAACGGGCCATCAGGTGGCAATGGGGCTGGCCGGACTGGTGTTGATTGAGGATGACGAAAGCCGTCTCCTGCGCCTGCCGAAACAGTGGGGTATCGACGATGTGCCGGTGATTGTGCAGGACAAAAAATTCAGCGTTGACGGGCAGATTGACTACCAGCTGGACGTGATGAGCGCGGCGGTCGGCTGGTTTGGCGATACGCTGCTGGCCAACGGTGCGATCTATCCGCAGCACGCCGCCCCGAAAGGCTGGCTGCGCCTGCGCTTGCTTAACGGCTGTAACGCCCGCTCGTTGAACTTCGCCACCAGCGATAAGCGCCCGCTTTACGTGGTGGCAAGCGATGGCGGCCTGCTGCCGGAACCGGTAAAAGTGAGCGAGCTGCCGATGCTGATGGGCGAACGCTTCGAAGTGCTGGTGGACATCAGCGACGGCAAGCCGTTTGACCTGGTAACGCTGCCTGTCAGCCAGATGGGGATGGCAGTGGCGCCGTTTGATAAACCGCATCCGGTGCTGCGCATTCAGCCGCTACAGGTCACGGCCTCCGGTATGCTGCCGGACACCTTAGCCACGCTGCCAGCTCTCCCGTCGCTGGATGGGCTCACGCAGCGTAAGCTTCAGCTCTCCATGGACCCGATGCTTGACATGATGGGCATGCAGGCGCTGATGAAAAAGTATGGCAATCAGGCCATGGCGGGAATGCACCACGGCCAGATGATGGGCCACATGAATATGGACCACGGCAAAATGGGCGGTATGGATCACGGCGGTCACGGGTTCGATTTCCACAACGCCAACAAGATCAACGGCAAAGCGTTCGATATGAACACGCCGATGTTTGCCGCCGCGAAGGGGCAGTTTGAGCGCTGGGTGGTTTCAGGGGAAGGGGACATGATGCTGCACCCGTTCCATATCCACGGCACGCAGTTCCGTATTCTGTCTGAGAACGGCAAAGCGCCGGAAGCGCATCGAGCAGGCTGGAAAGATACGGTGAGAGTGGAAGGCGGCGTCAGCGAGGTGCTGGTGAAGTTCGACCATGAAGCGCCTGAAGAGTTTGCCTATATGGCGCACTGTCATCTGCTGGAGCATGAAGATACGGGGATGATGCTCGGTTTTACCGTATAAAAAAAGCCGGGTGGCGGCTTCGCCTTACCCGGCCTGCATTGCAAAAAACGGCAACTTTCGTTGCCGTTTTGCTTTTATTTGCCTTCGTCCGGCAATGCATACGCGACAATATAGTCGCCCATCTTCGTACCAAACGAACCGTGACCACCCGCAGAAATGACAACGTACTGCTTGCCATTCACTTCATAGGTCATCGGCGTTGCCTGTCCACCGGCCGGCAGACGGCCTTGCCACAGTTTTTCACCGTTGGTCATGTTATACGCGCGCAGGTAGTTATCTGCGGTTGCCGCGATGAACAGCACGTTACCGGCTGTGGAGATTGGACCACCCAGCATTGGCATACCCATATTGAACGGCACCGGAACCGGCATCGGGAACGGCATGCTGTCCTGTGGGGTACCAATACGTTTTTTCCAGACGATCTGGTTGGTTTTCAGATCCAGACCGGAGATGTAACCCCAGGCAGGCTGTTTACACGGCAGACCAAACGGAGACAGGAACGGGTTCAGGGTAACGCCAAACGGTACGCCATACTGCGGCTGGATACCGGCTTCGGTCCCGCTGCCTTTCGCGTCTTTCGGCTGCTCCATCGGGTTACCCGGACCGCGTGGGATCAGACGGGAAACGAACGGCAGCGCCATTGGGTTGGCAATCGCCACCTGACGGTTAGGGTCGACGGAAATACCGCCCCACTCAAACATTCCCAGGTTGCCCGGGAAGACCAGCGTACCCTGCTCAGACGGCGGCGTGAAGATGCCTTCATAGCGCAGCTGATGGAACATCACGCGGCACACCAGCTGGTCAAACATGGTGGCACCCCACATGTCTGCACCGCTGAGGTCTTTCTTCGGACGGAAGCTCAGGTCAGAGAACGGCTGGGTTTTGCTGACGTAATCGCCTTTGGCCGCACCCTGCGGAACCGGTTTTTCCGGGGCAGGCACAACCAGCTTACCGTTGCTGCGATCCAGCACGAAGATGTTGCCGGTTTTAGCCGGAGCGTAAATGACCGGTACGGTTTTGCCGTTAACGGTAATGTCCGCCAGCGTCGGCTGGGACGGCATATCCATATCCCACAGATCGTGGTGAACGGTCTGATAGCTCCACGCCAGCTTACCGGTGGTTGCATTCAGCGCCAGGATAGCGCTCGCATAACGTTCCTGCTCCGGCGTGCGGTTACCGCCCCAGATATCCGGCGTGGATACTCCCATCGGCAGGTAGACCAGGTCCAGCTTCGCGTCATACGCGGCTGGTGCCCAGGAGTTCGGCGAGTTGAAGGTAAAGGTGTGCTCGTCAGACGGGATCGCGTTTGGATCTTTCGCGCCCGGGTCGAAAGCCCACAGCAGTTTACCGGTGTTCACGTCGAAACCACGGATAACGCCGGAGGTTTCACGCGTAGAGAAGTTATCCGTTACCGAACCGGCAATCACGATGGTTTTATCGGTGATGATTGGCGGGGAGGTTGGCTCATACAGACCCGGCGTGGTGTCCGGCATGTTGGTCTGCAGGTTCAGAATGCCTTTGTTGGCGAAGGTTTCGCACAGCTTGCCGGTCTCAGCGTTGATGGCAAACAGACGGCCATCGTTCACCGGCAGCATAATGCGGCGAGGACAGTCGGCAATGACTTCCGGGCTGGCATTATCGGCGCGCGCTTCGTGGTAAGAGACGCCGCGACAGGTCACGTGCTGGAACGACGGATTGGAGTTCAGCTGTGGATCAAAGTGCCATTTCTCTTTACCGGTGGCCGCGTCGAGCGCGAACAGACGCTGGTGCGCCGTACACAGGTAGAGCATGTTGCCCACTTTAATCGGGGTCACTTCGTTGGTCAGCTCGCCCGGATCGTTCGGCATTTTCAGGTCGCCGGTACGGAATACCCAGGCTTCCTTCAGGTTCTTAACGTTGTCCGCGTTGATCTGCTTCAGCGGGGAGTAACGTTGACCTTCCTGGTTACGGCCATAAGCAGGCCAGTCACCGTCAGCGACCTGCGAGATAGCTGCCGCAGGCGTGGACTCCGCGTTCAGCGTACCGTTGATCTCCTGCGGGTCGTTAAAGCCAGCCCAGGTGAGAATGCCGCCGCTGATTAACAGAGCCACCAGCAGGGCTGCAACGGCACCGCTGGAAGGGACAATCAGGCGGCGCCAGACAAACGGCAGGATTAGCCAGATACCGAAGAAGACCAGGATGTCGCTGCGCGGCGTCAGGGCCCAGAAATCGAAACCGACTTCCCAGACGCCCCAGATCATGGTGGCAAGAAGGAGGGCGGCATACAGCCACAGTGCGGATTGTTTTCTACGCCAGAGCAGGACGGTTACGCCAAGCATAACCAGGCCCGCAATCGGGTAGTACCAGGAGCCGCCGATCGCGACCAGCCAGACGCCACCGATTAACAGGTACAGGCCGCAGAAGGCGGCGAATAGCGCTGTTAGTGTCACCAGTAGACGCGGCTGTTTAGTGTTTGTTTCAGCCATAGAAAGTGTACTCGTCAGTTTTTGTTAATAATTTGCTAGCAACTAATTATAGGTGTTAACAAGTGTGATCGGAATCACAATATTTGCTTTTTATAACTCATACGCCAGGCTTATCCATTTACTGATATAATGGCTGGCTTGCGTATCGATGCCGGAGCAAGATTCATCCGCATTGAAAGATTTTCATCAAAATCATTTGGTTAGTAATATGAAACATACTGTTGAAGTGATGATCCCGGAAGCCGAGATCAAAGCGCGTATCGCCGAACTGGGTCGTCAAATCACCGAGCATTACAAGGACAGCGGCAGCGAAATGGTGCTGGTTGGTCTGCTGCGCGGTTCTTTCATGTTCATGGCAGACCTGTGCCGTGAAGTGCAGGTACCGCACGAGGTCGATTTTATGACCGCTTCCAGCTACGGCAGCGGCATGTCCACAACCCGTGATGTGAAAATCCTGAAAGATCTGGATGAAGATATTCGTGGCAAAGATGTGTTGATCGTTGAGGACATTATCGACTCCGGCAACACCCTTTCAAAGGTGCGCGAGATCCTGAGCCTGCGCGAGCCGAAATCGCTGGCGATTTGTACGCTGCTGGATAAACCGGAGCGTCGTGAAGTGCAGGTGCCGGTAGAGTTTGTCGGTTTCTCCATCCCGGACGAGTTCGTGGTGGGTTACGGCATTGATTACGCGCAGCGTTATCGTCATCTGCCGTATGTTGGGAAAGTGGTATTGCTGGACGAGTAATTGCAGGCTGATGCCCTCACTCCGACCCTCTCCCACAGGGAGAGGGTGAAAACCCCCGGCTTTATTTATGGTTCACATGCTTAAGCTTGAGGTTGGCAATCCCCGAACGGTAACGCTGCTCCAGCGTTTCGCGATTGGTGGCGGTGACTTCCAGATTGCGCAGCAGGCCATCGTGAATACCGTACGCCCAGCCGTGGATTGATACCTTCTGCCCGCGTTTCCACGCCGACTGCATGATGGTCGAATGCCCAAGGTTATATACCTGCTCCATCACGTTCAGCTCGCACAGCGTGTCCATGCGTCGCTCCTGCGGCATTTCGCCGAGCAGTGAACTATGTTTGAACCAGATATCGCGGATGTGCAGCAGCCAGTTATCAATTAAACCCAGTTCCGGGTTTTCAACCGCCGCCTGCACGCCGCCGCAGCCGTAGTGGCCGCAAATAATGATGTGCTCGACTTCCAGGACGTCAACGGCATATTGAACCACGGAAAGGCAGTTGAGATCGGTATGAATCACCAGGTTGGCGACGTTGCGGTGAACAAACAGTTCGCCGGGCTCAAGGCCGGTCAGGCGCTCGGCAGGTACGCGGCTGTCTGAACAGCCAATCCAGAGAAAGCGCGGGTTCTGGGCTTGTGCGAGTTTTCCAAAAAATCCGGGGTCTTCCTCCACCAGCATTTTTGACCATAGTGCATTGTTGCTAATGAGTGTATCTATGTCGTTCATGGAGGTTAGCGACCTGTAACCAAGTAATTGCGTTGCGCTACTATAGGGTAACCCGACTTTTAATGAAACCACACAACGTGTGTAAGAACTGAAGGTAAGTTAAATTCATGGCAATTGCACTGGAGCTTGAGCAGCTTAAAAAAACCTATCCGGGTGGCGTTCAGGCGCTACGCGGGATAGATCTAAAAGTAGAGGCCGGGGATTTTTACGCGCTTCTGGGGCCGAACGGGGCGGGGAAATCCACCACCATCGGGATCATCAGCTCGCTGGTGAATAAAACGTCCGGACGGGTGAGCGTCTTTGGTTACGACCTGCAAAAAGATGTGGTAAACGCCAAGCGCCAACTGGGGCTGGTACCGCAGGAGTTCAACTTCAACCCGTTTGAGACGGTGCAGCAGATTGTCGTTAACCAGGCGGGTTATTACGGCGTTGAGCGTAAAGAGGCGCTTGAGCGTAGCGAAAAGTACCTGAAACAGCTCGATCTGTGGGAAAAGCGTAATGAACGTGCGCGGATGTTGTCCGGGGGGATGAAGCGCCGCCTGATGATTGCCCGCGCGCTGATGCACGAGCCGAAGCTGCTGATCCTTGATGAACCCACCGCAGGCGTGGATATCGAACTGCGTCGTTCTATGTGGGGTTTCCTAAAGGATCTTAACGACAAAGGCACCACCATCATTTTGACCACCCACTACCTTGAAGAAGCAGAGATGCTGTGCCGCAACATCGGCATCATTCAGCACGGCGAGCTGGTGGAGAACACCTCGATGAAGGATCTGCTCTCCAAGCTGAAATCCGAAACGTTTATTCTCGATCTGGCGGCAAAAAGCCCGCTACCGAAGCTTGAAGGGTACCAGTATCGCCTGGTTGATACCTCAACGCTGGAAGTGGAAGTGCTGCGCGAGCAGGGGATCAACAGCGTGTTCTCCCAGCTGAGCGCGCAGGGGATTCAGGTTTTAAGCATGCGTAACAAAGCGAACCGACTGGAAGAGCTGTTTGTCTCTCTGGTGCAGGATAAACAAGGAGACAAGGCATGACGCATCTTTATTGGGTCGCGCTGAAAAGTATCTGGGCGAAAGAGATTAACCGCTTTATGCGTATCTGGGTGCAAACCCTGGTACCGCCAGTCATCACTATGACGCTCTATTTCATTATCTTCGGCAACCTGATTGGTTCCCGCATTGGTGAGATGCACGGTTTTACCTATATGCAGTTTATCGTGCCGGGCCTGATTATGATGGCGGTGATCACCAACGCCTACGCAAACGTGGCCTCGTCGTTCTTCAGCGCTAAGTTCCAACGCAATATTGAAGAGTTGCTGGTGGCGCCGGTGCCAACGCACGTCATCATAGCCGGTTACGTGGGCGGCGGCGTGGCGCGCGGGCTGTGCGTGGGCATCCTGGTGACGGCGATTTCGCTGTTCTTCGTGCCGTTCCAGGTACACTCGTGGCTGTTCGTGGCGCTGACTCTGCTGCTGACGGCAATTCTGTTCTCGCTGGCCGGTCTGCTGAACGCGGTGTTCGCTAAAACGTTTGACGACATCAGCCTGATCCCGACCTTTGTGCTGACGCCGCTGACCTATCTCGGCGGGGTGTTCTACTCCCTGACGCTGCTGCCGCCGTTCTGGCAGGCGCTGTCGCATCTGAACCCGATCGTCTACATGATCAGCGGCTTCCGCTTTGGCTTCCTCGGCATTACCGATGTTCCGCTGTTTACCACGGTGGCGGTGCTGGTGGTGTTCATCATCGCCTTCTACCTGCTGTGCTGGTATCTGATCCAGCGCGGGCGCGGTCTGCGTAGTTAACCCTCAGCCCGGCGACGCTCTGGTTGCCGGGCACTTTCTTTGACGGTTATCACCGTAAGCAAACCTTCACTCCGCTAAACTACTTGCCTGCTAAGGAGAGAGTTATGCTGGGATGGGTGATCACCTGCCACGATGAACGAGCGCAGGACATGCTGGATAAGCTTGAGGCCAAATTTGGCCCGCTGGCGCAATGCCGGGTGGTTAACTACTGGCGCGGGTTGAGCACCAACATGCTCAGCCGGATGATGTGCGATGCCCTGCATGAAACGGATACCGGTGATGGGGTGATTTTTCTTACCGATAAATCCGGTGCCGCACCTTACCGGGCCGCGGCGTTGCTTAGCCACAAGCATAATAACTGTGAAGTAATCTCCGGTATCAACCTGCCTTTACTCGAAACCCTGTATCCTTTTCGCGCCTCATTAAGCAGTGCTGAATTTCGAAATGCCATTGTGGCGCAGGGCTCGCCGGGCGTGAGCAGCCTGTGGCACCAGCAGCAGAAAAACCCGCCTTTCGTTCTGCTTCACGATCTGTATAAGCATTAAACATTGGTATTGATGTCGCTTTTGCTACAATGGCGACTGATTTCCTGTGTCGATTTATATCCTATGTTCATGCGCGTGTTCTTTCTCCTTTTGCTGCTGGTTTCCGGCGGGGCGTCTGCCAGCCTGATAAGTCAGCAAGGGCTTCCTGCTCAATATATGCAAACCACTGAGGATGCTGCCATCTGGGCTCAGGTAGGTAACTCCGTGGTTAACGTGGGCAATATTCGCGCAGGGCAGATCATCGCGGTCTTTCCCGCCGCGGCGGATTATTACGAATTTCGCTTCGGGTTCGGTACCGGCTTTATTGATAAAGACCACCTTGAGAAAGTGCAGGGTAAGCAACGCGTTGAGGACAGCCTGGGCGACCTGAACAAGCCGCTCAGTAACCAGAACCTCATCACCTGGAAAGATACGCCCGTCTATAACGCGCCCAGCAGCGGAAGCGCGCCCTTTGGTACTCTGAGCGCCAACCTGCGTTATCCCATTCTGAACAAACTTAAAGACCGCCTGAACCAGACCTGGTTTCAGATCCGCATCGGCAACCGCCTGGCGTGGATAAGCAGCCTGGACGCGCAGGAAGATAACGGCATTCCGGTTCTGACCTATCACCATATCCTGCGCGATGAGGAGAACACCCGTTTTCGTCATACCTCCACCACCACCAGCGTGCGCGCGTTCAGCAACCAAATGACCTGGCTTCGCGACCAGGGGTACACCACGCTGACGATGTATCAGCTGGAAGGCTACGTGCGCAACAAGATGAACCTGCCCGCGAAGGCGGTGGTGATTACCTTTGACGACGGCCTGAAGTCGGTGAGCCGCTACGCGTATCCTGTGCTGAAAGAGTATGGCTTCAACGCGACGGCGTTTATCATTTCGTCACGTATTAAAGGCCATCCGCAGAAGTGGGATCCGAAATCGCTGCAGTTTATGAGCGTTCAGGAAATTAAGGGCATTCAGGATGTGTTCGACATTCAGTCGCACACTCACTTCCTGCATCGCGTTGACGGGTATAAACACCCGATCTTACTGAGCCGCAGCTATCACGTGACCCTGTTTGATTTTGAGCGTTCTCGTCGTGCGCTGTCACAGTTCAACCCGCGCGTGCTGTACCTTTCTTATCCGTTTGGTGGCTATGACAATAAGGCGATCAAGGCGGCGAACGACGCCGGTTTTCATCTGGCGGTGACGACGGTGAAAGGGAAGGTGAAGCCGGGGGATAATCCGTTCTTACTCAAACGACTATATATCTTAAGAACGGATTCGCTGGAGACGATGTCGCGGCTGATCAGCAATCAGCCGCAGGGATAAGCTATTCGTAGGTGATCTGCAACGTGCCGATGGCGCTGAACGTGCCTGAAGTGATTTTTTCTGTACCAGACTTAACCAACTGAGCCGTGAGAGACTCGCTAAATGAAGGGATGATAGTGTTCCCTTTTGTCGCATAGTTGTTAGTTGAATTAGGCACCGCCAGGCTGTTGTCCGGCCACTTCAGCAACACGCCCACGCCTTTTGCCGCATTCGACGATGCAGTGTTCGCGAGTAAAGAGCCATCAGTCCCGGTTGTCTTGCTGGTGGTCAACTTCATCGTAATTTTGCGTGTGTTGGTGCAATTCCCTGACACGGTAGCAGAGACTTTTTGCGTGTTATCGTTCTCGACATCGGAAACATCATACTCCCCCAGATCTACGGTTTTAGGGGCCGTAAGAGTGCAGGTCGGTTTTTCAACAGGAACATTGAAGGCCATATCGGGTATCGTGATTAACGGACGTGGATGGTCCTGTTCATCTGATGTGTTGGGGTTACCTACGACAATATTGCCAATATTCCCGGCCACTGGACCAATCTGTGTGACGCTTGCGGGCACGCCAGCATATGAGGGTAATTGATAAAATTCCATACGGGCAGACCACCATACTGCTTTAACCAGATCTGAATTATCTCCCTGATTGGCCGTTACTACATAACTTCCTGTAGTCGAAGGGAAAAAGGCATTAAAAGCGTTGTTGGTCGGGTACATGGCCAGCGTATAGGCGATCCCCGTTACGTTAGTTTTAAAGAGTGCTTTTCCGTCCACGCCACCGACAACCAGTGTACTGTCCGTTTTCTGATAGACGCGCTCGCCATCATTACCCATTGAGCACCAGGAGTAGAGGCCGGGAGTCACCTGCAACTCAATAAGGCCGCTTATTTTTGTTGGCGCGCTGACGCTCTCCAGGGGAACGATCTTGGGCTTTGCACCTTTGACATCCGAAATAGGCTGAACACTGTAACTATTAAATTTGCATTCCCATAAATCGGCCGATGCAGAGAAACTTATTGCAAGAATTGACAAAGCAAGGCCTGCACCTTTTATGAAGAAATGACTTGTTCCGGCTCCTGCTATATAACACATTCAAAAATTCCTTATATCGGATGCTTGGTATATTTTAATTGTAAATAACGCTGACCAGCACGCTTGTGGTAACTTTCCCCGCGCTGACAATCCCTGTGTCTTGATAACGGGCATAGAAATTATAATTTGTTAAATACTGGCTTTCGGTTTGGTTAGATACATCAAAAATAACATCTGACGTTCCTGACGCATTGACCACATTGGTATTGTCTTTTTCTGAGAAAATCACAATGCCGACGTTCTCTGCTCCTCCCCCGGAGGCGGGAATTTCATTGGCGAACACCTGTTGAGAGCTTCCGATAACTATCCCACTTTGAGGTTTAAACTCAAAATGCAGGGTTTTTGCCAGTCCAGATTCACTTTCCGCACAGCTTTTCAGCTGTATTTCGAAGCGAGTTCCCCCAGCTGCGTCACCGGGTTGTAGCCGTGGGCTGCCGTCGGAGTTATAAAACCAACCCTTGCCAACGATCGGTAAAATAACTTTGCCATCATTCGGAATACTTACCTGACACGTATTGTTGATGATGTTTGCCGTCATATCCATCTCCAGGCTCGAGGCAAAACCTGCTGCGGGAAACCCCAGACAGCAGGCGAGCCATAACATCGCACTTCTAAAGTTAAAGCGGGAGTGGAACATCCTGTTTAAGCTATCAGTCTTAATAAACATTATTGATAGGTCACGATAAAAGTCACAGGGGCGCTGACCGAACCAGTGGTCACGTCAGAAATGGTTTTATCTTTAGCAATAACGATGCGCGCATCCATTTCAAATTTTCCCGCCCCGTTAGACAGGTTGACGATAGAAGTTGGGGCCGTGGCGCAGTTCAGCAGGGAACCTGAGTCGACAGAACCTTTCCAGATTTCAAAACCAACGTTATGCCCGGCTGCATATGAGTTCCCATTTTTGGCATTGCCAGTACAGGACCCGCCAGCACCCGGCGTGGCTTGAACGGAGGCATTTTTGACCCCGGCACAGTTAGTGAACGCGATTTTGAATGCCCCTGTTCGGTTCTGGCTCACCAGATCGGACTTAAATACATCGCCAAACGGCAAAATGCTAATGGGAGCCCCGCTCGCATCCTGAATCTCGGCATTACAGGTTCCGGCTTCAATGGTGGACGTAAAGGTGGCCTGAACGCTCGTCGTACCCGTAATGGCGCTCAAACAAACGGAAGGCAGGATGGCAGTCATCGCAAACACCAGTGATGTCATTTTCTTTTTCATATTAACGCTCCGTATTGCGCCAGTTATTCATAGGTGAAATTAAACGTAGCGATACCGCTAAAGTTGCCGGTCATGCCTTGCCCGCTTGCAGTTTCCACCAGCGTCGCCAGGAGTTGAACTTCGCCAGCACTTATTTCTCCGCTCGACCAGACGAGGCGCTGAGTATCAGTGGATGAATTAATGACAAAAGGGGCATCCGGAGTGGCGGTGCGGGAAATCGCCACGCCAATATTTTCTGCGCTGCCCTCACCGGAGAGTGAATTTTTAATTGCCGTATTCAGTGGGCTGGCACTACCACTAATGGTCGTGTTCAGCTTTGTCAGACTCGAAGGGCATGAGACCATTTTGAGTTTAAAATTTGTTGTTGCTTTGGCATTTTTGAGGATGATGTAATCCAGGCGTACCTTGCCGTCGGTGCCAATGGGAATAACGTTGCTGGAGCCATCACCGCTGCCACCTTCAATTTTCATATCGCAGGTGGTGTCACGGATATTAGCGGTAAAGGTAATATCGAGATTATCGGCGTATGTTCCGAGCGACAGCGCCATCAGACTCGAACTTAATACCCATAATCCTGTTTTTTTCCCAGGTTTAAAAAGCATGCTCTAACTCCTTTTATAATACTGTGATGCGGCAGGTCTGGCCTGTCAGCAGCGTTGTTGGTCCAATCTTTTTCGCATTGGGCGGAATCTGATAGGAGACAGTACAGGATGTGCCGGACTCACTTCCCCAGACGATTTTTAACAACCCTTTATCTTCAATTCCGCGAATCCAGGCTTGCCCGGCCTGGCCTACGCTACCTACGGATACGCCTTGCTCAGTTTGAACATCGGCACCAAGCGGAATAAACCCACCGTCGTCACGCGTCAGTTCCATTAACACTGAACGCCCTTGATCGGTCTCAAAATTAACCAGCACAACGGCACCGCTACGCGGGACAGTAGTGGAACGGGTATTTTTCACTTCAACGTCAGAGCGCATATCGCTGATATCAAGACCGACGTTGTTTTCACGGTAGGCAGACAGATAGGGCATAAGGGCATAGCCTGAAGAGCCAATTTCACCGTTACCGATGGAGACTCGGGCACCTTCTGCTCCCTCAGCTTTAATCAGCGCAAGCGTATCGCTTTCGCTAATGCTGCCAGGGGCGAGTGTTATGCCACCAGAGTGCAGAATCATCCCGCCGCTATAGCTGGCGGAATATTGTCGGCTATCGTCATCGGATGCGGAGACGGAAAGACTCACCGGTCCATGCGGGCCGTTATAACTCCCGTAACCGCTTAGCTGATTTAATGTATCGTCGTTACGCGTGGTGCTTTCGGTGATGCTGTAACTGAACCGGTTATCTTCGGTGTTGCCGTTGGCGCTGGCGTTAAAACTTCCACCGCCTTTTAGATCGCTGCCGATGCCCGTGGTGAGGGATGAGAACCCGCCTGCACGCTTGCCGTTACCCATCAGCGTGTCGAAAGGAATTGTGAGGCTCAGATAGACACTATCATCTTTTTCCCCGAACTCGTTGTAGGTGCGCTGCACGGAGAGGCTGTAACTTCCCCAGCTTAACGATTGACTGTGGCCAACCGAGTACTGCGCTGATGAGCTGCTTTCATTCCAGTAATCCTGCCAGGTGGAGTTGACATACAGCGATCCCAAATCAAGGCCGTTAAAGGCCAACGGCTGGCTGATGTTCACCTGGATCTGGTTCTTCATGCGCTGGAAAGTCTGGTACACATCGCTGTTATCACGGTCAGGGTTAAGCTCCCTGTCACGGTATTTGATCTCGTTGGTCAAGGAAGCTGCATCGCTCAGGCTGAGATAGTCAGATGTCGAAAACCGGTATGCTGCTACGTTGAAAGAGGTATTCGTGGCTTCCATGAGTTTGCTGTAGGAGATACGATAACTCTCACCCTTAAGATGCCGTAAGCCGTCGATCCGGGCATCAGAATGCGTGACATCAAAGGCGAATGCGCCAATGCGGGTGTTCATAGCCAAACCCACTAATGCGGCGTAAAAATCGCTATCGGTGTACTCCAGACCCGCATAACCTGTGAAGGTATTGGTTAATCCATAATAGCCCGTGGCGTAACCTACCTTTGGCTTGTCACGTAGGTTATCGTCACGCAGTTCACCCACGCCGACATCCCATCGGGAGTAGCCCGGGCGCAGCATTTGCGCGACCGAGGAATACGCGACCGAGAAGGAACGTTTGCTGCCATCCGCTTCTTCTACAGTGACGATCAGATCGCTGCCATAACCCGTCGTACTCAGATCTGAGATTTCAAAGGGCCCCGGCGGGACGGAGGTTTCGTAAATCGTGTTTCCGCTCTGGGCGATCGTGACTTTGGCGTTGCTGTTTGCCACACCCCGAATCACCGGCGCATAAGTCGATATGCCATTAGGAAGCATACGATCATCGTTATATAAACGCGCCCCGCGCAGACTAATGGAATCGAAAGCATCTCCACGGGTGTAGGAATCTCCCGCGATAAACTGTGCTTTCAGCGGCGTGATATCACGCTGGAGATAAATGTCCTGGCTGGCGTAATGAGTACCGGAATCCCGATCCCAGTTCAGATTACCTCGTGCCCGGAGCCGCCACGGGCCCAGGTTTGCTCCATAGCGCAACCCTGCGTAGGCCGTATCGGTGCTGTAATCAGACGTGTCCGCGTGCCAGCCGTTAAGATCCCAGGAGAGCATCGCCGCCGGGATCCCGTCTTCCCAAAGTGAAGGATCGACAAATCCCGCCGGGCGCTGAATGACGAAAGCCTGGGGAATAGAAAGGTCCAACTCCTGTGTGGAAGGATCGTAAGCCACACGTGAGCCGGGATAGGCGTCTGACACAGAGATGCACGTATCTTCGGAATCATCCCCTGCTGGTTTAAGTTGCTCGGTTGCTACATTTGTCTGGGTGAGCAGTTTACGCGTGATGCAGGGCGTGGCGCGCGGTGTACCATTCTCCTTAAACACAAGATCCGTGGTAATGGAAGGTTTCCCGTTAATAACAACCTTCACCTTATACGTCCCGGCAAGAACAGGGTTGCCTTTTGAAAAACGGCTGACATCAATTGATGTACCGGTGTTATAAAGAAACTGATCGTTAAACTGCACGTCTTCTTCTTTATTATTTTCAGCAGCAAATGCACAAAACGGCAATACCGCACTTATCGATAAACATAGTAGTGAACGTTTAAACCGCATGATGTACTCTGTCCCAGAGTTAAGCTAATTATAGTTATTCCGAATGATACGAGGCGGATAAATAATTAATTCTGTATGGATTCATACTTATCAATTCCACCGAAATCATTGATGGCTTGCCAGGTGATTTTGTTATACCCCAAGGTGTTATGATTTTTTACGTTCATAGTCTGGCTTGAGAATGGCTCAATATAATGCGTTTCAATATCGTAGCTTTTAGCACCAGCAATAAGCGTTGCCCCCGCCAGTGATACATAATAAGGTGAATCATTCTTCGCACTTAAAACGATATTTTGACCTTGCCGGGTTTCAGTCCATTTAAGATTTTTAGCCGCATCTGTCGGTTCTCCTTTCAAACCTGTAGGCCGGAAAAAGAGTTTTATGCGGGTACGGAATGCCAGCTGAAGCATGCTTTGCGTATCGCTTTCCTTTGCCTTTGGCGGAACTTCCAGAACGTTAAACCAGAACAGGGATTCTTTATCTTTTGGCAATGACTGACCAAGCCAGGTGATTCTGACCGTTTGCCCTTTTTGCGGTTCTACACGCGATACAGGAGGCGTGACAATAAAGGGAAGTTTCAGCTCTTGAGGATTAGTGGTATCTCTTCCGTCATCGAGCCAGGTTTGTACCAGTAAAGGTCTGGTGCCACGGTTATCCATAGACACCGTTACGTCTTTTGCTGATTCTGGATAAATGACACGGGTGCCGGAAATCACAATATCTGCACTGGCGTTAAGAGCAAAAACGCTCACCGAGGCCAGCAGCAGGGCTTTTAATCCGCTCTTAATATTCAGTAAGTACATGTCTACTCTCAAATAATACGAAAAAATGTGCCCGGCTGGGCACATTAACAGGACGAATAAAATTATTCGTAGCTCATGGTGAAGTAAGCGTTGGCGCTAACTTTACCTGACTGCACAGGGCTAGTATCTTTCACCCAATTGGAGCCAGGGACATAAGCAACGCGGTAGAACAGTTTACCGGAGCCGGCTTTCAGGTCTGTTTTCTGCGTATTATTGTCAGGCTGGCCTACCATAATACGAGATGAAATGGTTGGGGCATTGTTAAACAGGGCAAGTGCAACGTTGGTTGCAGAGCCTTGTACGTTAGCATCGGGTTCAATAGTACCGTTCGCAATAGCGCCCATATTTTTTGACATGAAGCTTGCAGAGGCATTCTTTAATGTTTCAGGGCAATTGGTGAGCAGCAGTTCAAAGTTTTTGGAACCGACGCCAGTATCAATAGTTGTGGATTCAACTTCAGATTTTTTAACGACGGGTAAGGTAATAGTAATATTGCTTTGTGATTCACCATTAGAGGTGGAAATATTACATGTTGTGTCTGTTACCGCACCATCAAAGGTGATTAAACCAAGATCCGTATCTGCGATTGCTGAAAAAGAACCTACTGCAAACAAAGCTACAGCTGAAGCTAATAACGTTTTTTTTAACATAATTGAAATTCCATTTAAAAAACATTGTAATGATTTAATACAAGCAAAATGATGATAGGGATCTCTGTATACGTTGGGTATTTAGAATTACTAAAAGTTATAATTAGAAAAAATTAAAGATTGATAAGTCATTGAAAAAGATCTTGAAAATGATCTCAAAAAAAACACTGGGGGTTATTTTTTATTGCGTTGATATGCTATTGGCAGGCTTGGATTATTAATGACATTGATCATTTTCCCTTTGTATATAATTGAGGGGAATGTTTATTTAAGAAAGGAGACGCGAAAAGAGAGGTGAAAATAAGTGAAATGAGTAAAGAGATGCTATTTACATAATTCAGAATGATGTGTTTTTTCCCGTTAAGGAGCGGATCCAGAGGGTTCCGCTCCTTGTTGGAATCAGGCAACCTGAACCGGAATCGCCTTTGCGGTGCGCTTCATTTCATTGTCGCCTTCGAAGTAGGCCACTTTAGGCTGCCAGCGGCGGGCTTCTTCGTCAGACATCATCACGAAGCTGGCGATGATCACAATGTCGCCCACGTCCGCACAGTGCGCCGCAGCGCCGTTAACGGAGATGATTTTAGAACCGCGCTCGGCGGCAATCGCATAAGTAGAGAAGCGTTTACCGTTGTTCACGTTCCAGATATCAATCGCTTCGTTTTCAAGGATACCCGCCGCGTCGAGAAAATCCTGGTCAATGGCGCAGGAGCCTTCATAGTGCAGGTCGGCCTGGGTGACTTTCACACGGTGAAGCTTACCTTGCAGCATTTTGCGAATCATTACATTTACCTTTAATTATCAAGGGTGAAGAACTACGCCAGCTCAACCACTTTATTGTCAATCAGGCGTGCCTGGCCGAGCCATGCCGCCACCAGGATGACTGCGCGCTTGCTGTTCTGGGTTAATTCCAGCAGCGTATCAGCATCACGAATTTGTACGTCGTCAGCACGAAGGCCCTTATCGTTAAGCGCCTGCTCGGCAAGGGCAATAATCTCTTCTGCTGTTAACTCTTTTGCCAGCATCTGCTCTGCCATGGTGTTCATAACCTTGCTCAGGCCCGGCGCGATTTTACGCTGTTCGGCGGTCAGGTAACCATTCCGCGAGCTGAGTGCCAGACCGTCTTTCGCACGCACAATCGGTACGCCGACGATCTCAATATCGTAACCCATGTCAGCAACCATCTTGCGGATCAGCGCCAGCTGCTGGAAATCTTTCTCACCGAAGCAGGCAACGTCCGGCTGCACCAGGTTAAATAGCTTGCTGACGATGGTGGAGACGCCGCGGAAGTGGCCCGGACGGCTTGCTCCTTCCAGCATGGTAGAAATGCCCGGGACGTCAACGTAGGTCGCCTCTTCGGTACCCTGCGGGTAAACGTCCGCCGGTGCAGGTGAGAAGACGATATCCGCGTGGCGTTTTTTGAGCTTCTCGCAATCTTCCTGCAGGGTGCGCGGATAGCGTGCCAGATCGTCGGCGCGGTCAAACTGCATGGGGTTCACGAAGATACTGACCACCACGATATCTGCTCGCGCACGGGCTTCGTCGACGAGCTTCATGTGGCCGTCATGCAGATTGCCCATGGTCGGGACCAGTGCGATACGTTTACCTTCCTGACGCGCGCGGCGGATATGCTGGCGAAGCAGCGGCAGGGTTTCAATGATTAGCACAACGAGACTCCTTAATGGAAACTGTGTTCTTCACCCGGGTAAACACCGGATTCAACGTCGGCAATATACTGCCTGACCGCAGCGCGCATGTCGCCCGCTTCAGTGAGGAAATTTTTGGCAAATTTCGGGATATGCCCGCCTGTAATACCAAAGGCGTCGTGCATCACCAGAATCTGACCGTCGGTCACGTTGCCTGCACCAATACCAATCACCGGAATGGAGAGTGCGTCGGTGATGCGTTTCGCCAGCTCAACCGGCACGCACTCCAGCACCAGCAGCTGTGCGCCAGCGGCTTCCAGCGCCAGGGCATCCTCAAACAGCGTCTGCGCTGCGTCGCCGCGGCCCTGCACCTTATACCCGCCAAAGATGTTGACGGACTGCGGGGTCAGGCCCAAATGACCACACACCGGCACGGCGCGTTCGGTGAGCATTTTCACCGTATCCACCAGCCAGGCGCCGCCTTCAATTTTGACCATGTTAGCGCCAGCGCGCATCACTGCCGCCGCGTTTTCAAATGCCTGCTCTGGCGTGGCATAGGCCATAAACGGCAGGTCGGAAAGCAGAAGGCAGCCTGGCGCACCGCGGCGTACCGCACGGGTGTGATATGCAATATCTTCGACCGTGACCGGCAGGGTGGAATCATGTCCTTGTACCGTCATCCCTAACGAATCCCCGACCAGCATGACGTTGATCCCCTCTTCGGCAAACAGTTTGGCGAAGCTGTAGTCATACGCGGTGATGGTGGCGAAGCGTTTTTTTTCCTGTTTGCATTTCTGCAGTAAGGAGATGGTGGTTGGTTTCATACTGTTTCCTGATAGCCCAAAAGCGAATCTTTGCGCATTCTAACAGTAACATTCGAGGGAACAATGATTTTAGGCAACCGATTAACCACAATTATTTTGTGGTCAACCGGTGAGGGAAGAGGATCACCAGCGAGCGGGTCTTTCCGCGTTCAGGTTGTCCAGAACGGCCTTGAGCGGGATGCCTTCCGGGAAGGTGAGATCGGGCGCCACTTCAAAGAGCGGCCAGAGCATAAAGCCACGATTTTTCATGTCGTAATGCGGTACGGTGAGGCGTTCAGTGTTAATCACCTCATGGCCGAACAGCATAATATCGAGATCAAGCGTGCGCGGCCCCCAGCGTTCGGCTTTGCGTACGCGCCCCTGCTGCAGTTCGATGCGCTGAGTGTTGTCCAGCAGCGTTTCGGCATCGAGGGATGTTTCCAGCACCACGGCGGCGTTCAGATAATCAGGCTGATCCTGCGGGCCTAGCGGCGGCGTGCGGTAAAAGGAGGAGACCGCCACGATACGGCTTTGCGGGATCTCACCCAGCGCCTGTACGGCAGCATTCACCTGCTCCAGCGGAGAGGCTAAATTGCTGCCGATGGCGATATACGCGAGGGTCATGCTGTTCCTTCACGCCGCGGTGCGCGTTTGCGCGGACGACGATGACGGCGACGCGGGGCAGGTTCTTCATCCAGCCCGGTCAGCATATCTTTCTGCTCCGGCGGGGCGGAAACCTGGAATTCGGCCCACCACTGCGCCAGGCGCTGCAGCTCCTGATTGCGTTCAGTTTCCGCACGCAGCGACAGCAGGTCGAAGGCGGCGCGGAACTTTGGATGCTCCATCAGCTTCCAGGCACGTTTGCCCTGACGGCGGGACATGCGCAGCTGAAGCTGCCAGATGTCGCGCACCAGCGTGGTAATACGTTTTGGGATAGCCAGCGTGCGGCACCCTTCGTCCAATACATCGTTCGCGGCCAGCGCGAAGGCATCGTAATAGGCGAGGCCGCTCTCCTGGGTGATTCTTTGAGCCGTTTCCAGCAGCGGGTACCAGAACATTGCCGCAAACAGGAATGCCGGGTTCACGCGCATATCGTTATGGATGCGGGTGTCAGTATTTTTCAGCACCTGCGCAATCATCCGCTCCATTGGGCTGTCACCGTTTTCGGTGAAGTAACGGGTAATGGTCGGGAACAGAGGCTGGAACAGGTTGTATTCGCGCAGCAGATTGTAGGTTTCGAACCCGTAGCCGGCCTGCAGCAGCTTCAGCGCCTCTTCAAACAGGCGGGCAGGCGGCACGTCGTTAATCAGCGTCGCCAGACGCGGGATCGGCTCTGCGGTTTCCGGGCTGATGCGCATGTTCAGCTTGGCGGCAAAACGCACGGCGCGCAGCATGCGCACCGGATCTTCACGATAGCGCGTTTCCGGCGTGCCGATCAGGCGGATCAGACCCTCTTTCAGGTCCTGCATGCCGCCGACGTAATCACGCACGGTAAAATCCGCCACGCTGTAATAAAGGCTGTTGATGGTGAAGTCGCGACGCTGGGCATCTTCTTCGATAGAGCCGAAGATATTGTCGCGCAGCAGCATACCGTTCTGGCCGCGCTGTGACGTGGTGCGGTCGGATGCACCCGCTTCGTGGTGGCCGCGGAAGGTCGCCACTTCGATGATTTCCGGCCCAAACATCACGTGAGCCAGACGGAAACGGCGGCCAACGAGACGGCAGTTGCGGAATAATTTACGCACCTGCTCGGGCGTGGCGCTGGTCGTCACGTCGAAATCTTTCGGTTTTTTGCCCAGCAGTAAATCACGCACCCCACCGCCAACGAGATAGGCCTCGTAGCCCGCTTTATTCAGACGATAGAGTACCTTGAGGGCATTTTCACTGATATCTTTGCGGGAAATATTGTGCTGCTCACGCGGAATAACCGACATGTGTGGCTGTGCAATAGCGTCGTTCGCCATGCTCTCTTCGCGACTTAGCACTTTTCGGCAAAAATTAGCGACTCGGGTAAAAATGGTACACCTCGTAGTGTGTTTTGTTATGAAAAAAGCGGCTAATCATAGCTCAGCGCAACGCATTTGAGAATGCTGGATTTTTGGCACTGCCGCGAGCGTCCAGTTGGCAATGGCTATTTTCAGCAATTCGTCAATGCGCAGATCCTGCCATTCGTTGGTTACATTCTGGTTGAGAAATCGCAGCGCGTCGATCAAAACAGGACGCGGATCGCCGTCTGGCAGGGCCGGGGCGTGGTTCTGCTTGGAGAGCTTAACGCCCTGCGCATTGACCGCCAGCGGCAGATGAATGTAATCCGGCACCGTCCAGCCAAACTGATGATAAAGCGAGATTTGCCGTACGGTCGGTTCGACCAGGTCCGCCCCGCGCACAATTTCCGTCACGCCCTGGAAATGATCGTCGACGACCACCGCCAGGTTATACGCAAACAGACCATCACGACGGTGAATAATAAAATCTTCACATGCCAGACGTTCATCCGCCCTAATCTCACCGGAGAGCCGATCGTGGAAGCGGGTGACGGGCGCGCGCTGTAGCAAGCGTACGGCGGCATTTTCCGGGGGAAGATTCAGCGTGCGGCAGTGGCCGTCATACACACCTCCCACGCTCTGGATACGCGCGCGGGTGCAGGTGCAGTTATAGGAGAGTCCCTGAGCGCTGAGCCAGGCCAGACGTTCCCGATAAGCCTCATGACGTTGTGACTGCCACAGAACGTTGCCGTCCCAGTGAAGACCGTAATGTTCCAGCTGACGCAGAATGGTGTCTGCAGCACCGGGAACTTCACGCGGAGGGTCAATATCTTCGATGCGGACGAGCCATTTACCCTGACTGGCGCGAGCCTGCAGGTAGCTGCCAAGCGCGGCAATTAATGAGCCGAAGTGTAATTCACCGGAAGGAGATGGCGCAAAGCGCCCGATATAGTGTGATTCAGACATATCAACAGTAACAAGGCGGGAGAGACTCCCGCCTTTGAAGTGTATAAACAGCGCTGGCGTTAGCCGGCCATCTGTTTTTCGCGGATTTCGGCCAGCGTTTTACAGTCGATGCACAGATCGGCGGTTGGACGCGCTTCCAGGCGACGAATACCGATTTCAACACCGCAGGATTCGCAGTAGCCAAAATCTTCGTCTTCGACTTTTTTCAGCGTTTTCTCGATCTTTTTGATCAGTTTGCGTTCGCGGTCACGGTTACGCAGTTCGAGGCTGAACTCTTCTTCCTGAGCGGCACGGTCTACCGGATCCGGGAAGTTAGCAGCTTCATCCTGCATATGCGAAACGGTGCGATCCACTTCATCCCTGAGTTGATTACGCCATGCTTCAAGAATACGCTTGAAGTGCGACAGCTGGGCTTCGTTCATATACTCTTCGCCCGGCTTCTCTTGATACGGCTCCACCCCAGCGATGGCGAGAATACTCAGGGACGATGTTTTACGGTTTTGCCCTTCTTGCATGTTGCTTCTCCTTAACACGCACTATCGATCCCCGTGTTGGGGGAAAAATCAGGTCGCTATAAATAGCAGATGCTTTTCCGTATGGCAATTATCTAAACGTAACACTTGACAAGCCTGTGAGGAAAAGCGTATTTGCGCACGCGGCCAGAACACTTATTCATCAATCGTCTAATCCCTTATAAGACAATGGGAAGAGACGATCTCAGAGTCATATTATCGGCAGAAAGTTCCGCTTTATAAGCTAAAACCTCTACCCCCTGCTTTTGTGCCTCATTCAACAGTTGTGCGTATTTAGGATCGATATGGCGGGCAGGGGAAAACCGTTCAATCGCTGTATGCAACACCGCAAACAGCAATACGGCGCGTTTGCCCGCCGCCGCAACACTCATTAGCTCTCGCAGATGCTTCTGCCCGCGCAGCGTTACCGCATCCGGAAAGAAGCCGTTTTCCTGTTCCGCTAACGTCACTGATTTTACTTCAATATAGCACTCAGGACGGCCTTCCGCCTGTAACATGAAGTCAATTCTGCTGCCTTCATCGCCGTATTTCACTTCTGTTTTATGCGTACCGTAACCCACCAGTTCGGGAATGGCGCCATTCGTCAGCGCTTCCTTAACCAGCTGATTTGCACGCAGAGTATTAACACAAATAAACGCCCCGTTTTGCGTTTCGGTTATTTCCCAGGTATGGGGATATTTGCGTTTAGTATTTTCTGAAGTGGAATACCAGACCGTGTCACCCGGTGCGGCGCAACCGGTCATGGCGCCGGTGTTGGGGCAGTGCAGGGTGAGCTCTTCGCCTTCCGGCGTCACCACGTCGGCGAGGAAGCGTTTGTAGCGTTGGATCAGCGTGGCGGACTGGAGTGCAGGACTAAACTTCATCGGAATTCCTTGTGGTGTCGCCCAACGTCCAGCGCTGTAGCGGCCTGTAGCGGGTGCGTCCCCGTGCAAAGACGGATTCATAAAGCGCGAATTCATTAACCGGAAAAGCCCAGTGAAAACCCGGCGGCGGAATGGCAACAGCCTGACCGGCATCGCGCAGCAGCGTGACGTGCGGATGAAACGGCTGCGGGCTCTGGTAACAGCCGCTGCGCGCTGCCTGCGCGCGCAACATATTGGCGAGCTGTAACAACCCGCGCGGCGGCTGGCGCGTACCCAGCCAGACCACGCGCGAACGCAGCCACTGACCCGCATCGTCAAGGTGCAGCGTAAACGCCGGCTGGACAATACGCCCGGCCATGGCGGCTAATGCCCGCTGTTTTTCGGCGCTCACGTCACCCAAAAAGGCCAGCGTCAGGTGCAGGTTTGCCGCCGCAACGGGTCGGCCCGCTTCCGGTGGAAAATGTTCCGCGCGCCAGCGAACGATTTGCCGCTGAAGGGGGGTGGGCAATTCAATGGCAAAAAACAGCCGTTTCGAATCAGACATACGGGGGACTCGGTAATGATATGCGCCGATGCTACAATGTACGCCGACTAATGTTAACCCTCTGGAGCTGTTAGTGTCCTCATTGCCGGTCGCCGTCGTTCTTCCTGAGCTTCTCGCTGCCTTACAACATGCCCCGCAGGTTTTGCTTAACGCGCCTACGGGGGCGGGTAAATCTACCTGGCTGCCGCTGCAGATCCTTAAAGAGGGGAAGATTGCCGGGAAAATTATCCTGCTGGAGCCGCGCAGGCTGGCCGCGCGCAACGTGGCGCAGCGCCTGGCGGAACTGCTGAATGAAAAACCGGGTGAAACGGTAGGCTACCGGATGCGCGCCGAAACCTGCGTCGGCCCGTCCACGCGGCTTGAGGTGGTCACCGAAGGCATTCTTACCCGCATGCTGCAAAACGACCCGGAGTTGAACGGCGTCGGGCTTGTGATCCTGGATGAATTCCACGAGCGCAGCCTGCAGGCCGATCTGGCCCTCGCGCTGTTGCTCGACGTTCAGCAGGGGCTGCGCGACGATCTGCGGCTGCTGATTATGTCGGCGACGCTGGATAACGAGCGGCTACGACAGGCATTACCCGATGCGCCGGTCATCATCTCAGAAGGACGGGCATTTCCTGTTGAGCGGCGCTATCAGCCGCTTCCTGCCCATCAGCGCTTTGACGAAGCGGTAGCTATTGCCACTGCTGACCTGCTTCGCCAGGCGCCCGGCTCGCTGCTGCTGTTTTTGCCCGGCGTGGGGGAGATTCAGCGCGTGCAGGAGCGGCTGGCCTCCAGGGTGGGCAGTGACGTACTGCTTTGCCCGCTCTATGGCGCCCTGTCGTTGACCGAGCAGCGTAAAGCCATCCTTCCCGCCCCGGCGGGGCAGCGTAAAGTCGTCCTGGCAACCAACATTGCCGAAACCAGTTTAACCATCGAAGGCATTCGCCTGGTGGTGGATAGCGCGCAGGAGAGGGTGGCGAGCTTTGATCCGCGCACCGGGCTGACTAAACTGCTGACACAACGCATCAGTCAGGCGTCAATGGTGCAGCGCGCGGGCCGTGCGGGGCGTCTTGAGCCGGGTATTTGCCTGCATTTGACCAGCGCGGAGCAGGCTGAACGCGCGGCACAGCAAAGCACGCCGGAGATTTTACAAAGCGATCTCTCCGGGCTGGTGATGGATCTCCTGCTTTGGGGTTGCCCGGATCCTGAACAGCTCACCTGGCTTAATCCACCGCCTGTCGTGAATCTCGCCGCCGCGCGCAGCCTGCTCACCCAGCTTGGCGCGCTGGAAGGGGAACGTCTGACGGCGCGCGGTCAGAAAATGGCGGCGCTGGGCAACGATCCGCGTCTGGCGGCGATGCTGGTGGCCGCTCAGGGCGAAGATGAAATTGCCACAGCGGCGAAACTGGCGGCTATTCTTGAGGAGCCGCCGCGCGGAGGCAGCAGCGATCTGGGGCAGGCGTTTTCGCGCAATCAGGGAAACTGGCAGCAGCGGGCGCAGCAGCTGTGCAAACGCCTGAACTGCCGGGGCGGTTCACCTGACGGCGATAAGATTGCCTCCCTTCTGGCGCTGGCCTTCCCGGACAGGATTGCGCGCCGCCGCGGGCTGGATGGACGCTACCAGCTGGCAAACGGCATGGGGGCGATGCTGGACAGCGATGATGCCCTGACGCGACATGAATGGCTGATCGCGCCGCTCCTGCTTCAGGGCAGCCAGTCTCCTGATGCCCGTATTTTACAGGCGATTGCCGTGGACATAGATGCCCTGACGCGTACCTGCCCGCAGCTGCTCCAGCAATCGGACATCATGGAATGGGATGACGCTCAGGGGACGCTAAAGGCGTTTCGGCGTAGTCAGATTGGCAAACTGATCCTCGGGACGAAACCGCTGGCGAAGCCGTCGGAAGAAGAGTTACACCAGGCAATGCTGAACGGCATTCGGGAAAAGGGCCTTAACGTCCTGAACTGGACGCCGGAAGCTGAACAGTATCGCATTCGTCTGCACTGCGCCGCGAAGTGGCTACCGGAATACGGCTGGCCCGCGGTGGATGATGAGACGCTGCTCGCGACGCTTGAGCAGTGGCTGCTGCCGCAAATGAGCGGCGTGCACTCTCTGCGCGCCCTTAAGGCGCTTGATGTTAAGACCGCGTTACAGAATTTACTGGACTGGTCATTACGTCAACGTCTGGATAGTGAGCTTCCTGGGCATTACACTGTGCCCACCGGGAGCCGGATTGCCATTCGTTATCATGAGGATAATCCTCCGGCGCTGGCGGTTCGGATGCAGGAGATGTTTGGTGAGGCAACCACGCCGTCTATTGCGGAAGGGCGGGTGCCGTTGGTGCTTGAGCTGCTCTCGCCTGCGCATCGTCCGTTGCAGATCACCCGCGATCTGGGGGCGTTCTGGGCGGGAAGCTACCGTGAAGTGCAGAAAGAGATGAAAGGGCGCTACCCCAAACACGTATGGCCGGACGATCCGGCGAATACGGCGCCGACGCGGCGGACGAAGAAATATTCGTAGTGGGGAAAGTGCGGTCTGATGCCCTCACCCCGGCCCTCTCCCACGGAGAGAGGGAGAAAACCAATTTTGAGAGATTTCTTCTTTCACAGGCCTGTGGAAGAAAAGAAAATCTGGCCTTTGCGCCTGAAAGTTGCGGAGAAAAAGCATGGCGGGGAATGACCGCGAGCCAATAGGACGTAAGGGAAAACCCGCGCGTCCGGCGAAAGAAAAGGTAAGCCGTCGTCGCCTCAGAGATGAGGAGTATGACGATGACTATGAAGACGATTATGAGGATGAAGAACCCATGCCGCGTAAAGGAAAAGGCAAAGGGCGTAAGCCTCGTGGGAAGCGCGGCTGGTTCTGGCTGCTGCTGAAGCTGTTCATTGTTTTTGTTGTGCTGATCGCGATTTACGGCGTTTATCTGGATCAGAAGATCCGCAGCCGTATCGACGGGAAAGTCTGGCAATTGCCGGCGGCAGTGTATGGTCGCATGGTGAACCTTGAGCCGGACATGTCCATCAGCAAGAACGAGATGGTGAAACTGCTGCAAGCTACGCAGTATCGTCAGGTCACGAAAATGACCCGCCCGGGCGAATTTACCGTCCAGGCGAAAAGCATTGAGATGATCCGCCGCCCGTTCGACTTCCCGGACAGCAAAGAGGGGCAGGTGCGCGCGCGTCTGACTTTTGACGGCGATCGGCTGGAAACCATTGAGAACATGGACAATAACCGCCAGTTCGGTTTCTTCCGTCTTGATCCGCGTCTGATCACCATGCTCTCGTCCGCCAATGGCGAACAGCGCCTGTTCGTGGCGCGTAACGGCTTCCCGGATCTGCTGGTGGATACCCTGCTGGCAACCGAAGACCGCCATTTCTACGAGCACGACGGTATCAGTCTCTACTCCATCGGCCGTGCGGTGCTGGCGAACCTGACTGCGGGCCGTACCGTGCAGGGAGCGAGTACGCTTACCCAGCAGTTGGTGAAGAACCTGTTCCTCTCCAGCGAGCGTTCTTACTGGCGTAAAGCCAACGAAGCGTACATGGCCGTGCTGATGGATGCGCGCTACAGCAAGGATCGTATCCTTGAGCTGTACATGAACGAGGTGTACCTCGGCCAGAGCGGCGATAACGAGATCCGCGGCTTCCCGCTGGCGAGCCTGTACTACTTTGGCCGTCCGGTGGAAGAGCTGAGCCTCGATCAGCAGGCGCTGCTGGTGGGCATGGTAAAAGGGGCGTCAATCTATAACCCGTGGCGTAACCCGAAACTGGCGCTGGAGCGTCGTAACCTGGTACTGCGTCTGCTGCAACAGCAGCAGGTGATTGACCAGGAATTATACGACATGCTTAGCGCACGTCCGCTGGGCGTGCAGCCGCGCGGTGGGGTGATCTCTCCGCAGCCTGCTTTCATGCAGATGGTGCGCCAGGAGCTGCAAAGCAAGCTCGGTGATAAGGTCAAAGATCTCTCCGGCGTGAAGATTTTCACAACCTTTGACTCGGTAGCCCAGGACGCTGCAGAAAAAGCGGCGGTGGAAGGCATTCCGGCGCTGAAGAAACAGCGCAAGCTGAGCGATCTGGAAACCGCGATGGTGGTGGTTGACCGCAATACCGGCGAAGTGCGCGCGATGGTGGGCGGCGCAGAGCCGCAGTATGCGGGCTACAACCGCGCGATGCAGGCGCGTCGTTCGATTGGCTCTCTGGCTAAACCGGCGACCTATCTCACCGCGCTGAGCCAGCCGAATTTGTATCGCCTGAACACCTGGATCGCCGATGCGCCAATCTCCCTGCGTCAGCCTAACGGCCAGGTCTGGTCACCGCAGAACGATGATAAACAGTTCAGCGGCCAGGTGATGCTGGTGGATGCGTTAACCCGCTCCATGAACGTACCTACGGTTAACCTCGGTATGGCGCTGGGTCTGCCGGCCATTGTCGATACCTGGCAGAAGCTGGGCGTACCGAAAGATCAGCTGCACCCTGTTCCGGCGATGATTCTGGGGGCGCTTAACCTGACGCCGATCGAAGTGGCGCAGGCGTTCCAGACCATTGCCAGCGGGGGTAACCGCGCACCGCTCTCTGCCCTGCGTTCGGTGATTGCCGAAGATGGCTCCGTGCTGTATCAGAGCTTCCCGCAGGCTGAACGTGCCGTTCCTGCGCAGGCGGCCTACATGACGCTGTGGACGATGCAGCAGGTTGTGCAGCGCGGTACCGGTCGTCAGCTGGGGGCGAAGTATCCTGGTCTGCATCTGGCGGGTAAAACCGGGACCACCAACAACAACGTCGATACCTGGTTTGCCGGTATTGATGGCCGTGAAGTGGTGATCACCTGGGTAGGCCGTGACAACAACCAGCCGACCAAACTTTACGGGGCGAGCGGGGCGATGTCGATTTACCAGCGCTACCTGGCGAACCAGTCACCTGTGCCGCTGAACCTGGTCGCGCCGGAAGATATCGTCGATATGGGCGTGGATGGTTCCGGGAACTTTATCTGCGGCGGCGGGATGCGTACCCTGCCGGTCTGGACGACCAACCCGGACTCACTGTGCCAGCAGAGCCAGCCTGAACAGCCAACGGGCAACCCGTTCGATCAATCTTCTCAGCCGCAGCAGCCGCAGCAACAACCGGCCCAGCAGCAGAACGAGAAGAAAGACAGTGATGGCGTGGCCGGCTGGATCAAGGATATGTTTGGTGGGAATTAATTAATTCCCTGAATAAAAAGCCGCTTTAATATAAAGCGGCTTTTTTGTTTTTTACATTCTGCAATTTTTAAAAAAATTAAATATCTAATTTAGAATTTTTAAGTTCTCATTTTTTTCATCTAAAACATGCATTTGAAATCTTCTACATGTTGCGTAACTTTATCCTCTCTGGACACAATGAAGAATAATCTGATGTAATCGCCATAAGAAATTCACTGGCTCAAAGGATATTCCTATTTAGTCAGTCATGTGTAACATGCTGGATAACATTTCGACTCAAAATATTTGTAGTGCGAATGGATGCCACAATTGTCAAATATAAGGATATTTTTCATGAACAAAAAAATTGTCTCTACATTTTTAGCCGGAAGCGTTATGGCCGCGCTGTCTCTGCCTGTATTTGCATCAAACGATTCCGGTACGGTGAACTTCGCCGGAAAAATTGTTGCCGATACCTGTGAAATTAACGTTGATGGCACAGGGACTAACGCTTCCACCGTCACTTTCGCAGATACCTATCCTTCGGATTTTGGCGCTGACGGTACGGTTGGCACCTCAAAAGCCTTTAAGATTGAAGTGAAAAAATGTGACCCGCTGGTCGCTAAACTGAACCTCAAGTTTAGCGGCACGACAACAGACGCCGCTAACAAGCGTTTGAGGAACGATCTGACTGGCGCAGGCAATGCGACCAACGTTGGCATCATCGTCAGCAATGAGAACGGCGCTAAAGGCGATGTTGTTTTCGACGGTTCAGTACCGGATACGGGTACCGATGTGAATAACGACGCGACCGGGGCAACGGCTTCTGTCTTTAACTACACCGCGAAAGTGATTCAGGTGGGGGATACCGCGCCAACCGCGGGCCATTACTCCTCCTCTGCAACATTCGAGGTTGTCTATCGCTAAGCAATGACGGGCAGCCTGAACGGCTGCCTTTTTGGAACATTGTATGAAGACTTTATTTAAATTGTTATGTGGTTGTTTAATTATTTCCTGCTGTTCAGTACAGGCAAGTGTTGTTCTCGGTGGTACGCGAATTATTTATCCATCGAATAAATCAGAAATTCAGATAGCACTTAAAAATAAAGATCCGCATACACGTTATCTGGTGCAAAGCTGGGTCACTTACCCCAATGATGCGAAAGCGCCGTTTATTATTACTCCCCCTGTTTACAAATTGCAGGAAAATCGTCAAACCCTTTTGCACGTTATTTTTACCGGCGATAAAAAAAGCCTGCCCGCAGACCGGGAATCTCTGTTTCTGGCAAACGTTAAATCCGTATCGGCACTCTCGCCGGAGCTGAAAGAGAAAAACACGCTGCAATTTGCGATGAAAACGCGCCTGAAGCTTTTCTGGCGTCCGGCTCAGCTGAAGGAAAGCGATGCCCTGGGAGCCTACGCAAAAATCACATTCCAGCGTCAGGGCGACACGCTAATTGCAAACAACCCGACCCCGTTTTACGTCTCGTTTGGCGAGCTGGCCGTTGGTGGGAAAAGTGTTCCGGTGAAAGAGACCAAAACCACGCCAGGCGCCATTTCAATGATGGTGGCTCCGTTCAGCGAGCAGCGTTTCGCGTTACCGAATTCAGCAAAGGGCGCGGTGACCTGGACGGCAATCAATGATTTCGGTGGGCAAACCCCACAGCGCAAGCAGGCTCTTTAAATCATCATGTTGGTATTTTATGTCGTCATCTCTGCTTCACAAACAGGTACTGTACGGGATCGCGCTGACGCTGCTCGCCGCGATCCAGCCTGCAAGTGCTGATGACGAATTTAACCTGCGGATCCTTGAGCTGGATACGCCCCTCGAAAATACCTCTACATTAAAAAACTTCATTAACGATAACGGGCTACTTGCCGGAAGCTACCTTACGACTGTTATGTGGGATCGGGACGTTGTGGATAAACGTCCCATCGCTTTCGTGCTGTCTGACGATAAACAGCGCCTGCTGCCGGAGCTGACGAAAGCGGATCTGCGCGATTACGGCGTGAAAGTCGACACGATCCCGGACTTAAAAGATCTGGATGACGGCGCTTATGTCCGCGATATCTCCCATTTCATTGAAAATGCCCGTTACGAATACAATCAGGATGACCAGACCCTGAAGCTGGTCATCCCGCAGGCGTATCGCGACCATGCTGCCGCTGGCGCGATACATCCAAAATTCTGGGATGACGGCGCGCCTGCCGCCTGGACAAGCTATCAACTCAGCGGTTCTCAGCAGCACTACAGTTCGGGCAAAACCTCTTCGACCTGGCTTGGCCTGGAGTCGGGGATTAACCTTGGGGCGTGGCGGCTGCGGAATAACAGCACCTGGAGCGACGCTTCTGGCTGGGAGGGCATTGCCAGCACGTTACAACGCGACATCAAAACGCTGAAAAGCCAGCTTGAGATTGGTCAGACATATACCAATGGTGAACTTTTTGACAGCGTCCAGATGACCGGCGTGAAGCTGGAAACGGATACTTCTATGCTGCCTGTTAGTCAGCAGGGCTTTGCGCCCGTCGTGCGCGGTATTGCCAATAGCGATGCGAAAGTCACTATCAAGCAAAACGGCTACACCATCTATCAGACAAACGTCTCGCCGGGGCCGTTTGAGATCCGCGATTTAAGCCAGGTAACATCCGGAGCCGATCTGGAAGTGACCGTCGAAGAGGCGGACGGCAGCGAGCATAGCTTCATCCAGGCCAGCGCGTCGGTGCCGGTGTTACAGCGGGAAGGCGGCTTTAAGTATTCGCTGGCCGCAGGGCGCTATCGCGGTAATGAAGGTGAAGACGAACCCACCTTTGCGCAAGGCACGGCCATCTATGGTCTGCCTTACGGCGTCACGGCGTATACCGGCGCGCTGGGTTCATCACTGTATCACGCGCTGCTGCTGGGGCTCGGTGCCGATCTGGGGCATTTCGGCTCCGCCTCTGTCGACCTCACGGCCGCGCGTACCGCGTTTGATGACGGGCGTGACGATGCCAGCGGTTTATCCTGGCGGGCGCAGTATTCAAAAGATATTCCCGATACGGATACCACCATCACGCTTGCCAGCTATCGCTACTCCACATCGGGGTTCTATACCTTTCAGGAAGCTATCGATCAGCGTGACAGCGAAATCGATGACGGCATTTATACCTACCGCAGAACTAATAACCGCCGTAGCCGCATGCAGCTCAACCTTTCCCAGCGGGTTTCTGACTGGGGCTCGGCCTATCTCAACGGCTATCAGCAGGACTACTGGGATATGGACGGCCATGAGCGTAGCGTCAGCGCGGGGTTCAGCTCCAGCTGGCGCGACATCACCTGGTCGATAAGTTACAACCTGACCCGCACGCCAGATGCCGATACCGACCGGCAAATGGCGTTGACGGTCAACATTCCGTTATCAAAGTGGCTGCCGAATTCCTGGGCAACCTACAGTGCCAATACCTCCAGTGGCGGATTTGTCTCGCATCAGGTTGGGCTTGGCGGTACCGCGCTGGAGGACAATAAGCTGAGCTACAACCTCCAGCAGACCTATGCCAACCAGGATACGGGCTACGGCGGCAGCCTGTCCGGGCGTTATCGCGGGGCTTCCGGTGAGGTAGGGATGGGGTACAGCTACGGTGGTAACAATCGGCAGTGGAACTACAGCGCTCAGGGGTCAATCGTTGCTCACGAGCATGGCGTAACGCTGGGGCAACCCGTACGCGACGCCTTCGCCATTGTGCACATTAAAGATGGTGATAACGTCAAAGTGCAAAACGGGCGCGGTATCGCGACGGACCGTTTTGGTAACGCGATTGTTCCTTCTCTGACGGCCTACCGGCACAACATCATCACCGTGAATACGCAGGATCGGGAAGATATTGATATCGACGCGGCAACGCTGGATCTCGTGCCGACGAAAGGGGCGGCAGTGCCGGCCACGTTCGACGCGCGCGTGGGACGACGCGCGCTGGTGACCTTGCTCTACGCGGGTAAGCCCGTGCCGTTTGGTGCCCTGGTGGCGCTGGACAACACCACGGCCATCGTGGGCGATGATGGGGAGGTTTACCTGACCGGGCTGTCCGGCAAAACAACGTTTAGCGTGCAGTGGGGAGAAGAGCGCGATCGGCAGTGTCACGGGACGCTGGATCTTCCCTCGCACAGCGCGGCAGGGATCGTGAAAGCCACGGTCAACTGCCTTAACTGAGGTATCTCATGAACCTACGACGTATCGTTAACTCTTTTCTGCCACCGGTACTGCTTGTGCTGGCGGGGGCATTTTGCCATTCAGCCAGGGCAGATTGTACCTTCAACGGCAGCGCTGACGCGGATGCCGTGGTGACGTTCCAGCTTCCTCCGGTCATTATTGTCGCCCCCGACACGCCCGTCGGCACCGTGCTTTATGACGCCAGCGTCGAGAGTAAAGCGGTAACGGTGGATTGTAGCGGTGACGCGCAAATTCGACGCGGGTATTTGTACCTCGCGGATGCGGATGCGCGCGAAGGTGTGATGAGCGGGGTTTATCAGACCAACGTGCCTGGTATTGGCATCCGCGCGGCGTCGTCGACCGAACGGCTTCCCGGTTACACTGAACAGGATTTAGTCCGGCCCATGCAATTTCTGGGATCGATCCACGGTTATTCGCAAAGTACATCTGTATTTCGCGCCGCTGCCCAGCTGGTCGTCACGGGCGCTATCCAGGAGGGCGATCTTGATACCTCACGGTTAACCTCAATGGATATCCTGGGCAACGCGCCGATCGGTGAAATGCGCTTCTCTCCCACCACTATTCGCATCACCACAAATACCTGTAACCTGGTCGATCGCAACATCTATGTGCCGCTGAAAACGGTCAATACCCAGGACTTTAGCGGCCAATATTCTGACATCCTCACGGACGACAGCTTTAAGATTGAGATCACCGACTGCGCGGCAGGCACAAAGGTGGATTATCAGTTTACCAGCGCGGGCTCAACGGGCGTCACGAAAGGCAATATTTTGGGGATCGCCTCCGGAGATTCCGCCGCTGAAGGCGTCGGCATTCAGATCCTTGACCAGAATGATACGGTGCTGCAGTTCGATCGGAACTATACGGCGATAACTGGCGCGCAGGACAACGTTCCTGTCGAGATCCCACTCAAGGCTCGCTACGTCAGGACGGGGGAGATAAAAGCCGGCAAAGTCGATTCTGTCGCGACGTTCGAGCTCTTTTACCGTTGATTCATCCTGCCCGCTCTGGCGGGCTAAGGATCATTTCACTAACTTCGTTAACCCTCTCTTTTCATCTGGTTAATTCTTAAACCCTTAAATCTTGTAGGGCCGCTTACTGCTTGCTATGCATCCAGCGTTTCGCATATTATTCTGCGGTCATAATAATAATTCTCGTTTACGTTATCATTCACTTTTCCATCAGAGATAAACATGGCGCTTTCCAATACTGCTCAGCCAATTAACACGTCGCTGCGTAAAGTCGCGGTTGTCGTAGCCACAGCGGTTGCCGGCATGTCTGCATTTGCTCACGCTGCCGAAACCCCGAAAAAAGAAGATACTATTACCGTTACCGCTGCACCTGCTGCACAGGAAAGTGCCTGGGGACCAGCTGCGACTATCGCCGCCCGCCAATCTGCGACCGGTACCAAAACAGACACCCCAATTCAAAAGGTTCCACAGTCTATTTCTGTGGTGACGGCCGAAGAGATGGCGCTGCACCAGCCGCGTTCGGTTAAAGAAGCCCTGAGCTACACGCCGGGCGTTGCGGTGGGCACGCGTGGTGCGTCCAACACCTATGATTATCTGGTTATTCGCGGTTTCGCGGCCGATGGCCAGAGCCAGAACAACTACCTCGACGGCATGAAGATGCAGGGCAACTTCTATAACGACGCGGTGATAGACCCGTACATGCTGGAGCGCGCCGAAATCATGCGCGGTCCGGTTTCCGTTCTGTACGGTAAAAGCAGCCCGGGCGGCCTGCTGAACATGGTAAGTAAGCGCCCAACAACCGAGCCGCTGAAAGAGATCCAGTTTAAAGTGGGTACCGACAGCCTGTTCCAGACAGGCTTTGACTTCAGCGATGCGATCGACGATGAGGGTGTCTATTCATACCGCCTGACGGGCGTTGCGCGCTCGAACAATTCGCAGCAGGAAGATAAGGGCGAGCAGCGTTATGCCATCGCGCCATCCTTCTCCTGGCGTCCGGATGATAAAACCACCTTCACGTTCCTCTCCTACTTCCAGAACGAGCCTGAAACGGGCTACTACGGCTGGCTGCCAAAAGAGGGGACGGTTGACCCGCTGCCAAACGGCGATCGTCTGCCGACTAACTTCAATGAAGGCGCGAAGAACAACACCTATTCCCGTAACCAGAAAATGGTGGGATACAGCTTCGACCACGAATTCAACGATACTTTCACCGTGCGTCAGAATCTGCGCTTTGCCGAGAACAAAACCTCGCAAAACAGCGTTTACGGCTACGGCATGTGTTCCGATCCGCTCTATTCGAGTAATCCGGCATCCAGCCCTTGCGCGAGCATTCCTCAGTCACAATGGGGGCATACGCTGACTCGCCAGTATGTGATCGATGACGAGAAGCTGCAAAACTTCACCGTTGATACGCAGCTTCAGAGCAAGTTCGCGACGGGGGCTCTCGACCATACTCTGTTGACAGGCGTTGATTTCATGCGCATGCGTAATGACATTAACTCCTGGTTCGGCTACGCCGGCTCCGTTGCGCCATCCGATATTTACGATCTCGATCGTGGCGATTTCGATTTCGGTTCACACCCTGGACCATCTGGTGCTTACCAGGTGCTGAACAAGCAGAAGCAGACCGGCGTTTACGCTCAGGATCAGATCGAATGGGATAAAGTGCTGGTGACACTGGGCGGCCGTTACGATTGGGCCGATCAGGAGTCCTACAACCGCGTATTAAATACCACCGCCAAGCGTGATGATACTCAGTTCACCTGGCGTGGCGGCGTTAACTACCTGTTCGACAACGGGGTAACTCCTTATTTCAGCTACAGCGAATCCTTTGAACCGGCTTCCCTGACCGACGCTCAAGGTAAACCATTCTCACCGTCTAAAGGCAAACAGTACGAAGCGGGCGTGAAATACGTGCCTAACGATCGTCCGATCGTGATCACCGGTGCAGTGTATCAGCTGACCAAAACCAACAACCTGATGGCTGACCCAACTGGCTCACCCTTCTCCGTTGAAGGCGGCGAGATCCGCGCCCGTGGCGTAGAGCTGGAAGCCAAAGCGGCGTTATCTGCCAGCGTGAACGTTGTCGGTTCTTATACCTATACCGATGCGGAATACACCACCGACACCAACTACAAAGGCAACACGCCGGCGCAGGTGCCAAAACATATGGCATCCCTGTGGGGTGATTACACGATGTTTGACGGCCCACTGTCTGGCCTGACGCTGGGTACCGGCGTGCGTTATACCGGCTCCAGCAAAGGTGACCCGGCGAATAGCTTCACTGTTGGAAGCTATACACTGGTTGATGCACTGGTCAGATACGATCTGGCGCGTGTAGGCATGGCCGGATCAAACGTCGCGCTTCACGTGAACAACCTGTTCGATCGTGAGTACGTTGCCAGCTGCTTCAACACCTACGGTTGCTTCTGGGGTGCTGAACGCCAGGTTGTCGCCACCGCGACCTTCCGCTTCTAACCTCTTTATGGGCACGGTTCGCCGTGCCCTTTTTATTTAAGTTGGCTGACATGCAGGATAATAAAACGCAATCCGACACCACCTTTACGCTCAATAATCTCTCCTTTCGCGTACCCGGGCGCACCCTGCTGCATCCGCTCTCTCTGTCGTTCCCTGCCGGTAAAGTGACGGGCCTGATTGGCCACAACGGTTCCGGTAAATCCACGCTGCTCAAGATGCTGGGACGCCACCAGCCACCTTCTGAAGGGGATATTCTGCTGGACGATCGGCCGCTGGAGGGCTGGAGCAGTAAAGCCTTTGCCCGCAAGGTGGCCTACTTGCCGCAGCAGCTGCCGCAGGCGGAAGGGATGACGGTGCGTGAACTGGTAGCGATTGGCCGCTATCCGTGGCACGGGGCGCTTGGCCGCTTCGGCGTCGCCGACCGGGAGAAAGTAGAGGAGGCGATTGCGCTGGTAGGGCTAAAACCGCTGGCGCATCGCCTGGTGGATAGTCTGTCCGGCGGTGAACGTCAGCGGGCGTGGATTGCGATGCTGGTGGCGCAGGACAGCCGCTGCCTGCTGCTGGATGAACCGACCTCTGCGCTGGATATCGCCCATCAGGTCGACGTGCTGGCGCTGGTGCATCGCTTAAGCCAGCAGCGCGGCCTGACGGTGATTGCCGTTCTGCATGACATCAATATGGCGGCGCGCTATTGCGACTATCTGGTGGCGCTGCGCGGCGGTGAAATGATCGCTCAGGGCACGCCGTCTGAGCTGATGCGCAGCGAAACGCTGGAACATATTTACGGTATTCCGATGGGTATTTTGCCTCACCCTGCCGGGGCAGCTCCCGTGAGCTTTGTCTACTGATGCTGGATTCAACATACATTAGCCGCCGTCGCCTGCTGACGGCCATGGCGCTCTCGCCGCTGCTGTTGAAGATGGCCCCGGCCCGCGCCGCCGCTATCGACCCGCACCGCATCGTGGCGCTGGAGTGGTTACCCGTCGAGCTGATGATGGCCCTGGGTATCACGCCCTACGGTGTGGCCGACATTCCCAACTACACCCTGTGGGTGAATGAGCCAAAACTGCCGGACTCGGTCATCGACATCGGTCTGCGCACGGAGCCAAACCTTGAGCTTCTCACGCAGATGAAACCGTCTTATTTATTCTGGTCTGCGGGGTATGGCCCGTCGGAAGAGATCATGGCGAAGATTGCGCCGGGACGAGGCTTTTCCTTTAGCGACGGTAAAAAGCCGCTGACCATGGCAAAAAATTCCATCCACGAGATGGCCCAGTTCCTCAACCGGGAAGCGGAAGCAAAACAGCATCTCGATGAGTTTGATGCGCTGATTGAGTCTCTTAAGCCGCGCTTTGCGCACCGTGGCGATCGGCCTTTGCTGATGGTGACGCTGCTGGATGCCCGCCATATGCTGGTCTTTGGAAAGAACTGCCTGTTCCAGGAAGTGCTCGACAACTTCGGCATTCGCAACGCCTGGGAAGGCGAGATGACGTTCTGGGGAAGCACCGCCGTGGGCATCGACCGCCTGGCGGCGTTTCGCGACGTCGACGTGCTGTGCTTTGACCACGGCAACGAGCGTGAAATGCAAACCCTGATGGCGACCCCGCTCTGGCAGGCGATGCCGTTCGTGCGCGAGCAGCGCTTCCTGCGCGCCCCAGCGGTATGGTTTTACGGCGCGACGCTGTCGGCAATGCACTTTGCCCGCGTGCTGGACAACGTGATGGGGGGCAAAGCATGAGTACGCGTATTGCCCGTTTCCCGGCGCTGCTGCTGGGGCTGATTTTTCTGGCGGCGCTGGCGCTAACCGGGTTCAACCTCTCCACGGCACTGCCGCGCGAGCAGTGGGCGGCCGCGTTTGCCGCTCCGGATATCGACAATATTCAGCAGATGTTGTTCCACTACAGCCTGCTGCCGCGTCTTAGTATCTCCCTGCTGGTCGGGGCGGGGCTGGGACTGGTGGGCGTGTTGTTCCAGCAGGTGCTACGTAACCCGCTGGCGGAGCCAACCACGCTGGGCGTGGCGACGGGGGCACAGCTGGGGATCACCATCACCACCCTCTGGACGCTGCCGGGGGCATTAACCTCTCAGTTTGCCGCGCTGGCAGGCGCCTGCGTCGTGGGCGCGCTGGTCTTTGGCGTGGCCTGGGGAAAACGTCTCTCGCCGGTCACGCTGATCCTCGCCGGGCTGGTCGTCAGCCTCTACTGCGGTGCGATCAACCAGCTGCTGGTGCTGTTTCACCACGACCAGCTGCAAAGCATGTTTATGTGGAGCACCGGCACGCTCACCCAGACCGACTGGAGTATCGTCCAGCGCCTGTGGCCACAATTGTTTGGCGGCGTGGTGCTCACGCTGTTGCTGCTGCGCCCGCTCACTCTGATGGGGCTGGATGATGGCGTGGCGCGCAACCTGGGGCTGGCGCTGTCGCTGGCTCGTCTGGCGGCGCTCACGCTGGCGATTGTGTTAAGCGCTCTGCTGGTTAACGCGGTTGGCATCATCGGGTTTATCGGCCTCTTTGCGCCGCTGCTGGCGAAAATGCTCGGGGCGCGTCGCCTTCTGGCACGTCTGCTGCTGGCGCCGCTGATCGGGGCGCTGCTCCTCTGGCTTTCCGATCAGATCATTCTCTGGCTGGCGCGCGTCTGGATGGAAGTGTCTACCGGGTCGGCAACGGCGCTTATCGGTGCGCCGCTGCTGCTGTGGCTGCTCCCGCGTCTGCGCAGCATCAGCGCCCCAGCGATGGACGCGGGCGATAAGGTCTACGCTGAACGTCAGTCGGTGCTGTGGTTCAGCCTTGCCGGTCTGGCGGTGTTGCTTATCGCCTCGTTTGCCGCCCTCGCGTTTGGGCGCGATGCCGCAGGCTGGCACTGGGCAACGGGAGACTTACTCAACGAACTGCTGCAGTGGCGCTGGCCGCGTATTCTCTCCGCGCTGATTGCCGGGGTGATGCTGGCGGTGGCGGGCTGTATTATTCAGCGTCTGACCGGTAACCCGATGGCAAGCCCTGAAGTGCTGGGGATCAGCTCCGGCGCGGCCTTTGGCGTGGTGCTGATGCTCTTCCTGGTGCCGGGCAATGCGTTTGGCTGGCTGATGCCTGCCGGGAGTATCGGTGCGGCGGCCACGCTGATGATTATTCTGGTTGCCTCTGGCCGCGGCGGATTTTCTCCGCACCGCATGCTGTTGGCTGGTATGGCGCTCAGCACCGCCTTTACTATGCTACTGATGATGCTGCAGGCGAGCGGCGATCCGCGCATGGCGAAGATCCTGACCTGGATTTCCGGCTCAACGTACAACGCCACCTCCAGCCAGGTTGCCTGGTCAGGAAGCGTTATGATCGTGCTGCTGGCGATAGTACCGCTGTGCCGTCGCTGGATGACCATTCTGCCGCTGGGGGGCGAAACCGCGCGTGCGGTTGGCTTAGCGCTGACGCCAACGCGCGTCGCGCTTCTTCTGCTGGCGGCGTGTCTGACGGCAACCGCCACCATGACCATCGGTCCACTAAGCTTTGTAGGGTTGATGGCGCCGCATATCGCCAGAATGATGGGTTTCCGACGGACGATGCCACATATTGTGATGTCGGCCCTGACGGGCGGGGTCATTCTGGTGTTTGCCGACTGGTGTGGAAGGATGGTGCTGTTCCCGTATCAGATCCCGGCGGGCCTGTTGTCGACCTTTATCGGAGCGCCTTACTTTATCTATCTGTTGAGAAAGCAGAGTCGGTAGTCAGGTGCGGCCTGATACCCTCTCCCACGGGGAGAGGGAGAACATCGTTGGCCGGGTAAGCGTTAGCGCCACCCGGCAATGCCCTTAAAGCTTCGCAAACACCTTACGCGCCGCGTCGATGGTGTTATTGATATCTTCTTCGCTGTGCGCCACGGACATAAAGCCCGCTTCGAACGCGGACGGTGCCAGGTACACGCCTTCTTCCAGCATCAGGTGGAAGAAGCGCTTGAAGCGTTCAACGTCGCACTTCACCACGTCCTGATAGCGGGTCACGGTTTTCGCATCGGTGAAGAAAATCCCGAACATGCCGCCCACGTGGTTAACAACCAGCGGAATTCCCGCTTCTTCTGCGGCTTCCAGCAGACCGTTTGCCAGCTGCGTGGTGCGGTCCGTCAGGGTTTCATGAATACCCGGCTGCGCCACTTCGTTCAGACAGGCGAAGCCCGCAGCCATGGCAATTGGGTTACCGGAGAGCGTGCCCGCCTGGTAAACCGGGCCGGTTGGTGCCAGGGCTTCCATCACGTCCTTACGACCGCCGAAAGCACCGACCGGCATGCCGCCGCCGATGATTTTGCCGAGGCAGGTCAGGTCCGGCTCAACCTCATAATAAGACTGGGCGCCCGCCAGTGCCACGCGGAAGCCGGTCATCACTTCATCGATGATCAGCAGCGCGCCGAACTCATCGCACAGCGCGCGCAGGCCCGGCAGGAAGTCAGGCTGCGGTGGGATGCAGTTCATATTGCCCGCAACCGGTTCAACGATAATGCAGGCGATCTCCTGCGGATACTGCTCGAACGCCGCGCGAACGGTGTTCAGATCGTTGTAGGTGCAGGTCAGGGTGTGCTTCGCAAAATCAGCAGGTACGCCAGGCGAGTTTGGCTGGCCGAGGGTCAGCGCGCCGGAGCCCGCTTTCACCAGCAGGCAGTCCGCATGGCCGTGGTAGCAGCCTTCGAATTTGATGATTTTGTCGCGACCGGTAAAGCCGCGCGCCAGACGGATGGCACTCATGGTGGCTTCGGTACCGGAGTTCACCATACGCACCATGTCCATGGTCGGCACCAGTTCGGTAACCAGCTCCGCCATTTTCACTTCCATCTCGGTCGGCGCACCGAAGCTCAGGCCGCGCTGCGCGGCTTCGATGACCGCGTTACGAATGGCAGGATGGTTATGTCCGAGAACCATCGGCCCCCAGGAACCGACGTAATCGATATAGGCTTTGCCATCGACATCATACAGATACGCGCCGTTAGCACGTTCAATAAACAGCGGCGTGCCGCCCACGCCGGTAAAGGCGCGTACTGGCGAGTTCACGCCACCGGGGATTAGCTCGCGGGCTGCACTGTAGAGGTTTTCAGACTTGCTCATGGCGTCGTTCCTGGTTCGTATAAAATGATTAAGCACACTATTCTAAGTGATCCACAGAAGGTTATGAAATTTTTAGCCTGTTAATGCTTTAAGATTTGTTAAGTATTTTTCAGGCGTCGCAGGGAAGGTCTCTGGTAAAATCTTCGCGGCTTTTTGTATGACGAATAAGAACAGGACATGAAATCAGATTCCCCGTCTTTTGAAGAACAACAGTTTACGCGCGCCCAGCACCGAATCAGCATTCGGCGGCTGCTCAATCGCGATAAAACGCCGCTGGCGATCCTGCTGGCCGCTGCCGTGGTGGGTACCCTTGCAGGGCTGGTTGGCGTGGCGTTTGAAAAAGCGGTTAACGCCGTACTCAACTGGCGAGTGGGTACCGTAGCCGGTTTTGCCGATCGCGAATGGCTGGTCTGGGTAGCGGCATTCGGCCTGTCTGCGCTGTTTGCCATGGTGGGGTATTTTCTGGTGCGTAAATTCGCCCCGGAGGCGGGCGGGTCTGGCATCCCGGAAATTGAAGGCGCGCTGGAGGAGCTGCGCCCGGTGCGCTGGTGGCGGGTGATCCCGGTTAAGTTTATTGGCGGCATGGGGACGTTGGGCGCAGGGATGGTGCTCGGCCGGGAAGGGCCAACGGTGCAGCTGGGGGGGAACGTCGGCCGCATGGTGAGCGATCTGTTCCGCATGCGCAGCGCCGAGGCGCGCCATACGCTGCTGGCCACCGGTGCAGCG
Organism: Enterobacter cloacae complex sp. P27C; assembly: GCF_014895705.1. Lineage (NCBI taxonomy): Bacteria > Pseudomonadati > Pseudomonadota > Gammaproteobacteria > Enterobacterales > Enterobacteriaceae > Enterobacter > Enterobacter cloacae complex sp. P27C. Next base: position 493,261 of record NZ_JADBQB010000004.1, read on the forward strand.
GCGGGGCTTTCTGCGGCGTTTAACGCGCCGCTGGCCGGTATTTTGTTCATCATCGAAGAGATGCGCGCGCAGTTCCGCTACAACCTGATCTCCATTAAAGCGGTGTTTACCGGCGTCATTATGTCGAGCATCGTCTTTCGCATCTTTAATGGCGAAGGGGCGGTGATTGAAGTCGGTAAACTGACCAACGCACCGGTTAACACCCTGTGGCTGTACCTGATCCTCGGCATGATTTTTGGTGTGGTGGGCCCGCTGTTTAACACCTTTATCTTACGCGCTCAGGATATGTTCCAGCGCGTTCACGGCGGCAATACCACGAAATGGGTGCTGATGGGCGGCCTGCTGGGCGGCATTTGTGGCGTGCTCGGCTTTATCGAACCGAATGCCGCGGGCGGCGGTTTCGGGCTGATTCCCATTGCCGCAGCCGGGAATTTCAGCGTGGGTTTGCTGCTGTTTATGTTTTTCTCCAGGGTCATTACGACGGTACTGTGCTTCTCCTCCGGCGCGCCCGGCGGAATTTTTGCCCCGATGCTGGCGCTGGGAACCTTGTTGGGCACCGCATTTGGTATGGCGGCTGAAGCGGGCTTTCCCGCCTATCACCTTGATGCAGGGACCTTTGCGGTAGCCGGGATGGGGGCGCTGCTGGCCGCCTCCCTGCGCGCGCCGTTAACCGGCATCGTGCTGGTGCTGGAGATGACGGATAATTACCAGCTCATTTTGCCAATGATCATTACCTGTCTCGGCGCGACACTATTAGCCCAATTCCTGGGTGGAAAACCGCTATACTCCACCATCCTCGCGCGTACCCTGGCAAAACAAGAGGCGGAGCGGGCCGCCACGCAGAATACTTGAATGAATTACCAGGGTATTAGATAATGACGAAAAGAATTGGGTGAATTTTACCCAATAGCAGTATTCATGGGAGCATAAGATGAGTGATGACGTAGCTGTGCCGCTGGAGTTTACCGAAGCAGCAGCCAATAAAGTGAAAACCCTGATTGCCGACGAAGACAATCCGGATCTGAAACTGCGTGTCTATATTACCGGTGGCGGCTGCAGCGGCTTCCAGTACGGTTTTACCTTTGACGATCAGGTGAACGACGGCGATATGACCATCGAGAAGCAAGGCGTCGCGCTGGTAGTTGACCCGATGAGCCTGCAGTATCTGGTGGGCGGTTCGGTGGATTACACCGAAGGTCTGGAAGGTTCGCGTTTTGTGGTGACCAACCCGAACGCAACAAGCACCTGCGGGTGTGGTTCTTCGTTCAGCATTTAAGCCTGAATGCGGATTGTAGGCCCGGTAAGCGAAGCGCCACCGGGCTTATAAACGACGCCTATCTTGAAGTTTCATCCAGCGCAAACGTCGGCAGCTTCAGGTGCCAGCGTATCGCCGCTAAACGTATCACCAGCGTCACGACCATCCCCAGCATCGCGGCGTTTTCCAGCGGAATTGCAAACGTGTAGTACGCGGTCGCGTGGACAATGCCGCCCGCAATACAGGCCGTTGCGTAAATTTCAGTACGCAGGATCATCGGCACCTCACGCGCCAGAATGTCGCGAATGATGCCGCCGCCCACGCCGGTTAACACGCCCATGCAGATCGCCACCATCGGGCCGGTACCCGCATTAAACGCCTTATTGACGCCAATACCGACAAACACGGCCAGACCCACGGCATCCAGCACCGGCAATATCCATTTGGGTAATCGGCGGGGCTGGCGAACCAGCACAATGGTTAACAGACAGGTGACCATCGCGACCACAAGATCGGTAGGATCTTTCACCCAAAACACCGGGCCATTTGCCAGCGCCATATCGCGGATTGTCCCGCCGCCAACGGCGGTCACCACGCCAAGCACCAGCACGCCAAACGGATCCATGCGTAGTTTTCCGGCGAGCAGGACGCCGGAGATAGCAAAAACGGCTGTACCAAGAATATCCAGCCAATAAACGAGCATCGTTAAATCCTCGAACGTATGTTAATGACCCTCTGCCAGGGCGGCACAGAGCTGTTTTGCGGCGAGGATAATACGCGGGCTGGCGCGTTCAAACCAGTCACCGTTGAGTGGGATCACCGGAATTTTTAGCTGGCTCTGCCAGAATTGTTTAATTTTAGGAATCTCGCCCGCATTTCCGACCACGACGATAGCCTGCGGCTGGCGCGCCAGAACCTGCTCACGGCTCACCTGAGGCCACGGTACCCGGCTGGCAGCAAAGATATTTTCACCGCCGCACACTTCCAGCACCTGGTTCTGAATCGAGCCTTTTCCGGTGGTAAACAGCGGCTGGCTGCCGAACTGCAGGAAGATGCGCTTTTTAACAGGCGTATCGTATTGGGCTTTCAGCGCGGCATAGTCGCTGAGCATCTGGTTCGCCGCACTCACGGCTTTTTGAGGCGCAGGGCTATAAGGGGCCAGGGCGCGCAGAGCCTGAGCGACCTGCTCAATACTTACCGCGTCAACCCACATGACCTTGATGCCAAGCGAGGTGAGCTGGTTAACCTGCCGCTCGGCGTTACCGCCGCGCCAGGCCAGCACGAGATCCGGCTTAAGCGCTACAATGCGCTCAAGGTTCATCCCTTGCCAGGTTGCCACTTGCTCAATGCCGGCCGCCTGTGGGGGGTAATCTGAAAAGCTGCTGACGCCAACGGGGGTGATCCCGGCGGCAAACGCCAGTTCGGTATTAGCGGGAGAGAGGGTAATCACACGCGGCGCGGCGAACAGCCACGCCGGTGTAAGCAGCAGCAGGGCGGCCAGCGCCCTGATAGACCGTTTAGCCACGCGCCAGGTTCTGTACCAGGCGTTCCACCATCACGGTGGACTGTTTTGCCGCAACGGCCAGGAACTCGTCGAAGCTGATGTGAGACTGCTGGTCTGCCACGTCAGAGATGGCGCGAACCACCACGAACGGTACGCTGAAATTATGGCAAACGTGCGCAATCGCGGTCGCTTCCATCTCTACGGCAACCGCCTGCGGGAAGTTATGACGGATTTTCGCCAGACCGACGGAGCCATTGATGAACGCATCACCGCTGACAATCAGGCCGCGTACCGCGTTGAGATTGAGCTCAGCAATGCAGGCTTCAGCCGCCGCAATCAGTTTATCGTCAGCTTTAAACCCTGCCGGGCAGCCCGGAAGCTGGCCATACTCGTAGCCGAACGCGGTGACGTCAGCATCGTGGTAACGCGCTTCGTCGGAGACAACGATATCGCCCACTTTCAGCGTCGGTGCCAGACCGCCTGCTGAGCCCGTGTTAATGATGACGTCCGGCTTGCAGCGCTCAAGCAGCAGGGTCGCACCCAGCGCAGCAGCCACTTTACCGATGCCTGATTTCAGCAGAGCCACCTCAACACCGTTCAGCTGTCCGGTGTAGATCTCACAACCCCCGAGAGAGAGGGTCTGACGGTTCTCAATTTTGTCACGCAGGAGCGTAACTTCTTCTTCCATTGCACCAATAATGCCGATTTTCATAGATTTACTCGCGATGTGCCTTGTTAAGAGGCATAGTCTATCATGCGGTTAAGGGGAAACGCATTCTCACGCGGGGGAGCACATGTCACCAATCGATTTTCGTACCAAAATTAACTGGCACCGACGTTTCCGTTCGCCGCAGGGCGAAAAGAGCGAACATGAGATCCTGCGTATCTTCGAAAGCGATCGCGGCAGGATTATTAACTCGCCCGCCATCCGGCGTCTGCAGCAAAAGACCCAGGTATTCCCGCTGGAGCGTAACGCGGCGGTGCGCACGCGCTTAACCCACTCCATGGAAGTGCAGCAAGTCGGGCGTTATATTGCCAAAGAGATTTTAAGCCGCCTCAAAGAGCAGCGTTTACTGGAAACCTATGGCCTGGATGAGTTGACGGGGCCCTTCGAGAGCATCGTTGAGATGGCCTGCCTGATGCATGACATCGGCAACCCGCCTTTTGGCCATTTTGGCGAGGCGGCTATTAATGACTGGTTTAAACAACGGCTTTATCCGTCGGATGCGGCAAGCCAGCCACTCAGCGATGACCGCTGCATCGTGCGCGATTTACGCCTGCGTGAAGGCGAAGAAGGGCTGAACGATCTGCGCCGCAAAGTGCGCCAGGATCTCTGTCACTTTGAGGGCAACGCGCAGGGGATCCGGCTGGTGCACTCCCTGATGCGCATGAACCTGACCTGGGCGCAGGTTGGCTGCATTTTGAAATATACGCGTCCCGCGTGGTGGATGGGGGAGACGCCCGCATCCCACAGCTATTTAATGAAAAAACCGGGCTATTACCTTTCCGAAGAGGCCTATATAGAACGGCTGCGTAAAGAACTTTCCCTGACGCCAAACGGCCGATTCCCATTGACGTGGATTATGGAAGCCGCCGACGATATTTCCTATTGCGTGGCTGACCTGGAAGATGCCGTTGAGAAAAGAATATTCAGCGTCGAGGAGCTTTATCAGCATCTTTATGCGGCATGGGGAACCCATGAAAAAGGATCGCTGTTTGCGCAGGTTGTCGAAAATGCCTGGGAAAAATCGCGCTCAAATACGTTGAGCCGCAGTACGGAAGATCAGTTCTTTATGTATTTGCGGGTCAATACATTAAATAAACTGGTGCCGTATGCCGCCTCGCGCTTTATTGATAATTTGCCGCAAATCTTTAGCGGGGAATTCAATCATGCGCTGCTGGAAGATGACAGCAGTTTCAGCCAACTCCTTGAGCTTTATAAACATGTGGCGATGCGGCATGTGTTCAGCCATCCTGATGTCGAGCAACTGGAACTGCAGGGATACCGTGTAATCAGTGGATTACTGGAAATTTATTCACCGTTGCTTCAGCTCTCCGTCGAGGAGTTTAGCGAGCTGGTGGAAAAAGAACGCGTGCGGCGAATTCCTATCGAATCCCGGCTTTATCAGAAACTTTCTACCCGCCATCGGCTGGCGTATGTCGAAGCGATGGGTAAGCTGGATCGCCACGCTCTGGAATGGCCGGTGATGGAATATTATTATCGCTGCCGTCTAATCCAGGACTATATCAGCGGCATGACCGATTTGTATGCCTGGGATGAATACCGCAAGCTCATGGCCGTGGAATAATTCCGGAGTTTTGTAAAGAAGGCCAATAAATTTTTACCTTTTCCATAAACTTATGGCCGGAACTAAGCGGTATAAAATGAATCTGAGTTACACAGCAATTTTGCGTTACCTGTAAATCGAGATTGAGAAACATGAAAAAAACCACATTAGCAATGAGTGCACTGGCTCTGAGTTTAGGTTTAGCGCTGTCTCCTCTGACTGCTACTGCAGCCGAGACCGCGTCGTCGGCAGCAACCGCGCAGCAGATGCCAAGCCTGGCACCGATGCTCGAAAAAGTGATGCCATCGGTGGTGAGTATTAACGTTGAGGGCAGCACGACCGTCAATACGCCGCGCATGCCGCGTAACTTCCAGCAGTTCTTCGGTGACAATTCACCGTTCTGCCAGGACGGTTCGCCATTCCAGAGTTCTCCGTTCTGTCAGGGCGGTGGCGCAGGGGATGACGGCCAGGGCGGCGGCCAGCAACAGAAATTCATGGCGCTTGGTTCCGGTGTGATTATTGATGCCGCAAAAGGCTACGTGGTCACCAACAACCACGTTGTGGATAACGCCAGCACCATTAAAGTTCAGCTGAGCGATGGTCGTAAATTCGATGCTAAAGTGGTGGGTAAAGATCCGCGCTCCGACATCGCGCTGATCCAGATTCAGGATCCGAAGAACCTGACGGCGATTAAAATTGCCGACTCCGATGCGCTGCGCGTGGGCGATTACACCGTCGCTATCGGTAACCCGTTCGGTCTGGGTGAAACCGTGACCTCGGGTATCGTCTCTGCGTTGGGCCGTAGCGGCCTGAATGCGGAAAACTATGAAAACTTCATCCAGACGGATGCGGCCATTAACCGTGGTAACTCCGGCGGTGCGCTGGTGAACCTGAACGGCGAGCTGATCGGTATCAACACCGCTATTCTGGCACCGGACGGCGGTAACATCGGTATCGGCTTTGCTATCCCGAGCAACATGGTGAAAAACCTGACTGCTCAGATGGTGCAGTACGGCCAGGTGAAACGCGGTGAGCTGGGTATTATGGGTACCGAGCTGAACTCCGAGCTGGCGAAAGCGATGAAGGTGGATGCGCAGCGCGGTGCGTTCGTCAGCCAGGTTATGCCGAACTCCTCTGCAGCGAAGGCGGGCATTAAAGCGGGTGATGTGATCACCTCTCTGAACGGTAAACCGATCAGCAGCTTTGCCGCCCTGCGTGCGGAAGTGGGCTCGATGCCAATTGGCAGCAAAGTGACCCTTGGCCTGCTGCGTGACGGCAAACCGGTTAACGTAAGCCTGGAACTGCAGCAGAGCAGCCAGAATCAGGTGGACTCCAGCACCATCTTCAGCGGAATTGAAGGCGCAGAGATGAGTAACAAGGGCCAGGACAAAGGCGTGGTGGTGAACAACGTGAAAGCAAATTCACCTGCTGCCCGTATCGGCCTGAAAAAAGGCGATGTGATCATGGGGGCTAACCAGCAACCGGTGAAAAACATCGCTGAACTGCGCAAAATTCTCGACAGCAAACCGTCCGTGCTGGCGCTGAATATCCAGCGCGGTGACACCTCAATTTACCTGCTGATGCAGTAATTCTCTTAAGCCCCTGTACGCAGGGGCTTTCTTGTTTCTGTGACGCCTACCGCAACTCCATACTTCCCCCTCTCACTTTGTGCATTCGCACAATGCAGTCGCTGCTGAACTTCCCTATGCTTGAGCTCTGCTCACAGGAGGGTTACATGGCTGGCTGGCATCTTGATACCAAAATGGCGCAGGATATCGTGGCGCGCACCATGCGCATCATTGATACCAATATCAACGTAATGGATGCCCGCGGGCGCATTATTGGCAGCGGCGATCGCGAGCGTATTGGGGAATTGCACGAAGGAGCCCTGCTGGTGCTCTCTCAGGGTCGCGTGGTTGATATCGATGATGCGGTAGCGAAACATCTGCACGGCGTGCGTCAGGGGATCAACTTGCCGCTGCGTCTGGAAGGGGAAATTGTTGGCGTCATCGGCCTGACGGGCGAACCGGAATCCCTGCGTAAATACGGCGAGCTGGTCTGTATGACGGCGGAAATGATGCTGGAGCAGTCGCGCCTGATGCATCTGCTTGCCCAGGACAGTCGTTTACGTGAAGAGCTGGTGATGAACCTGATTCAGGCGGAAGAACATACGCCTGCACTCAGCGAATGGGCGCAGCGTCTGGGGATCGATCTGAACCAGCCGCGCGTGGTGGCGGTGATTGAGGTCGATAGCGGACAGCTTGGCGTAGACAGCGCGATGGCCGAGCTGCAGCAGCTGCAAAATGCGCTGGCGACGCCGGAGCGCGACAACCTGGTGGCGATCGTCTCGCTGACGGAAATGGTGGTACTCAAACCCGCGCTCAATGCGTTCGGCCGCTGGGATGCGGAAGATCATCGTCGTCGCGTGGAACTGCTGATTTCCCGTATGCAGGAGAACGGCCAGTTGCGTTTTCGCGTTGCCCTGGGCAATTACTTTACCGGGCCGGGCAGCATCGCCCGGTCCTGGCGTACCGCGCGCACCACCATGATGGTGGGCAAGCAGCGGATGCCGGAGAGCCGCAGTTATTTCTATCAGGATCTGATGCTGCCGGTGCTGCTCGACAGCCTGCGCGGCGGCTGGCAGGCCAATGAGCTGGCCCGGCCATTAGCGCGCCTGAAGGCGATGGACAACAATGGGTTGCTGCGCCGGACGCTGCAGGCGTGGTTTCGCCATAACGTGCAACCGCTGGCGACCTCAAAAGCGCTGTTTATTCACCGCAATACGCTTGAGTATCGGCTAAACCGGATCTCGGAGCTGACGGGGCTGGATTTGGGAAACTTTGACGACAGGCTGCTGCTCTATGTCGCGTTGCAGCTGGACGAACAGAGATGACTGAGTGCGGTCTGGTGCCCTCACCCCATCCCTCTCCCACGGGGAGAGGGCGCAAACACTAAAAACGGCAATCAGGGATTGCCGTTTTGCTTTTATTTCCGCGTTAATTTCTCAAGATCTGCTTCAATCTCGCTGATCTTGTTGGTGACAACGCTTTCAAGGTGACGCAGATCGTCGAGGATCTTACGCTTGAGATCGACTTCGGTGCGATCGCGCTGGCAAATCTGATCGAGTTCATCGATCACATAGCGCAGGTTAGGGCTGATTTCCTGCACCTCTTTGTACCCTTGTCCTACGCCGTCAGCGACGACGGTCTTACGCTGGCGTGGATATTTAAACTTCACGCTCTTGGCGAAAAACTCTCCTTTATCCTTGTGAAAATAGATTTTTAAAATGTCGTTGTTGGCTTCCTGGCGAAGGCTGTAACGATCGATTTCATCAGGATTGGTAATGCCCAGACTTTTCAGATTATCGTACATAGCGGTACCCTTATCTCAACATAACCTTTGAATAATTAATGAAAAAATTCCTTTTTGCCACCCTCATATATAAAAAAAGCGGGGTCGATCCTGATTACATTTCACTGAAATTACCGGGCAGGGAAGGTGCATTGCCCCCACTCGTTTATTGTTGTTTTTAACGACTACGTCAAGTGGAAATCATTTTAATACCAAAACCTGACGATCTGAGCGCTAGCGCAGTAAGGCGATGGAGGCCAGCATTTCGCTTTCCGTGGTGGTAATTTCCTGTTCCAACAGTTCGTCGATCCGCTGTTTTTTGATTGCCTGATTGACGCCGAACAGATCGAGCTTATCCAGCAGGAACATCACCAGCGCCGTAATCACGGCGGTCAGGACCGATGAGAGTAAAATGGGAAGCGGTCCTGGTAGACCAAGGCCGCTGAGCCATGACTCAAGGCCAATAGCCGCAAAGACGGAAAGAGAACCTGCTACAAGCTTAAGAATGGCATCGCCTTTTTGGGCCATACTGCTGTGTTTATCCCTGAGGATCGGTACCGTCTGCATCAGGACCTTAAAGCCTTCTTTTACCATCCGCATGATGTTTTTGAACACGCCAACGAAGCAGTTAACCATCCCTTCCAGCAGCATCGACACGAAATTTTTAATAAAACCGACGGCAACATCTTTTAATAAAACGACAGCGTTTTTGAGAATGTAATCTTTCATGCGACCAAGACGAATCGACAGAGCCTGCGAAAAATCGCTCGCACCTACGCCAGCTTCAATACCGTGCGTTAAACAGCTGCGCAGCTCATAGTAAAGAGGCTTGATAATGAAGAGAATGAGATCGCCCAGCGACTGATGACCTGATGCCTGGGCCGCATCTTTCGCCAGAACTTTTTGGACGTCGCGATCCTTGCGGATATTATCAAATACGGTTTCATTGGTTTTGGTATCCATCGTTTGCTGCGCGATGTCCATTTTCTCGACCATCACCTGCCGCGTTTTGATTTCCTCTTCTGTCAGCGGATGCGCGACATCTTTTTTCCCTTTTTTGACAACTACAAAGCCCTGATCGATCTCCTGCTGGATTTCTTCGCGGGTTTTAGCGAACTTACCGGTTTTCTCGCCACGGTTGTTTTGCATGCTGGTAACAGCATAATTTTCGTCAATATTGAGAATATTTTTGATGTCATCAAGCTTCAGAGCCTTGTTGCTTTTGAGGTTGTTGCATACTTCGGCGCACGAGACGACATGATCGACTTCGGCAGCCTGCTTCTGCTCTCCCTCGCTTTTCGCATGTTTTTTGTACTGGTAGATCGTGCCGTTACCATATTCATCCTCAGCGCGCAGATTACCGGAGAAATGGTTCTCTTTACGGGCCTTCATTTTTGCACCATCGCGCATGTTCAGAGAGTCGTTGTTGCGCGCCATTTCGCCGCCGTTAAACGACGATTGTTCAGAAAAACGGTCAATGTTTTGACGCTCGTTCAAGTGCTCGCTGTAGCTATCCAGCATAAAGGCATTTCTTTCGGGCGCTTCGTAACTGAACGCCCGGCACTCCTGGTACAGGCGGGACGGGGTAACACCTTGTCGGGTGCCGATATTGCAGGCGCGCATTGTGCCGTCGAGCAGGCTGAGAAACACGGGTTCGAGGATATTGTCGATGGCGCTGCCCGTTGAGATTACCTCCAGGCGGGCCATAACGTCGTCGTTGCTGACCGTCAGGTTGGCCCCCATGATCGCTTCGCGGTAAATGCTGCCGGTATCGCACCCCTTTATAAATGCAGCATCGACTTCTCCGGTCAGATGAGCTTCGATGGCGGACGCCGTCGCCACGGATTTTAGCGCAGGGGCATTCCGCACCTGTTGCAGCTTTTTCATTCTGGCGAGATGTGCATTAAGATTTGTCATCCGTCGTCCTCAGGCCGCAACCAGTAAGTTCCAGGAGGCCATAAAATCACTTTCGCTTTGTGTTCTTAGCTCATCCTGACTTGCCATCATGCCAACAATGAGGCTAAACCTCTCCAGACTTTTCGCATCGTTAAGCTGATATTCATTTATAAGTGACCAAACCGTTGGTAGATTGGGCGGTGTTTCGACCATCTCGACGATCTTCTGCTGAACGGCTTGAGGTAACTTTTCACGCGGAACAAGACCAGACACTGCATCATCCAGCAGGGCGATATTTTCCGCCGGGGGCTTGCCATTAGCCTTGATGCAGCATGTCCCCAGCGCATACGCCGCGAGGATAAAGTCATCCCGCTTACTGATATCGCGCGTCATGTCCGCCAGTTCAGTCTGGAGTTTTTTGATCTTTTCGGCGTATTCAGCTTTTGCGATCTGCTGCCCTTCAGCAATCCCTTCGTCTTTGCCGTTATTTTTTCCCAATAAATACGTCCCGGCCAGAGTGACCAGACCTGCGATCCCCGCACCAATTATTTTGCCGTAACTACTCATTGCACGATTCCCGTTTATCGCCCGCAAGGCCAGATTATTATTTGCTGTTCACGAATAATATCGTTAATCCTGTTTTTCAACAAACCTATGTTTTAAAAGAAAAAATTTGCATTAAGTAACGAGGCAAACTTGCTTGTAAAGAGATTCATCATTGTTACTTCAGCTGAGAAAAGGCGAGCGAGACGGGTATTCAAAAGCGGGGAAATGAGGCAAAGTTATCGCACGAAAGCGTAGCCCGCGGGGATAATGACATGTCAGGACGCATTGATTATCAGATCGAAAAATACAGCTTTGGCGCCGCAGATGAGAGCCCAAGGCTCACGCACCAGTGGGCAGAAGTTGCCGCAGAGTGCCGCCAGCTAAAGGCGGGTGCGGAAGAGCGTTTACGTATTGCCTTACTGAACGTGGATTATGTCACCAGCTTCGAACTGCCGTTCCGACTGGTGCTGACCCGCGCCCCTCAGCTTATCGCCGGGCTGCGCGATGAGTTTCAGCTAAGCCAGAAGAACGTCATCTTTAACGGCAAGCGCTTTGGCTGCGTCTACAGCCTGAAAGCCGATCTCAATGCGATTCCTGAGGCTTTTCAGTACCGCATGAGCACCCGCATTCGGCGGATCGATCCCACCGGGCTTACTGCAGAGCCCTTCCGGCAGATCGCCAAAGAGGTAAAAGCGCCGCGTGAGCGACTGAAGCTGGCGCTGGAGTCGGGTCTGGCCGTGACGGCTCTCGACGGGCTTTTCTGGCTGGGGAGCCAGCGTATGGCGGCGGATATCGCAGGGTTGAGAAAAAAGGGAATGGCAATCGCCACTGCGGAAACGGACGTTTTTGATGATTATACCGGGACGCACAGGCGCGTCCCGGTTTATCAACGCGTCGGGGATTAGTCGATGGTGCGCAGCAGTTCGTTGATGCCCACTTTACCGCGGGTTTTCGCATCCACTTTCTTCACGATAACGGCACAGTACAGGCTGTATTTACCGTCTTTTGACGGTAGGTTACCGGAAACGACCACGGAGCCCGCCGGAACGCGACCGTAGTGCACTTCGCCGGTTTCGCGATCGTAAATGCGGGTGCTCTGGCCGATGTAAACGCCCATGGAGATCACGGAGCCTTCTTCCACGATCACGCCTTCAACCACTTCTGAACGCGCGCCGATGAAGCAGTTGTCTTCGATGATGGTCGGGTTAGCCTGCAGTGGCTCCAGAACGCCACCGATGCCGACGCCGCCGGACAGGTGAACGTTTTTACCGATCTGCGCGCAGGAACCGACGGTTGCCCAGGTATCGACCATGGTGCCTTCGTCAACGTACGCACCGATGTTCACATAGGATGGCATCAGCACGGTGTTACGTGCGATGAATGCGCCCTGACGAACTGCCGCTGGTGGGACTACGCGGAAGCCTTCTTTCTGGAAACGCGCTTCGTCGTAATCCGCGAATTTCATTGGCACTTTATCGAAGTAGCGGCTTTCTGCTCCGTCGATAACCTGGTTATCGTTGATGCGGAAAGAGAGCAGCACGGCCTTCTTCAGCCATTGATGAGTGACCCACTGACCGTCGATTTTTTCTGCCACGCGCAGGGCGCCGGAATCCAGCAGGGAAATAACCTGGTTTACCGCTTCACGGGTCACGGTATCCACATTTGCCGGAGTGATCTCGGCGCGACGCTCAAAAGCGGACTCAATAACGTTCTGTAACTGCTGCATTGTTTACTCTTTCCATTTTACTAAAAAACACGTCACCCTTTATCGTTTGGATTGAGGGCTGCTGTCAACCGTTGTTGCACTTCAAGCTGCAGGTCATTATTAAGGGCACGCCGGTCGGCGGTGGCGATTATAAATAAATCTTCTACTCGCTCGCCAATGGTTGTAATTCGGGCCCCATGAAGCGAAATTCCCAGATCGGCAAAAACCTGGCCGACGCGGGCAAGCAGCCCTGGCTGGTCGAGCGCGATCAGCTCCAGGAACGATTTACGGTCGGTGTGGGTCGGCAGGAAGTTGACCTCGGTATCGACAGTAAAATGACGCAGTTTCGCCGGCTGACGGCGCGGCTGCGGTGGCTGCCAGCTGCGCTGCGTGATCGCCTGCTCCAGACCGAAGCGTATCCCTTCATGCCTGTCCGAGGACAGCGGGCTGCCGTCCGGCTCCAGCACGATAAAAGTATCCATCGCCATGCCGTCGCGGGTGGTAAAAATCTGCGCGTCGTGAACGCTCAGGTTACGCCTGTCCAGCTCGGCGCAGACGGCAGCAAACAGATAAGGCCGGTCCGGGCTCCAGATGAATATCTCCGTTCCGCCGCGCGTGGCCTGCGGGCTCAGCAGGATCATCGGTTGAGACAGATCGTGCTTCAGCAGGTGCCGCGCGTGCCAGGCAAGCTGGTTTGGGCTGTGGCGCACAAAATAGTTGGCACGGCAGCGGGCCCAAATCTGATGCAGCGCTTCTTCATCAATGTTATCCATCCGCAGCAGCGCCAGCGCCTGCAGCTGGTGATGACGCACGCGCTCGCGCATGTCCGGGGTGTTTTGCATCCCGCGTCGCAGCTGTTTTTCGGTGGCGAAGTACAGCTCGCGCAGCAGGCTCTGCTTCCAGCTGTTCCACAGGGTCTCGTTGGTGGCGCAAATATCGGCCACCGTCAGGCAGACCAGATAGCGCAGACGGTTTTCCGTTTGAACTTCTTCGGCGAACTGCTTAATAACCTCAGGGTCCTGAATATCGCGACGCTGTGCGGTAACCGACATCAGCAGGTGATGGCGCACCAGCCAGGCGACCAGCTGCGTTTCGCGCGAGTTGAGACCGTGCAGTTCGGCAAATTTCAGCACGTCCTGCGCGCCCAGCACCGAGTGATCGCCGCCGCGGCCCTTGGCGATGTCGTGGAACAGGGCGGCAATCAGGATCAGTTCCGGATGGGTCAGGCGCGGCCACAGCTCCACGCACAGCGGGTGGCGGGAGCGCGTCTCTTCTTTGGCAAAGCTTTCCAGCTTGAGCATCACGCGGATGGTGTGTTCATCCACCGTGTAGGCGTGGAACAGATCGAACTGCATCTGCCCAACGATGTGTGACCACTGCGGCATATAGGCCCACAGCACGCTGTGGCGGTGCATCGGCAGCAGCCCGCGGCTAACGGCACCCGGATGGCGGAGCATGCTCAGGAACAGCGAGCGCGCTTCCGGGATGTAACACAAAGGCTGCGTCAGATGGCGGCGCGCGTGGCGCAGATGGCGCAGGGTGGTGGAGTAGATCCCGGTGATGGTGCTGTTGCGCACCATGGTGTAGAACATCCGCAGGATCGCTTCCGGCTCACGGATAAACAGCGTTTCGTCGCGCAGATCGATCAGCGTGCCGCGCAGCTGGAATTCATCGTCAATCGGGCGCGGCTTTTCGTCGGCAGTCAGGGCCAGAATGGCCTCGTCGAACAGCTGCAACAGCATCTGGTTCAGCTCGGTGACCCGGCGGGTCACGCGGAAGAAATCCTTCATCATCTGCTCAACCGGCTCGTTGCCTTCGCCCTGATAGTTCAGCCGCTGCGCTACGCTGAGCTGACGGTCAAACAGCAGGCGGTTATCGTAGCGGGTAACTTCCAGATGCAGGGCAAAACGGATGCGCCACAGCAGGTGCAGACACTCGTTCAGCTCGTTACGCTCGGCCTCGGTCAGGAAGCCAAAGCCGACCATCTCGTCCATCGAGGTGGCGCCAAAGTGGCGACGGGCGACCCACTGTAACGTGTGAATGTCGCGCAGGCCGCCGGGGCTGCTTTTAATATCGGGTTCAAGATTATAGCTGGTGCCGTGGTAGCGCTGGTGGCGCTGGTTTTGCTCCTCGACCTTGGCGGCGAAGAATTTCTCGGATGGCCAGAAGCCGTCGCTGAAAATATGCTTTTGCAGCTCCAGAAACAGCGCGACGTCGCCAATCAGCAGGCGGGTTTCAATCAGGTTGGTGGCGACGGTCAGGTCCGAGAGCCCCTCCAGCAGACACTCTTCCAGGGTGCGCACGCTGTGGCCCACTTCAAGCTTGACGTCCCACAGCAGAGTCAGCAGCTCGCCTATTTTCTGCGCCTGTTCGTCCGGCAGCTTTTTGCGGCTCAGGATCAGCAGGTCGATATCGGAAAGCGGATGCAGCTCCCCGCGGCCATAGCCCCCGACGGCAACCAGCGCGACGTCGCTCACCTGCCCGAAACCGTAGTCGATCCACAGACGCTGCAGGAGCTGGTCGATAAATTCGGTGCGCGCTTCGATGAGCTGCTCGGCAGAGACGCCGGCGTCGAACGCGCTGCCCAGCCAGCGGTGGAAAACATCCATATGGGCTTTTATGTGCGCGCAGGTCAGCTCGTGCGGCGGCCAGACGCCCGGGTTATCGGGCTGGTCGGGGAGGGTGGGAAGTGCTGTGTTAGCATACTGTTCGGGTAATAGATTACTCATCGTGCGCCACCCATAAGAAAAAGCTATCGCCATTAAAAAAGCCGGCATTTGCCGGCTTCTTATCACTCAATGTTCGTCAGTATCGCCGGGATGGTGTCATCCTTGCGCAACGTCATAATTTCGCAGCCGTTGTCCGTTACCACAATAGTATGCTCGTACTGGGCAGACAAGCTTCTGTCTTTGGTTTTCACCGTCCAGCCGTCTTTCATGGTACGGATGCGGTAGTCACCCGCGTTGACCATTGGCTCAATGGTAAAGGTCATACCTTTTTGCAGCACCACGCCGCCGTCATCAGCATCATAGTGCAGCACCTGCGGCTCTTCATGGAAGACGCGGCCAATGCCGTGACCGCAGTATTCGCGCACCACGGAGAAACCTTCCGCTTCCACGAATTTCTGAATTGCGGCACCGAGAGTGCGCAGGCGAATACCCGGCTTAACCATTTTCAGCGCCAGGTACAGGCTCTCTTGCGTCACTTTGCACAGACGCTCGCCCAGAATCGTTGGTTTGCCAACGATGAACATCTTCGAGGTGTCACCGTGGTACTCGTCTTTAATGACGGTCACGTCGATATTGACGATATCGCCATCTTTCAGCAGTTTTTCGTCGTCCGGAATACCGTGGCAAACCACTTCATTAATAGAGATGCAGACGGATTTCGGGAAACCGTGGTAGCCGAGACAGGCGGAAACCGCGTGCTGCTCGTTAACGATATAGTCATTACAGATGCGATCCAGTTCGCCGGTGCTGACGCCCGGCTTCACGAACGGCTCGATCATTTCCAGCACTTCCGCGGCCAGACGACCGGCGACGCGCATCTTTTCAATTTCTTCAGGTGTCTTAATAGAGATAGCCATGTAATCTGTCCATCGGTGTCGATTTTTTCGACAATACTAGTCTAAGTGTCGTCAATGGTATCAGTCAGGCACGCCCCGTGCCAAATTGAGAATCATTAACAGCACACTCCGCCAACAACTGTTGGTTTCTGGTCGTGTTTTGTGGTATAAAGCGCGCCGGACTTCCGATCCATCTCAGATACACAGGCTGGACGGAAGCGACAAATCTCACTTTGTGTAACAACACACACGTATCGGCACATATTCCGGGGTGCCCTTCGGGGTCGGTAATATGGGATACGTGGAGGCATAACCCCAACTTTCAATATAGAGGTTTTAA
Organism: Enterobacter cloacae complex sp. P27C; assembly: GCF_014895705.1. Taxonomy (NCBI): domain Bacteria; kingdom Pseudomonadati; phylum Pseudomonadota; class Gammaproteobacteria; order Enterobacterales; family Enterobacteriaceae; genus Enterobacter; species Enterobacter cloacae complex sp. P27C. The sequence continues at coordinate 509,711 of NZ_JADBQB010000004.1, forward strand.
AACATGGCAACTGTTTCCATGCGCGACATGCTCAAGGCTGGTGTTCACTTTGGTCACCAGACCCGTTACTGGAACCCGAAAATGAAGCCTTTCATCTTCGGCGCGCGTAACAAAGTTCACATCATCAACCTTGAGAAAACTGTACCAATGTTCAACGAAGCCCTGGCTGAGCTGAACAAGATCTCTTCCCGTAAAGGTAAGATTCTGTTCGTTGGTACTAAGCGCGCTGCAAGCGAAGCTGTGAAAGATGCTGCTAACAGCTGCGACCAGTTCTTCGTGAACCATCGCTGGTTGGGCGGCATGCTGACCAACTGGAAAACTGTTCGTCAGTCCATCAAGCGCCTGAAAGATCTGGAAACCCAGTCTCAGGACGGTACTTTCGACAAGCTGACTAAGAAAGAAGCGCTGATGCGCACTCGTGAACTGGACAAGCTGGAAAACAGCCTGGGCGGTATCAAAGATATGGGCGGCCTGCCAGACGCGCTGTTCGTAATCGATGCAGACCACGAGCACATCGCTATCAAAGAAGCTAACAACCTGGGTATCCCGGTATTCGCTATCGTTGATACCAACTCCGATCCGGACGGTGTTGACTTCGTTATCCCGGGTAACGACGACGCAATCCGTGCTGTTAGCCTGTACCTGAGCGCTGTAGCTGCTACCGTTCGTGAAGGCCGTTCCCAGGATCTGGCTTCTCAGGCGGAAGAAAGCTTCGTAGAAGCTGAATAATAAGGTTTTACCCCTTATTAGTACCGTGTATGAATAGGGGCCCATTATCGGCCCCTTTTTTCAATTTACACTGTTTGGCCTCCGGCCGGGCAGTTCACATCTCCCGAGGATTTAAGAATGGCTGAAATTACCGCATCCCTGGTAAAAGAGCTGCGCGAGCGTACTGGCGCAGGCATGATGGATTGCAAAAAAGCGCTGACTGAAGCGAACGGCGACATCGAGCTGGCAATCGAAAACATGCGTAAATCCGGTGCGATCAAAGCAGCTAAGAAAGCAGGCAACGTTGCTGCTGACGGCGTGATCATCACTAAAATCGACGGCACCTACGGCATCATTCTGGAAGTTAACTGCCAGACTGACTTCGTTGCTAAAGATGGCGGTTTCCAGGCATTTGCGAACAAAGTTCTGGACGCAGCTGTTGCTGGCAAAATCACTGACGTTGAAGTTCTGAAAGCACAGTTCGAAGAAGAACGTGTTGCGCTGGTTGCTAAAATCGGTGAGAACATCAACATCCGTCGCGTATCTTCCCTGGAAGGCGAAGTACTGGGTTCTTACCAGCACGGCGCACGTATCGGTGTTCTGGTTGCGGCTAAAGGCGCTGACGAAGAGCTGGTTAAACAGCTGGCAATGCACATCGCTGCAAGCAAACCAGAATTCGTTAAGCCAGAAGACGTGTCTGCTGAAGTGGTAGAGAAAGAGTACCAGGTTCAGCTGGACATCGCGATGCAGTCTGGTAAGCCAAAAGAAATCGCAGAGAAAATGGTTGAAGGCCGCATGAAGAAATTCACCGGCGAAGTTTCTCTGACTGGCCAGCCTTTCGTTATGGATCCAAGTAAGTCTGTTGCTCAGCTGCTGAAAGAGCACAACGCTGACGTAACTGGCTTCATCCGCTTCGAAGTGGGCGAAGGCATCGAGAAAGTTGAGACTGACTTCGCAGCAGAAGTTGCTGCAATGTCCAAGCAGTCTTAATGATTGAAAAGGAGCCGCCTGAGGGCGGCTTCTTTTTGTCACCCGTCACAGGAAATCAGACAGGCTCCAGTATCGCCGTGCTGATTTGCGGCATATTATGTCGCCAGAATTAACTCCCATCTTAATCGTTGACAGTCTCAGGAAAGAAACATGGCTACCAATGCAAAACCCGTGTACAAACGCATTCTGCTTAAGCTGAGTGGCGAAGCGCTGCAGGGATCGGAAGGCTTCGGTATTGACGCAAGCATCCTTGATCGCATGGCACAGGAAATCAAAGAACTGGTCGAACTGGGTATCCAGGTTGGCGTGGTCATTGGCGGTGGCAACCTTTTCCGTGGTGCTGGTCTGGCGAAAGCGGGGATGAACCGCGTTGTGGGCGACCACATGGGTATGCTGGCAACCGTGATGAATGGCCTGGCAATGCGTGATGCGCTCCATCGCGCCTACGTGAATGCCCGCCTGATGTCCGCGATTCCCCTGAATGGCGTTTGCGATAATTACAGCTGGGCAGAGGCCATCAGCCTGCTGCGCAACAACCGCGTGGTGATCCTCTCCGCCGGTACGGGTAACCCGTTCTTTACCACCGATTCCGCTGCCTGCCTGCGCGGTATCGAAATTGAAGCCGACGTGGTGCTGAAAGCGACCAAAGTAGACGGCGTGTTTACTGCCGACCCGGCAAAAGATCCTTCTGCGACCATGTACGATCAGCTGAGCTACAGCGAAGTGCTGGATAAAGAGCTGAAAGTGATGGATCTTGCCGCCTTCACGCTGGCTCGCGACCACAAACTGCCGATCCGTGTCTTCAACATGAACAAGCCTGGCGCACTGCGTCGCGTAGTCATGGGCGAAAAAGAAGGCACTTTGATCACGGAATAATTTCCGTCGACGATAAATACAGGTAAGATTCCGCTTTACTTTGTAGTGGTATCTTACCTGGACGCGCCTTTGGCGTTGTCATGAATTAAACGCGACTATACTTAGCACACCTGTAGCGCTGTGCTGGCGGATAGTCTGCCTGAGACAAGTTTTCAAGGATTCGTAACGTGATTAACGACATCAGAAAAGATGCTGAAGTACGCATGGACAAATGCGTAGAAGCGTTCAAAAACCAAATCAGCAAAATCCGTACTGGCCGTGCTTCCCCAAGCCTGCTGGATGGCATCATCGTAGAATACTACGGTACGCCAACCCCTCTGCGTCAGCTTGCGAGCGTGACGGTTGAAGATACCCGTACGCTGAAAATCAACGTCTTCGATCGCTCTATGAGCCCGGCCGTTGAGAAAGCGATCATGGCTTCTGACCTGGGTCTGAACCCAAGCTCAGCGGGTGCTGACATCCGCGTTCCGCTGCCTCCGCTGACGGAAGAGCGTCGTAAAGATCTCATCAAAGTGGTTCGCGGTGAAGCTGAGCAGGGTCGTGTCTCCGTGCGTAACGTGCGTCGCGATGCGAACGATAAAGTGAAAGCACTGCTGAAAGAAAAAGAGATCAGCGAAGATGACGATCGTCGTTCTCAGGACGACATTCAGAAAATGACCGACGCTGCCATCAAGAAAATTGATGCGGCGCTGGCAGAAAAAGAAGCGGAACTGATGCAGTTCTGATTTCTGTCGTACACTGATAAACGCCGTTCAGAGGGACTTCGGGTCTTGCTGGCGGCGTTTTGCTTTTATCTGGTCTAACTTTTTTCGGGCATCTCATGAAGCATTTAACACTCCTCGGCTCAACCGGTTCCATTGGTTGCAGTACCCTCGACGTCGTCCGCCATAATCCTGAACTTTACACCGTGACAGCGCTGGTGGCCGGTAAGAATGTGCAGCGTATGGTCGAGCAGTGCCTGGAGTTTATGCCCCGCTATGCGGTGATGGATGACGAAGAGAGCACGCGCCTGCTAAAAGCCCAACTGCGTGAGAAGGGCAGCCGAACCGAGGTGCTGAGTGGCCAGCAGGCGGCCTGCGAGATGGCGGCGCTGGATGAGGTGGACCAGGTTATGGCGGCCATTGTCGGCGCGGCCGGGCTGCTGCCGACTCTTGCTGCGATCGATGCCGGTAAAGATGTTTTGCTCGCCAATAAAGAGTCGCTGGTGACCTGCGGACGTCTGTTTATGGACGCGGTAAAACAGCGCGGGGCGCGTCTTTTACCGGTCGACAGCGAGCATAACGCCATTTTTCAGAGTTTACCGCAACCTTTTCAACAGAACCTGGGGTACGCTGACCTGGAGCAGAATGGCGTTGTGTCGATTCTGCTTACCGGGTCTGGTGGCCCGTTCCGTGAAACGCCACTGTCTGAACTGCGCGCAATGACGCCGGATCAGGCGTGCCGTCATCCGAACTGGTCAATGGGGCGTAAAATCTCCGTGGATTCTGCCACCATGATGAACAAAGGTCTGGAATACATTGAAGCGCGCTGGCTGTTTAATGCGTCGGCGAAACAGATGGAAGTACTGATCCACCCGCAGTCGGTGATTCACTCGATGGTGCGCTATCAGGATGGCAGCGTGCTGGCACAGCTCGGCGAGCCAGATATGCGTACGCCTATTGCCCATTCAATGGCATGGCCGAACCGGGTGAAATCCGGCGTGAAGCCGCTTGATTTCTGTAAGCTCAGTTCTCTGACGTTCAGTGAACCAGACTACGATCGTTATCCTTGTCTGAAGCTTGCAATGAACGCCTTTGACCAGGGGCAGGCGGCGACGACGGCACTGAATGCAGCCAATGAAATTACCGTTGACGCATTTCTGAATCAGCAGATCCGTTTTACCGATATCGCGACCTTAAATTTATCGGTACTGGAAATGATTGATTTGCGTGAGCCACAAAGCGTGGAAGAGGTGCTGGCGGTGGATACAGCTGCTCGTGATATTGCGCGTAAACAGGTGACACGTCTCGCAAGCTGGTGATAAAGCAAGCACTAGTGGTCGTGCTATTTGTTAGCGTTGGGCTTCAGTGATATAGTCTGCGCCACCTGATCGCAGGAATTTGACTTTATGTGGTCAGGTAAGCCGTGGTTTGACACGGCTTTTTTATGTACAGGCTTAAGTATTCCTGAGTACCGTTAAATCCTTTCAGGGACAAAAAACGCGTTATGTTGTCTGCGAATCAACCAATAAGCGAAAACTTGCCAGCTCATGGCTGCCGTCATGTAGCAATCATTATGGATGGCAACGGGCGCTGGGCGAAAAGACAAGGGAAAATACGAGCCTTTGGGCATAAAGCGGGAGCGAAATCTGTTCGCCGCGCCGTCTCTTTTGCCGCCAATAACGGCATTGATGCGTTAACGCTCTATGCTTTTAGCAGTGAAAACTGGAATCGACCTCCGCAGGAAGTGACTGCGTTGATGGAATTGTTCGTGTGGGCGCTAGACAGCGAAGTAAAAAGCCTGCACCGCCACAACGTTCGCCTGCGCATCATTGGCGATACCAGTCGTTTTAACTCACGTTTGCAGGAGCGGATTCGTAAAGCAGAAGCGCTGACGGAAAATAATACCGGTCTGACGCTCAACGTTGCGGCGAATTACGGTGGACGCTGGGATATTATCCAGGGCGTTCGGCATCTGGCCGAACAGGTTCAGGAAGGGCTGTTGAGACCCGACCAGATTGATGAAGAGGCGCTGAGCAAGCAAATCTGCATGAATGAACTGGCACCTGTGGATTTGGTAATTAGGACAGGGGGGGAACATCGCATAAGTAACTTTCTGATATGGCAAATTGCCTATGCTGAACTTTACTTTACAGATGTTCTCTGGCCCGATTTTGATGAACAAGACTTTGAAGGTGCGCTGCATGCCTTTGCCAATCGAGAGCGTCGTTTCGGCGGCACCGAGCCAGGTGGCGACAAAGCCTGATGGGGGTAGCTTTTGCTGAAGTATCGCCTGATTTCCGCTTTTGTTTTAATACCCATTGTCATTGCGGCGCTGTTTTTACTGCCCCCGGTGGGATTCGCCATTGTCACGCTGGTAGTGTGCATGCTTGCCGCGTGGGAATGGGGACAGTTTAGCGGCTTTACCTCGCGCAGCCAGCGAGTATGGCTTGCGGTACTCTGTGGCTTTATCCTGGCCATAATGCTGTTTACGTTGCCTGAATATCACCATGATATTCATCAACCGCTGGTTGCCGGCTCCTTGTGGATGTCGTTGGCCTGGTGGGTTGTTGCGCTGTTACTGGTGCTTTTTTATCCAGGTTCGGCCGCAATCTGGCGTCATTCAAAAGTGCTGCGACTGATTTTTGGTTTGCTCACCATTGTTCCGTTTTTCTGGGGCATGGTCGCGCTGCGCGCCTGGCACTATGACGAAAATCACTACAGCGGTGCGATCTGGCTGCTTTATGTGATGATTCTCGTCTGGGGGGCTGACTCCGGGGCCTATATGTTTGGTAAACTGTTTGGCAAACATAAGCTGGCACCAAAAGTTTCGCCGGGGAAAACCTGGCAAGGCTTCATCGGCGGCTTGTTTACGGCAGCGATCATCTCCTGGGGCTATGGCGTCTGGGCAGATCTGGCCGTGGCACCATCAATACTGCTGGTGTGCTCGATTTTTGCTGCACTTGCCTCAGTGCTCGGTGATTTAACCGAAAGTATGTTTAAGCGTGAAGCAGGGATTAAGGACAGCGGACATCTTATTCCAGGGCATGGCGGTATACTGGATCGCATTGACAGCCTGACAGCGGCTGTTCCAGTATTTGCTTGCCTGCTTTTACTGGTATTCGGGACGATTTAACGGAAGGTTTTATGCTGAGCATTCTCTGGAATCTGGCGGCATTCATTGTTGCACTGGGTGTACTGATTACCGTGCATGAATTTGGCCATTTCTGGGTTGCTCGCCGTTGTGGTGTGCGGGTAGAGCGATTCTCCATTGGTTTTGGCAAATCACTCTGGACGCGCACCGACCGTCACGGCACGGAATTTGTCATCGCCCTTATCCCGCTTGGCGGCTACGTCAAAATGCTCGACGAACGTGTTGAGCCTGTCGCTCCCGAACTGCGACACAGTGCGTTTAATAACAAAACCGTTGGACAACGCGCCGCTATCATCGCTGCCGGACCGGTAGCCAACTTCATCTTTGCGATTTTCGCTTACTGGCTGGTGTTTATCATCGGCGTCCCTGGCGTGCGTCCGGTAGTGGGGGATATTGCCCCTGACTCCATCGCGGCGAGTGCGCAAATTACCTCCGGGATGGAACTTAAAGCGATTGATGGCATCGAAACCCCTGATTGGGATGCCGTGCGACTGCAGCTGGTAGCCAAAATTGGCGATCCGCAGACAACTATCAGCGTATCGCCGTTTGGGTCAGACGCGCGTCAGGACAAAGTACTGGATTTACGCCACTGGCGTTTCGAGCCAGACAAAGAGGATCCCGTCGCTGCGCTGGGCATTCGTCCCCGCGGCGCGCAGATTGAGCCGGTATTAGCCGAAGTACAGGCAAATTCGGCGGCGAGCAAAGCGGGTTTGCAAGCTGGCGACAGGATCGTTAAAGTCGATGGTCAACCATTAACAGAGTGGATGACCTTTGTTACTCTGGTGCGCGATAATCCGGGGACGTCCCTCGCGCTGGAAGTTGAAAGGCAAGGCAGTCCGCTTTCGCTGACGCTGATCCCGGATACGAAGTCGGTCGGCAAAAAGGCAGAAGGGTTTGCAGGCGTTGTGCCAAAAGTGATCCCGCTGCCAGATGAGTACAAGACAATACGCCAGTATGGGCCGTTCAGCGCCATTCTTGAAGCCACGGATAAAACATGGCAACTGATGAAGCTGACGGTCAACATGTTGGGGAAATTGATAACCGGTGATGTGAAACTGAACAACCTCAGTGGGCCAATCTCGATTGCTCAGGGGGCTGGGATGTCAGCGGAGTTCGGGGTGATTTACTATCTCATGTTCCTCGCGCTTATTAGCGTGAACCTTGGGATTATCAACCTGTTCCCGCTTCCCGTTTTAGACGGGGGTCATCTGCTGTTTTTAGCGATTGAAAAGCTAAAAGGCGGGCCGGTATCCGAGCGAGTTCAAGACTTTAGTTATCGCATTGGCTCGATTTTGCTGGTGCTGTTAATGGGGCTTGCACTTTTCAATGATTTCTCTCGGTTGTAAGAGAGTTAGTTAGGAAGAACGCATAATAACGATGGCGATGAAAAAGTTGCTCATAGCGTCGCTGCTGTTTAGCAGCGCCACCGTATACGGTGCTGACGGGTTCGTAGTGAAAGATATTCATTTCGAAGGCCTTCAGCGTGTCGCCGTTGGTGCGGCCCTCCTCAGTATGCCTGTGCGCCCCGGCGATACGGTTAATGATGAAGATATCAGTAACACCATCCGTGCTCTGTTTGCCACCGGCAACTTCGAGGACGTCCGCGTCCTGCGCGATGGTGATACGCTGCTGGTACAGGTAAAAGAACGTCCAACGATCGCCAGTATCACTTTCTCCGGCAACAAGTCGGTGAAAGATGACATGCTCAAGCAAAACCTTGAAGCATCGGGTGTTCGTGTGGGTGAATCTCTGGACCGCACAACCCTTTCAGACATTGAAAAAGGTCTGGAAGACTTCTACTACAGCGTCGGTAAATACAGCGCCAGCGTGAAAGCGGTTGTCACTCCGCTCCCGCGTAACCGTGTTGACCTGAAGCTGGTCTTCCAGGAAGGTGTTTCTGCGAAGATCCAGCAGATCAACATCGTGGGTAACCACGCGTTCAGCACCGACGAACTGATCTCGACCTTCCAGCTGCGCGATGAAGTGCCGTGGTGGAACGTGGTTGGCGATCGTAAATACCAGAAACAGAAGCTGGCGGGCGACCTTGAAACCCTGCGCAGCTACTATCTGGATCGCGGTTATGCCCGCTTCAACATCGACTCGACTCAGGTCAGTCTGACTCCGGACAAGAAAGGTATCTACATTACGGTTAACATTACTGAAGGCGATCAGTACAAGCTTTCTGGTGTTGAAGTGAGTGGTAACCTGGCGGGGCATTCTGCTGAGATCGAATCGCTGACCAAAATTCAGCCGGGCGATCTGTACAGCGGATCCAAAGTCACCAAAATGGAAGACAGCATTAAGAAGCTGCTCGGCCGCTATGGTTATGCCTATCCGCGCGTACAAACTCAGCCGGAAATCAACGATGCGGATAAAACCGTTAAGCTGCACGTTAACGTTGATGCGGGTAACCGTTTCTACGTGCGTAAGATCCGCTTCGTCGGTAACGACACCTCTAAAGACTCCGTTCTGCGTCGTGAAATGCGTCAGATGGAAGGGGCGTGGCTGGGCAGCGACCTGGTCGACCAGGGTAAAGAGCGTCTGAACCGTCTGGGCTATTTTGAAACCGTAGATACTGAAACTCAGCGTGTACCGGGCAGCCCGGATCAGGTTGATGTCGTTTATAAAGTGAAAGAGCGTAACACCGGTAGCTTTAACTTCGGCGTGGGCTACGGCACGGAAAGCGGCGTGAGTTTCCAGGTAGGCGTCCAGCAGGATAACTGGCTGGGTACGGGTTACTCTGTTGGTATTAACGGTACCAAAAACGACTACCAGACCTACTCTGAGTTCTCCGTTACCAACCCATACTTCACCGTTGACGGTGTGAGCCTGGGCGGTCGTATCTTCTATAACGACTTTAAAGCGGATGATGCAGATCTGTCTTCCTACACCAACAAAAGTTACGGTGTGGACGGAACGCTTGGCTTCCCGGTTAACGAATACAACACCCTGCGAGCGGGCTTAGGTTACGTACATAACGACCTGTCCAACATGCAGCCGCAGGTGGCGATGTGGCGTTATCTGGATTCCATCGGCCAGTCGGCGAGTACCTCCAGCGATGACAACGGTTTTGCTGCAGATGACTTCACCTTCAACTATGGCTGGACCTACAACCGTCTTGACCGCGGTTTCTTCCCAACGGAAGGCTCTCGCGTTAACCTGAACGGTAAGGTGACCATTCCTGGTTCCGATAACGAGTTCTACAAGGTGACGCTGGATACCGCGTCCTACTTCCCGATTGATGACGATCACAAGTGGGTGGTGCTGGGTCGTACCCGTTGGGGCTATGGTGACGGTATCGGCAGTAAAGAGTTGCCGTTCTATGAGAACTTCTACGCGGGTGGTTCAAGCACCGTGCGTGGCTTCCAGTCTAACAACATTGGTCCGAAAGCGGTTTATTACGGCGGTAATGATGAAGATAACTGCGCAAGCCGTGATCCAAAACAAGTATGTAGCTCTGATGATGCGGTAGGCGGTAACGCCATGGCCGTGGCCAGCCTGGAGTTCATCACCCCAACGCCATTTATCAGTGATAAATACGCGAACTCCGTACGTACGTCCTTCTTCTGGGATGCGGGTACGGTGTGGGATACCAACTGGGAGAATACTGCCCAGATGCGCGCGGCTGGCGTTCCAGACTATAGCGATCCGGGCAATATTCGCATGTCTGCCGGTATCGCATTACAATGGATGTCACCGCTGGGGCCGTTGGTCTTCTCCTACGCCCAGCCGTTTAAGAAATACGATGGAGACAAAGCGGAGCAATTCCAGTTTAACATTGGTAAAACCTGGTAATAATCCGCTGCAATGGAATGCGTTGGCAGTGTAGCGCTGACAACCGGCGATCGGTAAAACGGTCGCCTTGCCACGCAAAGAACGGTACCTTCTGGTGCCAATGGGATGGTAAGGAGTTAATTGTGAAAAAGTGGTTATTAGCTGCAGGTCTCGGTTTAGCGATGGCAACTTCTGCTCAGGCAGCAGACAAAATCGCAATCGTCAACATGGGTAATTTGTTCCAGCAGGTCGCTCAGAAAACAGGTGTTTCTGCGACTCTGGAAAACGAATTCAAAGGCCGTGCGAGCGAACTGCAGCGTATGGAAGGCGATCTTCAGTCCAAAATGCAGCGTCTGCAGCGTGATGGTTCTACCATGAAAGCAAGCGATCGCAGCAAACTGGAAAAAGACGTTATGGCTCAGCGCCAGACCTTCTCCCAGAAAGCGCAGGCTTTCGAGCAGGATCGTCAGCGTCGTTCTAACGAAGAGCGTGGCAAGCTGGTGACTCGCATTCAGACTGCTGTTAAAGCAGTTGCTGCCGATCAGAGCATCGATCTGGTTGTTGATGCGAATGCCGTTGCTTTCAACAGCAGCGATGTTAAAGACATCACCGCTGATGTTCTGAAACAGGTTAAATAAGTAATGCCTTCAATTCGACTGGCTGATTTAGCTCAGCAGTTGGATGCAGAATTACACGGTGATGGCGATATCGTCATCACCGCTGTTGCGTCCATGCAATCTGCTAAAGCTGGCACGATTACCTTCATGGTAAGCCCTAAGTACCGTGAACAACTGGCTCAATGCCAGGCGTCAGCTGTTGTTCTGACGCAGGACGATCTTCCTTTTGCCACTGGAAGCGCGCTGGTAGTGAAAAATCCCTACCTGACGTATGCACGCATGGCTCAAATTCTTGATACCACGCCGCAGCCGGCGCAGAACATTGCTGCCAGTGCAGCGATTGATCCGACGGCTAAGCTGGGTAACAACGTGGCCGTTGGCGCGAATGCGGTTATTGAATCTGGCGTTGAGCTGGGCGATAACGTCGTCATTGGCCCCGGATGCTTCGTTGGGAAAAATACGAAAATCGGCGCTGGCACCCGTTTATGGGCCAATGTGTCCGTTTATCATGAAGTTGAAATCGGCGAAAATTGCCTCGTCCAGTCCAGTACCGTGATTGGTTCTGATGGCTTTGGTTACGCGAACGATCGCGGTAACTGGGTTAAGATCCCGCAGCTTGGTCGCGTTATTATTGGCGATCGCGTGGAGATCGGGGCCTGTACCACGATCGATCGTGGTGCACTCGACGACACTATCATTGGCAATGGTGTTATCATCGATAACCAGTGCCAGATTGCGCATAACGTTGTGATTGGCGACAATACCGCGGTTGCGGGGGGCGTCATCATGGCGGGCAGCCTGAAAATTGGTCGTTACTGCATGATTGGCGGCGCGAGCGTGATTAATGGCCATATGGAAATATGCGACAAGGTGACGGTGACGGGTATGGGTATGGTAATGCGTCCTATCACTGAACCTGGCGTCTATTCCTCCGGTATTCCGCTGCAACCCAACAAGGTATGGCGTAAAACAGCAGCTCTGGTGATGAACATTGATGATATGAGCAAGCGACTCAAGTCTCTTGAGCGTAAGATCGATCAACAAGACTAAACGTCACCCGTTTAACGCTATCTTTCCCGGCCTGTCGGCTTTCTAATAAACCGGCAGGCCGTGTTATTATTGTTATCAGTACATTTTGACAGGAAGAGTATTTTGACTACTGACACTCATACTCTGCATATTGAAGAGATTTTAGAACTTCTGCCGCACCGCTACCCGTTTTTGCTGGTAGACCGTGTGCTGGATTTTGAAGAAGGTCGTTTTCTGCGCGCAGTGAAAAATGTTTCCGTGAATGAGCCGTTCTTCCAGGGACACTTCCCGGGTAAGCCTATCTTCCCGGGTGTGTTGATTCTGGAAGCGATGGCTCAGGCTACCGGTATTCTGGCGTTTAAAAGCGTCGGTAAGCTGGAGCCGGGTGAACTGTATTACTTCGCAGGTATTGATGAAGCACGCTTCAAGCGTCCTGTCGTGCCTGGTGATCAGATGATCATGGAAGTCACTTTTGAAAAAACGCGTCGTGGCCTGACTCGCTTCAAAGGCGTAGCGCTGGTTGACGGCAAAGTTGTTTGCGAAGCGACGATGATGTGTGCTCGTAGCCGGGAGTCCTGATACGTGATTGATAAATCCGCCTTTATTCATCCTACCGCTATTGTGGAAACCGGTGCCATCATTGGCGCAAACGTCCACATTGGCCCGTTCTGTATTGTTGGACCCCATGTCGAAATTGGTGAGGGTACAGTACTGAAATCTCACGTTGTCGTGAATGGTCACACGACCATTGGCTGCAATAACGAGATCTATCAGTTCGCTTCCATCGGCGAAGTTAACCAGGATCTGAAATATGCTGGTGAGTCGACCCGTCTGGAAATTGGCGATCGTAACCGTATTCGCGAAAGCGTCACCATTCATCGTGGAACAGTGCAGGGTGGTGGGTTGACGAAGGTGGGCAGCGACAACCTGTTCATGGTGAATGCGCACATTGCGCACGACTGCACCGTGGGCGATCGCTGTATTCTTGCCAACAACGCAACGCTGGCAGGACACGTATCGGTTGATGACTTCGCAATTATTGGCGGCATGACCGCAGTCCATCAGTTCTGCATCATTGGTGCACACGTGATGGTCGGCGGATGCTCCGGTGTGGCGCAGGACGTCCCGCCGTATGTGATTGCGCAGGGCAACCATGCCACGCCGTTTGGCGTGAACATCGAAGGCCTCAAGCGTCGTGGCTTTAGCCGCGAAGCGATTACTGCTATCCGCAACGCGTACAAGCTGCTGTACCGTAGCGGTAAAACGCTGGAAGAGGCGAAGCCGGAAATTGCCGAGCTGGCGAATAAGCATCCTGAAGTGAACGCGTTCATTGAATTCTTTGACCGTTCCACGAGGGGTCTGATTCGTTAATGGTCGACAGTCGTCCGCTTACGATAGCCCTGGTCGCCGGAGAAACCTCCGGCGATATTCTTGGTGCAGGTCTCATCCGGGCGCTTAAGGCGCGCGTACCCAATGCTCGCTTTGTTGGCGTGGCTGGCCCGCTGATGCAGGCCGAAGGCTGTGAAGCCTGGTATGAAATGGAAGAGCTGGCCGTGATGGGCATCGTCGAGGTGCTGGGGCGCCTGCGACGCCTGCTGCATATTCGTGCCGATCTCACCCGCCGCTTTACCGAACTCAAACCCGATGTGTTTGTCGGTATCGATGCACCTGATTTCAACATTACCCTCGAAGGTAATCTGAAAAAGCAGGGCATCAAAACCATTCACTATGTCAGTCCGTCCGTGTGGGCGTGGCGACAGAAACGCGTTTTCAAAATCGGACGGTCCACCAACCTGGTGCTGGCTTTCCTGCCTTTCGAAAAAGCGTTTTATGACAGATTTAATGTTCCGTGCCGTTTTATCGGTCATACCATGGCGGATGCGATGCCGCTGGATCCGGATAAAAACGCGGCGCGCGACGTGCTGGGTATCCCGCATGATGTGCACTGTCTGGCGCTGCTGCCGGGCAGCCGTGGCGCAGAGGTCGAGATGCTGAGCGCTGATTTCCTGAAGACCGCGCAAATTCTTCGCCAGACCTGGCCCGATCTTGAAGTGGTTGTGCCGCTGGTGAATGCCAAACGCCGCGAGCAGTTCGAGCGTATCAAAGCCGACGTTGCCCCGGATCTTCACGTTCGTCTTCTCGACGGGAAAGGGCGGGAAGCCATGTATGCAAGCGATGCCGCACTGCTGGCTTCCGGCACGGCAGCGCTGGAGTGTATGCTGGCGAAGTGCCCGATGGTGGTCGGTTATCGCATGAAGCCGTTTACCTTCTGGCTGGCAAAACGTCTGGTGAAAACGGATTATGTCTCCCTGCCAAACCTGCTTGCCGGACGCGAGCTGGTGAAAGAGCTGTTGCAGGATGAGTGCCAGCCGCAGGCGCTTGCGGATGCCCTGCTGCCGCTGCTGGCCAACGGCAAGACCAGCCACCAGATGCACGATACTTTCCGTGAACTGCATCAGCAGATCCGCTGTAATGCTGATGAGCAGGCGGCTGATGCAGTGCTGGAGTTAGCAAAATGATGGAATTTACTTATCCCCACACGCACCTCGTTGCCGGAGTGGATGAAGTCGGGCGCGGCCCGTTGGTCGGTGCCGTGGTGACCGCGGCGGTGATCCTCGATCCAACGCGCCCGATTATGGGTCTGAACGACTCAAAAAAACTCAGTGAGAAGCGCCGCCTGGCGCTGTTCGATGAAATTAAAGAGAAGGCGCTGGCGTGGAGCGTCGGGCGCGCAGAGCCGAATGAAATCGACGATCTGAATATTCTGCACGCCACGATGCTGGCAATGCAGCGAGCCGTTGCTGGCCTGAAGGTTGTGCCTGAATATGTGCTGATCGACGGTAACCGTTGCCCGGCGCTGCCGATGCCTTCGATGGCCGTCGTTAAAGGCGACAGCCGCGTCGCAGAGATCAGTGCAGCTTCTATTATTGCCAAAGTGACGCGCGACGCCGAAATGGCCGCGCTGGACCTCACTTATCCCGCGTATGGTTTCGCCCAGCATAAGGGATATCCAACGGCTTTCCATCTGGAAAAGCTGGCTGAACATGGCGCAACTGAACATCATCGGCGCAGCTTTGGCCCGGTGAAGCGCGCGCTGGGACTGGTGTCCTGAATCAAGACGCAAGCAATTAAGTAACGCGGGATCTGAAGATGGCTGAACCACGTTTCGTACACCTGCGGGTGCATAGCGACTACTCCATGATCGATGGGCTGGCAAAGACCGGGCCGCTGGTAAAAAAGGCGGCCTCGCTTGGCATGCCTGCGCTGGCGATCACCGATTTTACCAACCTGTGCGGCCTGGTTAAGTTCTACGGGACGGCGCATGGCGCGGGGATGAAGCCTATCGTCGGTGCGGATTTCCATGTGCAGAGCGATCTCATCGGCGATGAACTGACGCAAATCTCCGTGTTGGCGATGAACAATACGGGTTACCAAAACCTCACTCTGCTTATCTCAAAAGCCTATCAGCGCGGTTATGGGGCGCTGGGGCCGTGGATTGACAGGGAATGGCTGGCTGAGCTGAACGAAGGGCTGCTGCTGATCTCCGGCGGCCGCATGGGCGATGTCGGTAAATCCCTGCTGCGCGGTAACAGCGCGCTGGTGGATCAGTGCGTCTCGTTCTATGAAGAGTACTTCCCGAATCGTTACTATCTGGAGCTGATTCGCACCGGCCGCCAGGATGAAGAGAACTATCTGCACGCTGCTGTCGCGCTGGCAGAAGAGCGCGGCTTGCCCGTGGTGGCAACGAATGACGTGCGTTTCCTGGAGTCCGGCGATTTTGACGCGCATGAAATTCGTGTCGCTATCCACGATGGCTTCACTCTCGACGATCCAAAGCGTCCGCGGAACTACTCATCGCAGCAGTATATGCGCAGCGAAGAGGAGATGTGCGAGCTCTTCTCTGACATTCCGGAAGCGCTGGAAAACAGCGTAGAGATTGCCAAGCGTTGTAACGTGACCGTGCGCCTCGGCGAATACTTCCTGCCGCAGTTCCCGACCGGGGACATGACCACGGAAGATTTCCTGGTCATGAAATCGAAAGAAGGTCTGGAAGAGCGTCTCGAATTCCTGTTCCCGGATGAAGAAGAGCGTAAAAAACGTCGTCCGGAGTATGACGAACGCCTGGATATTGAACTCCAGGTGATTAACCAGATGGGCTTCCCGGGCTACTTCCTGATTGTAATGGAGTTTATCCAGTGGTCGAAGGATAACGGCGTGCCGGTAGGTCCAGGCCGTGGCTCGGGTGCGGGCTCACTGGTGGCGTATGCGCTGAAAATTACCGACCTCGATCCGCTGGAATTTGACCTGCTGTTCGAACGTTTCCTTAACCCGGAACGTGTTTCCATGCCCGACTTCGACGTCGACTTCTGCATGGAAAAACGCGACCAGGTGATTGAGCACGTGGCCGATATGTACGGTCGTGACGCGGTTTCGCAGATCATTACCTTCGGTACCATGGCGGCGAAAGCGGTTATCCGCGACGTGGGCCGCGTGCTGGGCCACCCGTACGGTTTTGTCGATCGTATTTCAAAGCTGGTGCCGCCCGATCCGGGCATGACGCTGGCAAAAGCCTTTGAAGCCGAACCTCAGCTGCCGGAAATCTACGAAGCTGATGAAGAGGTAAAAGCGCTGATCGACATGGCGCGCAAGCTGGAAGGCGTGACGCGTAACGCCGGTAAGCATGCGGGGGGCGTGGTTATCGCCCCGACCAAAATCACCGACTTTGCGCCGCTCTACTGTGACGAAGCGGGCCAGCACCCGGTCACCCAGTTCGATAAAAACGACGTGGAATACGCCGGGCTGGTGAAGTTCGACTTCCTCGGCCTGCGCACGCTGACCATCATCAACTGGGCGCTGGAGATGATCAACGCCCGCCGCGAGAAGAACGGCGAGCCGCCGCTGGATATTGCGGCCATCCCGCTGGATGACAAGAAAAGTTTCGACATGCTGCAGCGCTCGGAGACGACAGCCGTCTTCCAGCTTGAATCCCGCGGCATGAAAGATCTGATTAAACGCCTGCAGCCCGACTGCTTCGAAGATATGATCGCGCTGGTGGCCCTGTTCCGTCCGGGCCCGCTGCAGTCAGGGATGGTGGATAACTTTATCGACCGTAAACACGGGCGCGAAGAGATTTCCTACCCGGACGTGCAGTGGCAGCATGAAAGCCTGAAACCGGTGCTGGAGCCGACCTACGGCATCATCCTGTATCAGGAACAGGTCATGCAGATCGCCCAGGTGCTTTCCGGCTATACCCTTGGCGGCGCGGACATGCTGCGTCGTGCGATGGGTAAGAAAAAGCCGGAAGAGATGGCCAAGCAGCGCTCCATCTTTGAAGATGGGGCGAAGAAAAACGGCGTCGATGGCGAACTGGCGATGAAAATCTTCGACCTGGTGGAGAAATTCGCCGGGTACGGATTTAACAAATCTCACTCCGCCGCCTATGCTTTGGTTTCGTATCAAACGCTGTGGCTCAAGGCCCACTATCCCGCTGAGTTTATGGCGGCGGTAATGACCGCCGATATGGACAACACTGAAAAGGTGGTTGGCCTGGTGGACGAGTGCTGGCGCATGGGGCTGAAGATCCTGCCGCCGGATATTAACTCGGGTCTGTACCATTTCCACGTTAACGATGACGGGGAGATCGTCTACGGGATCGGCGCGATAAAAGGCGTGGGTGAGGGGCCGATCGAGGCGATCATCGAAGCGCGTAATAACGGCGGCTACTTCCGTGAGCTGTTCGATCTGTGCGCCCGTACCGATACCAAAAAACTGAACCGCCGCGTGCTGGAAAAACTGATCATGTCTGGCGCGTTTGACAGGCTGGGGCCACACCGTGCCGCGCTGATGAACTCGCTCGGCGATGCGCTTAAAGCTGCAGATCAGCATGCAAAAGCGGAAGCCATTGGACAGGCGGATATGTTCGGCGTGCTGGCGGAAGAGCCAGAGCAGATCGAGCAGTCCTATTCCAACTGCCAGCCGTGGCCAGAACAGGTGGTGCTGGATGGAGAGCGGGAAACGTTAGGTCTGTACCTGACGGGTCACCCGATCAACCAGTATCTTAAAGAAATTGAGCGCTATGTCGGCGGCCACAGGCTCAAAGACATGCATCCGACAGAACGTGGTAAGATCACCACGGCTGCGGGGCTCGTGATTGCTGCAAGGGTAATGGTCACCAAGCGCGGCAATCGTATCGGCATCTGTACGTTAGATGACCGTTCCGGGCGTCTGGAGGTGATGCTGTTCACCGACGCGCTGGATAAATACCAGCAATTGCTGGAAAAAGACCGCATACTTATCGTCAGCGGACAGGTCAGCTTTGATGACTTCAGCGGGGGGCTTAAAATGACCGCCCGCGAAGTGATGGACATTGACGAAGCCCGGGAAAAATATGCTCGCGGGCTTGCTATCTCGCTGACGGACAGGCAAATTGATGACCAGCTTTTAAACCGACTCCGTCAGTCTCTGGAACCCCACCGCTCGGGGACCATTCCAGTACATCTCTACTATCAGAGGGCGGATGCACGTGCGCGGTTGCGCTTTGGTGCAACGTGGCGTGTCTCTCCGAGCGATCGTTTACTGAACGATCTCCGTGGCCTCATTGGTTCGGAGCAGGTGGAACTGGAGTTTGACTAATACAGGAATACTATGAGTCTGAATTTCCTTGATTTCGAACAGCCGATTGCTGAGCTGGAAGCGAAAATCGATTCTCTGACAGCGGTAAGCCGTCAGGATGAAAAACTGGATATTAACATCGACGAAGAAGTGCATCGTCTGCGCGAAAAAAGCGTAGAGCTGACGCGCAAAATCTTTGCCGATCTCGGCGCATGGCAGATCGCGCAGCTGGCGCGTCATCCACAGCGTCCGTACACCCTGGATTATGTCCGCCTGGCGTTTGACGAATTTGACGAACTGGCAGGCGACCGCGCATACGCTGACGATAAAGCTATCGTTGGCGGTATCGCGCGTCTGGACGGACGCCCGGTGATGATCATTGGTCACCAGAAAGGCCGTGAAACCAAAGAGAAGATCCGTCGTAACTTCGGTATGCCAGCACCAGAAGGCTATCGTAAGGCCCTGCGTCTGATGGAGATGGCTGAGCGTTTCAACATGCCAATCATCACCTTCATCGACACCCCGGGTGCATACCCAGGCGTAGGCGCGGAAGAGCGCGGCCAGTCTGAAGCTATCGCACGCAACCTGCGCGAGATGTCTCGCCTGAAGGTTCCGGTCATCTGTACCGTTATCGGTGAGGGTGGTTCCGGCGGTGCGCTGGCGATTGGCGTGGGCGATAAAGTGAATATGCTGCAGTACAGCACCTATTCCGTTATCTCCCCGGAAGGTTGTGCGTCCATTCTGTGGAAAAGCGCCGACAAAGCGCCGCTGGCCGCGGAAGCGATGGGCATCATTGCGCCGCGTCTGAAAGAGCTGAAGCTGATCGACACCGTTATCCCGGAACCGCTGGGCGGCGCGCATCGTAAGCCGGAAGTGATGGCTGCTTCCCTGAAAGCACAGCTGCTGGCCGACCTGGCCGATCTGGACGTCCTGAGCAAAGAAGACCTGCTCAACCGTCGTTACCAGCGTTTGATGACCTACGGTTACGCGTAAGCTTCACAATTATCTGAAAAGCCGCACATTGTTGCGGCTTTTTTTATACCTGCCGTTTACCTTAACTATGCTTATCTGATGTTTTTCAAGGAGGTAAACCATGAACATCATTGCCATCATGGGGCCACACGGCGTCTTTTATAAAGACGAGCCCATCAAGGAGCTGGAGCAAGCCCTTAAAGCACGCGGATATCAGCTAATCTGGCCGCAAAACAGCGCCGATCTGCTGAAATTTATCGAACATAATCCGCGCATCTGTGGCGTGATATTCGACTGGGACGAATACGACATGGAGCTGTGCAGCGAGATCAACAGGCTGAATGAATACCTTCCGCTCTACGCCTTTATCAACACTCATTCGACCATGGACGTCAGCGCGCACGATATGCGCATGGCGCTGTGGTTCTTCGAATACGCGCTCGGCGTGGCCGAGGACATTGCGACCCGCATTCAGCAGTACACCGGTGAATACCTTGATAACATCACGCCGCCGTTTACGCGTGCGCTTTTCACCTATGTGAAAGAGGGGAAATACACCTTCTGTACGCCGGGACACATGGCCGGAACGGCCTATCAAAAAAGCCCGGTGGGGTGCCTGTTCTACGATTTCTTCGGCGGCAACACCCTGAAAGCAGACGTGTCGATTTCAGTGACAGAACTGGGTTCTCTGCTGGATCACACCGGGCCACATCTTGAAGCCGAAGAGTATATCGCCCGCACCTTTGGCGCCGAGCAGAGCTATATGGTGACCAACGGCACCTCGACCTCGAACAAAATCGTCGGAATGTACGCCGCGCCAACCGGAAGCACGTTGCTGATTGACCGTAACTGCCATAAATCGCTGGCGCACCTGCTGATGATGAGCGACGTCGTCCCGATCTGGCTGTCACCCACGCGTAACGCGCTCGGTATCCTCGGCGGCATTCCGCGCCGGGAGTTCACGCACCAGGCCATCGAAAGTAAGGTTGCGGCGATCCCCGACGCAAGCTGGCCTGTCCATGCGGTAATCACCAACTCCACCTATGACGGTCTGCTGTATAACACGAACTGGATCAAGCAGACGCTGGACGTACCGTCGATCCACTTCGATTCCGCGTGGGTGCCCTATACCAACTTCCACCCGATTTACTCGGGCAAAAGCGGGATGAGCGGCGAGCGCGTGCCGGGCAAGGTCTTTTTCGAAACGCAGTCGACGCACAAAATGCTGGCCGCGTTTTCGCAGGCTTCGTTAATCCATATTAAAGGCGAGTACGACGAGGATACGTTTAATGAAGCCTTTATGATGCACACCACCACCTCACCGAGCTATCCGCTGGTGGCCTCTATCGAGACGGCGGCGGCGATGCTGCGCGGCAATCCGGGTAAACGCCTGATTAACCGCTCGGTGGAACGGGCGCTGCATTTCCGTAAAGAGGTCCAGCGGCTGAAGGATGAGGCCGACGGCTGGTTCTTCGATATCTGGCAGCCGGAAGAGATCGACGAGGCGGAGTGCTGGCCCGTCGCGCCGGGAGAGAGCTGGCACGGCTTCCGGGATGCCGATGCGGACCACATGTTTCTCGATCCTGTGAAGGTGACGATCCTGACGCCGGGGATGGACGAACAGGGCGTAATGGGCGAGGAGGGGATCCCCGCCGCGCTGGTGGCGAAGTTCCTTGACGAGCGCGGCGTGGTGGTGGAGAAGACCGGTCCTTACAATCTGCTGTTCCTGTTCAGCATCGGGATCGATAAAACACGGGCGATGGGTTTGCTCCGCGGGCTGATGGAGTTCAAGCGCGCCTACGATCTGAACCTGCGGGTGAAGAACATGCTGCCGGATCTCTACGCGGAAGATCCTGACTTTTACCGCAACATGCGCATTCAGGATCTGGCTCAGGGTATCCACCGACTGATCCGCCAGCACGATCTGCCGCGCCTGATGCTCCAGGCGTTTGACGTCCTGCCTGATATGAAGCTGACGCCGCACAAGGCCTGGCAGCGGCAGGTGAAAGGCGAAGTCGAAACCGTTGAGCTGGAAAACCTGGTCGGGCGGGTATCGGCCAACATGATCCTGCCGTATCCGCCGGGCGTGCCGCTGCTGATGCCGGGTGAGATGATCACCGAGGAGAGCCGGGCGGTGCTCGATTTCCTGCTGATGCTCTGTTCGGTAGGACGTCACTATCCAGGCTTTGAAACGGATATTCACGGCGCTAAGCGCGACGAAAACGGCGTTTACTGGGTGCGAGTCCTAAAATAAAGGTGACCGCTTGCCAGGTGTGGGTTTTCGGTTGTAACGTTCAGGCATCATAAAAAGGAGAAGCTATGCTGGGTTTAAAAGCGGTTCACCATATTGCGATCATCGCCACCGATTACGCGAAAAGTAAGGCCTTCTACTGCGACATTCTTGGCTTTACGCTCATGAGCGAGGCCTACCGCGAGGAGCGTGACTCCTGGAAGGGCGATCTCGCGCTAAACGGGCAGTATGTGATTGAGCTGTTCTCTTTTCCTTTCCCGCCTTCGCGTCCGTCCCGTCCGGAAGCCTGCGGACTGCGTCATCTGGCTTTCAGCGTTGATGACCTTGATAGCGCAGTAAAACACCTGGAAGCGCACGGCGTGACGTGCGAGGCGATTCGCGTCGATCCGTTTACCGATAAGCGTTTCACCTTTTTCAACGATCCGGACGGCCTGCCGCTGGAGCTTTACCAGCAGTAATGTTTGTCCTGTGTGATAATGCCCGCTCAGTTCGGGCATTTTTTATGTGTAATTTCCTATGACCTTACCTGCTATCGCACAAGCCGTTTCACCGTACCGCCAGCTGCTGGTGGGGTTTAGCGGTGGCCTGGATTCCACCGTGTTGCTGCATCGCCTTAAGCTCTGGCGTGACCGGGACCCTGGCGTCCAGCTTCGGGCTATACATATCCACCACGGACTAAGCCGCCATGCAGAGGATTGGGTGGCGCACTGTGAAGCCTTGTGTGAGGCGTGGGCTATCCCGCTCATCGTTGAGCGCGTCACGCTTGCTGATGAAGGATTGGGTATTGAGGCGCAGGCGCGTAAAGCTCGCTATGCCGCCTTTGCCGGGGCATTGCGTACAGGAGAAGCCCTGGTCACGGCCCAGCACCTGGACGATCAGTGTGAAACCTTTCTGCTGGCGCTTAAGCGGGGCAGCGGACCGGCAGGGCTTTCAGCCATGCCTGAGCGTTCTGAGTTTGCCGGTACAACGTTACTGCGTCCGTTGCTTGGCGAGACACGCGCGTCGCTGGAAGCCTGGGCGCGGGAACATCAGCTGAGCTGGATAGAAGATGAGAGCAACCAGGACGACAGCTACGATCGTAACTTCCTGCGTCTGTGCGTCCTCCCGCTTTTAAGTGAGCGCTGGCCGCATTTCGCCGACGCGACGGCAAGAAGCGCCATGCTGTGTGCCGAACAGGAAAGCCTGCTGGATGAGTTACTCAGCGAGGAGCTGGCTGACCTCATTTCAGAAGACGGAGCGCTGGCAATTGCACCTCTGGAGGCGATAAGCCAGGCGCGTCGGGCCGCGCTGTTACGTCGCTGGCTCGCCACTCATCATGCTGCGATGCCGTCGCGGGCAATGCTGAGCCGTATCTGGGACGAAGTCGCGCAGGCGCGGGAAGATGCTTCCCCCTGCGTACACCTGAGTGGATATGAGGTCAGACGTTATAAAGGCAAACTCTGGTGGGTAAAATACTCCCCCTCGCTGACCGATGTGGTGCTTCACTGGACCTCCCCAGAGGCACCGCTGATATTGCCCCGGGACGCGGGGAGTGTCTCTCTGATGCCGACTGGTCATGTGCGTCTGCCAAAACCCGGAGAACCCGTCAGCGTGCGCTTTAAGGCTGGCGGCTTGCTGCATATCGTCGGACGCAACGGGGGACGGAAGCTGAAAAAGATATGGCAGGAGTACAACGTGCCGCCGTGGCTGCGCGACACCACGCCGCTGCTGTTCTACGGTGAAACGCTGATTGCTGCTGCAGGGGTGTTCATCACGGAAGAGGGGTGGACAGAAGAGGGGGCCAGCTTCGAGTGGCGGAAAGCGTAACGGGCAGCCCGGCTGCCCGTCAGTGTCATCAGGATTCGCTCACCACGACGGTGCCGATTTGCGGGTGGCTGAAGCTGGCTATTTTGTCCAGACGCAGCTCGCGCGTCGCACCGGCATCTTCCACGACCAGGTATTCCACATTCTTGCGAGAAAGCAGATCGCTGGCCTTCGCCTTCAACACTTCGCCATCTTTTAGCTCCAGCGTCAGTATTAAATGATGCTGGCAGGCGAGTTCGAGGTTGTCATAGTCATCACAATTGATGGGTTGATAAGTATCATTCATCGACATAATCGCTCACCAGTAAATTCGCCGCAGCATACGCTGCTTTTTCCCTGACCGACTCTGAAAGGCTCTCATCAGAGGCCACTTCATTAAGCACCTTCAATACACAGCCCAACGCGTCCGGGACATACCCCAGATCTCCGCTGGCGATTTCCGCATACCGTTTGCGAATTAACTCACAATAATTATTCACATCCCCTCCCGCCAGCGCACTGACTTACTGTGAGATATCATTAAGCCTACGAAGATAAACTCGGTTTAGCAAGGTGACTATACCATACTCATCTAAGCAATATCAGCGCCTTGATAGCGGTGTATTTATTACTCCGTAACAGCCTTTTGCCTCCTTTTTCGCTACAATGTGCGGCTGATTCGAATGGAGTTCTCTCATGGCGCTGAAAGCGACAATTTATAAAGCAGTGGTCAACGTGGCCGATCTTGATCGCAACCAGTTTCTGGACGCGTCGCTTACGCTGGCACGCCACCCCTCCGAAACACAGGAGCGTATGATGCTGCGCCTGCTGGCGTGGATTAAGTATGCTGATGAACGTCTGCAGTTTACCCGTGGGTTAAGCGCGGAAGACGAGCCTGAAGCCTGGCTGCGCAACGACCATCTGGGGATCGATTTATGGATTGAACTCGGTCTGCCGGATGAGCGCAGGATTAAAAAGGCGTGTACTCAGTCTGCGGAAGTGGCGTTATTCGCCTATAACCAGCGCGCGGCGGAGATTTGGTGGCAGCAAAATAAGAATAAATGCGCGCAGTTTAAAAATCTCGCCGTCTGGTATCTGGATGATGAACAGCTGGCGCAGCTGAGCGAGTTCGCCAGCCGGACGATGGCGCTGCAGGCAACGATTCAGGACGGAGCCGTCTGGCTTTCTGATTCTCAGAATAATCTGGAAATTCATCTGACAGCCTGGCAGCCTGCGCCATGATCGTCTTGTCCCGAAGCGTCAGTATCCCTGATAGCGAGCTGGAGATCGCCGCCATCCGTGCTCAGGGCGCGGGCGGGCAGCACGTCAACAAGGCGTCGACGGCTATCCATTTGCGTTTTGACATTCGGGCCTCAAGCCTGCCAGAGTATTATAAAGAAAGCCTGCTTGCCGCCAGCCATCACTTGATCACCAGCGATGGCGTGATTGTGATCAAAGCCCAGGAGTACCGCAGCCAGGAATTAAACCGGGAAGCGGCGCTAGCCAGGCTGGTGGCGGTCATCAAAGAGTTAACGGCAGTACAAAAAAGCCGCCGGGCAACACGGCCAACCCGCGCATCGAAAGAGCGTCGGCTGTCCTCGAAAGCCCAAAAATCCACAGTGAAAGCATTACGCGGTAAAGTTCGTCGCCCGATGGAGTGACGAAAGGGAACACAATTTTCATAAGGAATTCATTGTGAAAAAAGCATTATTTTCAGCGCTGGCAGTGAGTACATTGTTTGCGCTTTTCGGGTGTAACAACCGTTCTGAAACGCAGGTTTTGCAGCCAGCGCAGAATGAAGAGTTAAAGCCAATGCAGCAGAGCTGGCTCGGCGTATTGCCTTGCGCGGACTGCGAAGGCATTGAAACGTCACTGTTCCTGCAAAAAGACGGTACCTGGGTGATGAACCAGCGCTACCAGGGCGCGAAAGAACCCTCTTCATTTGCCACCTACGGGACATGGGCGCGTACGGCGGAGAAGCTGGTCCTGACGGATACCTCCGGTGACAAAACCTGGTTCCGCCCTAAAGGTGAGAACATGGAAATGCTCGACCGGGAAGGCAATCCGATTGAATCCCAGCTCAACTACACGCTGACGCCGGTGAAAGCGGCGCTGCCAGCCACGCCAATGGCGATGCGGGGGATGTATTTCTATATGGCGGATGCGGCGATCTTTACCGACTGCGCTACCGGTAAGAAAGTCAGCGTGGCAAACAATGCGCAGCTTGAACGTGATTACGCCGTGGCGCGCGGCAATGACAGCAAGCCGGTATTGCTGACGGTTGATGGCCACTTTACGCTGGAGCCAAACCCGGATAGCGGGGAGATGGTGAAAACGCTGGTGGCAGATAAAGACGCGAAGTTTGTCGCGGGTAAAGACTGTAACAGTAAGTAAATTGACGTTGAGCCATTAAAAAACCCCGCCAGAGCGGGGTTTTTTGTTTAGCCTTTGATGGCTTTCACCAGGTAATCAAGAATATCGCCGGTCTTGATCATCTGTTTTTCGCCGCTGCGACGGTATTTGTATTCAATCTCATCGCTGTCGAGGTTACGGTCGCCGATGACGACGGTGTGCGGGATACCGATCAGTTCCATATCGGCAAACATCACGCCCGGACGCTCTTTACGGTCATCCATCAGCACTTCGATACCCTGAGCGCGCAGCTCGGCGTACAGCTTCTCGGCCAGCTCCTGCACGCGGTAAGACTTGTGCATGTTCATTGGCAGAATGGCCACCTGGAACGGCGCGATGTTGTCCGGCCAGACGATGCCGCGCTCGTCGTAGTTCTGCTCGATGGCCGCAGCCACCACGCGCGTTACCCCGATACCGTAGCAGCCCATGGTCAGGATCTGGTTACGGCCATCTTCACCCTGAACGGCGGCGTTCAGCGCACGAGAGTATTTATCACCCAGCTGGAAGATGTGGCCCACTTCGATACCGCGCTTGATCATCAGCGTACCCTGGCCGTCCGGGCTTGGGTCGCCTGCAACCACGTTACGGATGTCTGCCACTTCTGGCGTCGCCACGTCGCGATCCCAGTTAATGCCGAAGTAATGTTTACCGTCGATGTTAGCACCCGCGGAGAAGTCGCTCATTGCAGCAACCGTGCGGTCAATAACGACAGGAACCGGCATATTCACCGGACCGAGAGAGCCTGGGCCGGCATTCACGACGGCGCGGATTTCCGCTTCCGTGGCGAACGTCAGCGGGCTGGCGACCTGCGGCAGCTTTTCGGCTTTCACTTCGTTCAGTTCATGATCGCCACGCACCAGCAGGGCAACCAGCGGGTAAGCGCTGCCTTCGGTGGATTTCACCAGCAGCGTTTTCACGGTTTTTTCGACTGGCAGACTGAACTGCTCAACCAGCTCGGCGATGGTTTTCGCATTTGGCGTATCAACCAGCGTCATCTCTTGCGTTGCCGCGCCGCGAGGTTCTTTTGGTGCCAGCGCTTCTGCAAATTCGATGTTTGCCGCGTAGTCTGAAGAGTCAGAGAAGATCACATCGTCTTCACCGCTCTGCGCCAGAACCTGGAATTCATGGGACGCGCTACCGCCGATGGAGCCGGTATCAGCCTGCACAGCGCGGAAATCCAGACCCATGCGGGAGAAGATTTTGCTGTAAGCCTCGTACATTTTGTCGTAGGTCTCTTGCAGCGATTCCTGTGACGTATGGAAAGAGTAGGCATCTTTCATCAGGAATTCGCGAGAGCGCATCACGCCGAAACGTGGGCGCACTTCGTCACGGAACTTGGTCTGGATCTGGAAGAAGTTCAGCGGCAGCTGTTTGTAAGAGCTCAGCTCGTTACGAATCAGATCGGTAATGACTTCTTCATGCGTTGGACCGAGAACGAACGGACGCTCGCCGCGATCGACGAAGCGCAGCAGTTCTGGGCCATATTGCTCCCAACGACCGCTCTCCTGCCACAGGTCAGCGGGCTGAACCACGGGCATGGACACCTCGATAGCACCGGCGTTGTTCATCTCTTCACGCACGATGTTTTCGACTTTTTTCAGGACGCGCACGCCGGTCGGCAGCCAGGTGTATAACCCGGAGGCCAGCTTGCGGATCATCCCGGCGCGCAGCATCAGCTGATGGCTGATCACTTCGGCGTCGGCAGGTGTCTCCTTCAGAGTGGAGAGCAGATATTGGCTAGTACGCATGTTGTTACGGTTCCATTTCGACGATTGGAACAGGCTGAAACGCCAGCCTGACACAAAAAAAGTGGTTTAGTTTACCAGTGTGGCAAAGATGCCAAAAGAGAGGAGAACAAAATTACCTGGGTTCAAGGGCAAACACTTCGAAACCTGCCCCAGTGACGCGCCAGCGCACGTTAAAATCCAGCAGCCAGACGGCGTACGTCTTTCCTGCTTCCTCTTCTTTACGGTAGGCCGGACGGGGGTCCTGTGCCAGAACTTCAGTGATGAAATGCCGTAAGCGAGGATAGCGTTTCTCCAGCTGACTCAGCTGTAAGGCTATCTCAGGCGTAAACGAGACTGGCATATCCGCCTGCGGTGCGTCCTGAGCGTAGCTTGCGCGCGCATCCGGGAGGGATTCGGCGAAAGGCAAATAGGGTTTAATGTCGATAACCGGCGTGCCGTCAACCAGGTCCAGGCTGCCCAGCTCAAGGATGACCTGATCCTTCTGGCAACGTATGCCTTTCAGTTCAACCAGCGACATCCCGATCGGATTGGGGCGGAAGGTCGAACGAGTCGCAAACACGCCCATTCTCGCATTTCCGCCCAGGCGCGGGGGACGCACGGTGGGACGCCAGCCGCCTTCCATTGTCTGGTGAAAAACAAATACCACCCATAAGTGACTGAAAGACTCGAGCCCGCGTACCGCATCGGCCTGGTTATAAGGTGCCTGAAGATGAAGCTCGCCGCTGCCGCTGGTGACCAGACCGGGCTGGCGGGGCACGGCGAACTTCTCTTTATACGGAGAGTGGATAACGCCTATTTGCTCAAACTGAAATGCACTCATTTCGCCGTAATGTTCAGCGCAGAACCGATGCAAACCGCCTGACGGTAGCAGCCCGGCGTGCCGCTGGTGACTTCGCAGCTGTGCAGCAGCACCGCGTTAGCTTTCATTTTTGCGGCGTTAATCTGCATGCGTTTACGCGCAGTCGGGATATTCGGTGGAGAGTCCTGATTGGTTGCCTGACAGGATTCACCGCTCACTTCACCCAGTTCACGGAACGGTTTGCCGACCAGTTCGTCAGCCTTGGTGATAATGCGAACCGGCGCAGGGCGAACCACTTTCGGTTTTGCAGGCTCTGTTTTTGGCGGGGTTGCCGTGCTTTGAACGGGTTCAACAGGAGATCTGCTTAGCATAGAACAGCCGCTCAGCATGAGTGCTAAAAGACAGATCGGTAAAGCACGCATAATAATTCCTCAATGGATAATCAAAACGTCAGATATTGAATCAGGTGACTGCACAAATGACAAGACGGGCATAAGCCCGTCCTGATGATATTACACTGAGGTGAGATTACCAGCCTTTAACAGCGCCGCCGTTAAACACTTTGTTGGCTTCCTGGTAAACTTCGTCTGACTGATAGGCCTGGACGAACTTCTTCACGTTTTCCGCGTCTTTGTTATCTTCGCGAGTCACGATCAGGTTAACGTACGGAGAGTCTTTATCTTCAACGAAGATACCGTCTTTCGCTGGCGTCAGGCCAATCTGGCTGGCGTAAGTGGTGTTGATAACGGCCAGGGCAATCTGCGCATCGTCCAGAGAACGCGGCAGCTGCGGTGCTTCCAGTTCAACAATTTTCAGATTTTTCGGGTTCTCGGTGACATCCAGAACGGTTGGCAGCAGGCCAACGCCGTCTTTCAGTTTGATCAGGCCCACTTTCTGCAGCAGCAGCAGGGAGCGTCCGAGGTTGGTTGGATCGTTAGGCACGGCTACCTGAGAACCCGGCTGCAGTTCGTCCAGCGATTTAATTTTCTTGGAGTAGCCTGCAATCGGGTAGACGAAGGTGTTACCCACGCCAACCAGCTTATAGCCGCGATCTTTGATCTGCTGATCCAGGTATGGCTTATGCTGGAAGGCGTTGGCGTCGATATCGCCTTTGCTCAGCGCTTCGTTCGGCAGAACGTAATCGTTGAAGGTTACGAGCTCAACGTCCAGACCGTATTTTTCTTTCGCCACTTTCTGAGCAACTTCAGCAACCTGCTGTTCTGCACCTACGATAACGCCCACTTTAATATGGTTTGGATCTTTTTCGTCCTGACCGCAACCCACCAGTGCCAGAGAGCCAATCAGCGCGCCTACTGCTGCAAAGGTCTTTAATTTAAACGCCATGTTTTATCCTTAACTCGTCGAGTTTGTGTTGTGTGTAACGTTATTTGTGAGTAACAGCCCGGACGATGCGATCGCCAGAGAACTGGATTAAGTAAACCAGAACAACCAGCAATACCAGAACGGTATTCATCACGGTAGCGTTATATCCAATATAGCCGTACTGATAACCAATCTGTCCTAAACCGCCAGCGCCAACTGCACCGCCCATCGCGGAATACCCTACCAGAGTAATAAGCGTAATCGTTGCCGCGTTCACCAGGCCCGGCAGTGCTTCAGGCAGCAGAACCTTGCGGACGATCTGCATAGGTGTTGCCCCCATTGCACGAGAAGCTTCAATCAAACCGGTTGGGATCTCCAGCAGGGCGTTCTCCACCATACGGGCGATAAACGGCGCAGCGCCTACGGTCAGCGGAACGATAGCCGCCTGCAGACCAATCGATGTGCCGACGATCACCCGGGTAAACGGAATCATCCACACCAGCAGAATAATAAACGGGATGGAGCGGAAGATATTCACCAGCGCGGAGAGCGTACGGTAGAGCTTCGCGTTCTCAATGATTTGACCCGGACGCGTCACGTACAGCAGTACGCCTACCGGCAGGCCAATCACAAAACCAAAGAAACCCGATACAAAGGTCATTGCCAGCGTTTCCCAAACGCCGCGAACCAGTAGCCACATCATCGGCTCAGACATAACCCAGTACCTCTACTTTTACATGATGTTCTTGCAGCCAGGCGATTGCGGCCTGGGTTTCTTCTTGAGTGCCGTGCATTTCCGTCAGCATGATGCCGAACTTCACGCCACCGGCGTAATCCATCTGCGCGCTAATAATGTTGTTGTTCACGTTAAAGCGACGTGCGGTTTCGGAAAGCAGAGGGGCATCAACGGACTGACCGGTGAATTCCATACGCAACATCGGGACGCTGTCCGCCGTTGCCTCGGTTTTCAAACGCTCCAGATAATCTTCTGGAATATCCAGATGCAGCGTGGACTGAATAAACTGCTGCGCCAGCGGCGTTTTCGGATGGGAAAACACTTCGCTTACCGTGTCCTGCTCGATCAGTTCACCGTTGCTAATGACCGCCACGCAGTCGCAGATGCGTTTCACCACGTCCATCTCGTGCGTAATAAGGAGGATCGTCAGGCCCAGGCGACGGTTAATGTCCTTCAGCAGTTCCAGAATAGAACGCGTGGTGGCCGGATCCAGTGCGCTGGTAGCTTCGTCGCACAGCAGTACTTTTGGGTTGCTGGCCAGCGCGCGGGCAATAGCAACACGCTGCTTCTGCCCACCGGAAAGATTTGCCGGGTAGCTATCATGCTTATCACCCAGACCCACGAGGTCGAGCAGTTCGGTAACGCGACGCTTCACTTCTTCTTTCGGCGTGTTATCCAGCTCCAGCGGTAAGGCGACGTTGCCGAACACCGTGCGGGAAGCCAGCAGGTTAAAGTGCTGGAAGATCATGCCAATTTGACGGCGCGCTTTGGTGAGTTCTTTTTCTGAAAGGGCGGTAAGTTCCTGACCGCCAACTTCTACGCTGCCCTGGGTTGGGCGCTCAAGCAGGTTAACACAACGGATCAGCGTGCTTTTACCCGCACCCGATGCGCCAATGACGCCATAAATTTGACCAGCAGGAACATGCAGGCTGACGTTGTTCAGCGCCTGAATGGTTCGGTTCCCCTGCTGGAACACTTTGGTGATATTGGAAAGTTTAATCATTAGATTATTTTTATCGTATGTAAGTTAGCCGTGGCATTTTCTTCTGCCAGATACGGGTGATGACCGTAAACAAAACGGATGTTAAGGCATCCAGACGTCTAAATCAATCCAACTCTGTACGATGAGCACTTTATTGCGCTGCGATTCATGAGATACTAGCTCAACAGGCCTTTTTCAGGAGCAAACCGGTGGCAAAATCAGTACCCGCAATTTTTCTCGACCGTGATGGCACTATTAATGTGGATCACGGTTATGTGCATGAGATCGATGAATTCGAATTTATCGACGGCGTTATAGAGGCAATGCGCCAGCTAAAAGAGATGGGCTATGCGCTGGTGGTCGTAACGAACCAGTCCGGCATCGCGCGCGGTAAGTTCACCGAAGCGCAGTTTGAGACGCTGACGGAATGGATGGACTGGTCGCTGGCCGATCGCGGGGTCGATCTTGATGGCATTTACTACTGCCCGCACCACCCGCAGGGAACGGTAGAAGAGTATCGTCAGACCTGCGACTGCCGTAAACCGCATCCGGGCATGTTTAACTCAGCGCAGGAGTTCTTGCACATTGATATGGCTGCTTCTTATATGGTGGGCGATAAGCTGGAAGATATGCAGGCGGCCGCAGCGGCGGGAGTGGGTACCAAAATATTAGTGCGTACCGGTAAGCCCGTAACGCCAGAAGCAGAAAGTGCAGCGGATTGGGTGATTAATAGTCTGGCAGAGCTGCCAAAAGAGATAAAAAAGCATCAGAAATAGCCTTTTTGGCGAAAAGGTGAGCGGTCGAAATAAAAATGCATATTTCCGCTTGTCATTCCTCGGCAGCTCCCTATAATGCGCCTCCATCGACACGGCGGATGTGAATCACTTCACAGTTAACCCGGTCGGTTGAAGAGAAAAAATCCTGAAATAACGGGTTGACTCTGAAAGAGGAAAGCGTAATATACGCCACCTCGCAACGGTGAGCGAAAGCCGCGTTGCACTGCTCTTTAACAATTTATCAGACAATCTGTGTGGGCACTCAAAGTGACATGGATTCTTAACGTCCTCGGACGAAAAATGAATACCAAGTCTCTGAGTGAACATACGTAATTCATTACGAAGTTTAATTCACGAGCATCAAACTTA